>JAZOXC010000001.1:0-6030 GCA_045659535.1 Acutalibacteraceae bacterium
GTCTCGACCGAAGGCACCTATGCCGCAGATATTAAATTAGAAGCTATTTCGCATAGCGATAAAAATGCCAGTGTTAAGATAAGCGGACCGAGTTATTTGGTTTCGAGATTATCTTCTTCGGATATTTCGGTATCCGCTGCGGTTGTTGGTGTTGATAAGGCAGGAGAATATGAGCTTGAGCTTAATGCTACCTGTAGCGGTGATTCTACCGGGGTTAAGGTTTTGAGCGTTACCCCCGCTAAAATTACCGTTAAGTTCGATTATGTTGATGATAAAACTCTTCCGATTCTGTTTGAGCATGAGGGAGCTTCTGTTGCCAAGGGTTCGGGTCTTATGTTAGAACCCGCCACCTTTGATAACAGCGACAATTCGGTTGTAAAACTTAAAGGTCCTCGTGCCGAACTCAATAAAATTGTGTCTGTTAGAGCCGTTGCAAAGGTTGATACAGAACTTACCGAAACTAAAACTTATAATGATGTTAAGCTTGAGTATTTGGATTCTGAAGGAAATGTTATTAGCATAAGCGAACATGTTAACGCTGATAAAGAATCTGTTAATGTTGTTGTTCCTGTTTATATCGAAAAGAAGGTTTCTGTTAAGGTAATTATTGATAATAAACCTGAAGGCATTACCGATGAAAAAATACTAAGCAGAGTAAATACCAAGCAGGTTACTGTAAAGGGCCCTGCCGATCTGCTTGAAAATATTTCAGAGGTTACCTTAAATATCGATTATTCCGAAGTTTCGCCCAAAGAAACCAAAGATTTCGAATTAAAACCGCCCGCCGGAACTAAGTTTGTTGATGGAAGCGAGACAGTTACGGTTAAGGTTACTACTAAGAAATACTGATACCGCTAAATAATAAAATCGGGCATTCGCAAAAATAACTGCAGAAATTGCGAGTTATTATGTGAATGCCTTGTTTTTTAAAAATTTTTAGCAAAATTTTATCATTCGCATAGTCTATATATGGGGTGATAAAATGTTTAAGGTTTTTGTGTTTTCGGTGGTTGTTTTTCTTGCTATTTTGGGGCTTAGTGAGCTTCTTCATAAATTATGGATGCTTTTACTCCGCCCCCAAAAACTAAATAATTTTTTAGTTAGCGTGATAAACGATTCGTTTCCGGGCGAGCAGATTTTAGCAACACTTGAGGAGCTTCGCTGGAGATCGGACGGAACCAAGGTTCTTATAGGTGTTAATGTTGATCTCTGCGATGAATCGATCGATATTTGCAAAATGTTTGAACGCGAAAACATCGATTTTTGTCTTTGCAAACCCGAAGAGATTTGGAGCGAAATAAAGAAAAGGAGTTGAGATGGTTGGAAAACGGTTTTGAAACAATAAAAGGCCGAATTGAATATATTACATACAAAAACGAGCAAAACGGCTATACTGTTTTCAAACTAACCGTTAATGGTGAAGATGTTGTAGCTGTTGGAAACTTTCCCTTTATTTCGGCTGGCGATGTTGTAACTCTCGGCGGTAAATTCGTTGTTCATCCGTCCTATGGTCCTCAATTTGCTGCCGAGAAATGTGAGCGCGAAACTCCATCAACAACTGCCGCGATTTTGCGTTATCTTTCTTCGGGCGCCGTTAAGGGAATTGGTCCTGCAACTGCGCAAAAACTTGTTAGCAAGTTTGGCAAGGATACTCTAAATATTTTAAAAGATTCTCCCGAGCGACTTGCAGAGATTAGAGGTATTTCTCTTGATAAAGCCAACGAGATATCTGAGGAATACAAAAAGCAGTTCTCATTACAAGACCTTATGTTTTTCCTCTCTGCATATAAAATCACACCCGAAGAGGCCGCCCGAACCTATAAATATTTGGGTGATACCGCAATCGAGCGCATAAAGGAAAATCCTTATCTACTTTGTATGGAGGAAATTGGATTTCCTTTTGAGAGGGTTGATGAGATTGCCGAGAGTATCGGTATTCCCGAAACGAATGAAAATCGCCTTTTTGCAGGAATTGAATATATTCTGCGCCATAATCTTTCTAATGGCCATACATGTCTTCCGAGAAAGAGAGTTTGCGATTTGGCGGCCGCTTTTCTCGCGCGGGATATTGAGGAGATTGATCACGCCGCGGACAAGCTGATAAACGAGAAAAGAATCGTATCCGATTATATTGATGATGCAGAATTTCTGTTTTTGCCGAGTTATTATTCTGCCGATGAGTTTATTGCATCTAAATTGGCCGTTTTGGTCGCATATGGCTCGCGTGTTACGCTCGACTCATTAGAGATCGATTATATCGAAAACCGCTTACACATCAAATATGAGAAGATGCAACGTAGGGTTATTGAACTCGCCTTCGCAGGCGGAGTTACTGTTTTGACAGGCGGACCCGGAACGGGTAAAACAACAACCCTCAACGGTATTATCGAACTTTTCGAGCAGAAGAATTTAAAGGTTGTTCTTGCTGCTCCAACAGGTCGTGCGGCAAAGCGAATGTCTGAATTAACCGGCAGGGATGCCAAGACAATTCACCGACTTCTTGAGGTTCAATGGGGTGAGGGTGATCGCCCATTTTTCAGTTATAACGAGCGCAACCATCTAAAATGCGATGTTTTGATAGTCGATGAGATGTCGATGGTTGATACTCTGCTTTTCGAAAGTCTGCTTCGCGCGGTAAAGCTTGGAACAAAACTTATTCTGGTTGGTGATGCTGATCAGTTGCCGAGCGTTTCGGCCGGTAATGTTTTACATGATATTATTAAATCCGAAAGAATCCCCTCTATAACACTCGATAAAATTTTCCGTCAGCGCGATTCGGGGCTGATTGTTTATAACGCGCATGAAATCATAAACGGCAATATGCCCGAACTTGATTCTAAGGATGCAGATTTCTTTATGATCGACTGTGCATCCCCGCAAAAGGCGGCACAAACCATAGTTGCGCTTTGCACAGAACGATTACCAAAGGCCTATGGTTTTTCATCTTTGGATGATATTCAAGTGCTTTGTCCCTCGCGAAAGCTCGATCTTGGTACGGTTTCGCTCAATCAACTGCTTCAGCAGGCAATAAATCCTGCCGAAAATGCAAATTGCGGTATTTCTTATGGTGGTTTTAATTACCGTGTTAACGATAAGGTAATGCAGATTAAAAACAACTATGATATCTGTTGGAATCGCGATAACGGAGAGCAGGGAAGCGGTGTATTTAACGGCGATATTGGCAGAGTCGAATCCATCGATTTGCATTCACAGCTGATTAATGTTCGATTTGATGATAGGGTTGCCGCTTATTATGGAACCGATATTTCGCAGTTAGAGCCTGCATATGCGGTAACCGTTCATAAAAGCCAGGGTTCTGAATTTGATTGCGTTATTTTGCCGCTTTTGGGTCTCCAAAGTCAGCTAACCTATCGCAATCTATTATATACCGCGGTAACTCGCGCAAAGCGGATTATTGTTATTGTTGGCGACCGAAGAACGGTTAAACAAATGGTTGAAAACGATAGAAAAACCTTAAGATATTCAGGACTTAAGAAAATGATTGAGGATGTTTTCGATGCTTGATTTCATCAAAGAATGGGTTTATTATATTTTCCCAAGGCGATGTGCTATTTGCGAAGCCGTTATCCCGCATAGCGATAAAATATGCGAGGATTGTGCCTTAAAAATCGAGTTTATTGTTGGCAAGGTTTGCAAGCGCTGTGGAATGCCTAAAAAGCATTGCGAGTGCAAGCGCTATGCATATCATTTTCGAGGAATGGCTGCGCCTTTTGAAAATTCTGGTGCTGCAAAAGAGGGAATATATAGTTTTAAAATTGCTAAGAATATCGATGCAGCTAAATATTTTGCGCCGCTTATGGCAAACCGAATCAAAGAAATCTTTCCCGAGATTGAATTCGATGTGGTAACGGCTGTTCCTATGTCCCGCAAAAAGCGGTTTAGCCGTGGTTTTGACCATACCGCTATTTTGGCAGCGGAGGTTGCAAAGGAACTATCTCTGCCTTATAGACCTCTTCTTTCCAAGGTTAAAGCAAATCAAGAACAGCATACTTTAAAGGCTAAAGATCGCTTTCATAATGTTAAGGGAGCCTATTCTGCGCGGGAAAACAGATATACCAATGTTTTGCTTGTTGATGATATCAAAACAACGGGTGCTACTCTTGATGAATGTTCGCGCCGACTTATGCTTTCGGGCACCGAGAATGTTTATTGCGTTACCGCGGTTATTAGTGCTTGCAAAGAAGATAATGATAAATTATAATGTAACTGTTAAATAGGAATGTGGTGATAATAATGGCAATGGAAATTGCAATAGACCTTGGCACTTCAAAAACCGTTATTGCTTCGGGTCATAAGATTCTTTTAGAGCTTCCAAGCGTTGTAACGGTTGATAGCGATACATGGGAGCCTGTGCATTTTGGCGAAAAGGCATATCAAACCTATGGTAGAACTCCCGATAGCTTAACTACTGTCTTCCCGATACAGCATGGTATTATCGCCGCGCTGGATGTTGCGGAGGCGATGATAACTAAGTACATGAATGATGCTTTTGGCAAGCGCATTATTCGCCCAAAGGTTATTGTTTCAATGCCAACAGGTGTTACTCCGATTCAGCATCATACTGTTGCAAATGCGCTTGAGGCTGCAGGCGGCAGAAATGTTAATGTTATCGAAAGTCCCGTTGCTGCCGCGATTGGTATGAATATGGACTTTTCAAAGCCGCATGGCGGAATGGTTGTCGATTTTGGCGCCGGTTGTACCGATATTGCTACCATGTCGATGGGTGGTATTGTTGAGTGTGAATCGCTTAAACTTGCTTCGCGCGACATCGATGAATTAATAATTCGCTACGTTAAAAAGGAATACAATATTTTAATTGGTCCTTTAACTGCCGAAGAGATTAAAAAGCAGCTTGGCTGTGCATATCGCCGCCCTCTTGAGGTTTCTATGACCGCAAAGGGAAGAAACCTTGTAACAGGTCTTCCGCAGGTATTCGAAATTTCTTCAACCGAGGTTTATGAGGCGACAATCGATGCTCTCTATGCTATTTGCAACGAGGTTCGCGTTGTTCTTGAGAGAACATCGCCCGACATCGTTGGCGATATTAAGGTTGATGGCATTTGCCTTACCGGTGGCGGCGCTAAAATTAATGATTTTGATAAGCTCCTTTCTGAATATATCGGAACTAAGGTTCGTATGGCGGACGACCCAACTCATACCGTTATCAAGGGTGAGTGTATCGCTATCAAGCGCCCCGAGCTTTTGGAAAACGGCGATTATCTCTACCGTTCCATAAAAGAATTAATAATTGAACAATAAAAAAACGCCCTTTTTGGGCGTTTTTTTATTTTATACATAAGGATATTCACCGCGAATAACGGCATAGCAATTTTCGTTTTCGCTTCTGATCTTCTCATTTACGAGTTTTACAGCGGTTTCGATCGGCAGATCAAAATCATGCGGCACAACCAAATCAAAAATCAAGTTAGTAACATTATCTCCCTTGGTGATTCTGAAATCATGTATGGAAAGGTCGGGAGATACTGCAGCAACACAGCGTTCTGCAAAGCAGCGCATCTCGTTTACATGCTCATCGCTAACCGATAGGGGATCAAGATGAATGGTAACTATGTAGTTGAAGGATGCGTGCATATCGCGCTCGAGCTGATCAACAACTTCGTGAGCATGGTTTATATCGCAATCGGATGAAACCTCGGCATGGAATGAAACAATCTGTCTTCCGGGACCATAATCATGAACCATAACATCGTGAATACCAAGGATTTCTTCATATGATTCAACGAATTTATATATATCATCAACAAACTCTTTATCGGGGGTTGAGCCCAAGAGAAGATCAATAGTTTCTTTGGCAGCCATGGTTCCCGAATAGAGAATAAAGCAGGCAACTATTATACCTGCGATACCATCAAGCGGTATGTTAGTTCCGATATTAAGAAAAGCGAGAAGTGATGTTACAAAAACAAGTGTTGTTGAAAGACAGTCGGAAATACTGTCGGTAGATGCTGCTTTGATGGCGGAAGAAGAGATAATTTTAGCTATTTTGCG
>JAZOXC010000002.1:0-2029 GCA_045659535.1 Acutalibacteraceae bacterium
TATTGCAAGACTGACAGAGGGCAGCTATACCTATCATGGTGAGCGCTATTCGATGCCCAACCATGGTTTTGCCGGAAAGCAGGAGTTCTCTGTTGAGTTTTCGGATGATGACTGCATGATTTTTGCTCTCCATTCGAACGATGAGACCCGTAAAATGTATCCTTTCGATTTTGTTTATCGCGTTGTTTATGCTATTCGCGATAACTCGCTCGATATTACCTATTCGGTTGAAAACAAGGATGAAAAATGCATGTTCTTTGCGGTTGGCGGTCATCCGGGCTTTTGCGTTCCGCTAGAGGGCGGCAAGGAATTTTCGGATTATTCGCTTATCTTCACGGAAGCCGCTATGCCCGACCGAGTTGGTTTTACAGAAAGCGTTTTCCTTTCGGGCAAGGATGAGGTTTATCCGCTCGAAAATGGCAAGGTTCTTCCCCTTTCGCACGAAAAGTTTGATGATGATGCCATCATCCTTAAGAATATGTGCCGCGAGGTAACACTCGCACATAAGGATGGCGGTCGCGGTCTTACCGTTACATACCCCGATATGCCCTACTTAGGCATTTGGCACCGCCCAAAAACCGATGCTCCCTATGTTTGCATCGAGCCGTGGTCGAGCCTTCCCTCGCGCCAGGATATAGTTGAAGAAATCAGCGCCAAGAGCGATATGATTTCGCTGCCTTCCGACATGGCATACGAGAACACCTGGACTGTTACTGTTTTCTAAAATGGCTATAGTTAGATTTTTAAAACGATACACCGTTTTTTGCGTTAGCGTTTTGGCGGCAGGAATTTCGGCAATTTTCGTTCCTCCCGACAAGGCTTATGCAGGCTATTTTGATTGGAACACCTTAGCTTGCTTATTTTTAACCTTAGCGGTTGTTTGCGCGCTTCGGAATATTAGATTCTTCTCGATTTTAGCGCGGCGATTGGCCATAATTTCGGGAAATTTGCGCGGGTTATTCCTCATGCTGATTTTCATCACCTTTTTGGGGTCGATGCTAATCGCAAACGATATGGCGCTCATAACATTTTTGCCGCTCGGCTACCTGGCACTAAAGGCGGCGGGAATGGAAAAATATATGGCATACCTCTTTGTTTTGCAGAATATTTCGGCAAACTTAGGCGGAATGCTAACGCCTTTCGGCAACCCGCAAAACCTATATTTATATTCATATTTCTCGATACCTACGGGCGAATTTTGCTCTATCATGCTCGCGCCGTTTTTGCTCGCCGTTAGCCTTTTGGTTTTGGCAACCTTTTTTGTGAAACCGCATAGGCTAACACTCGACAGCGATTTTAAAGACCGACTACATATTCCGAAAACGGTTTTATATCTTTTGCTTTTTGCGGCATCGATTTTGATTGTTTTCAGGGTTATTCCCTTTTATATCGGTCTTATTGCGATACCGCTCGTTTTAATCGCGGTTGACCGCGATGCGCTTTTGATGGTTGATTATCCGCTGCTCGGAACCTTCTTTTTCTTCTTTATTTTTGCGGGAAATTTGGCGAGAATTGATGCGGTTAACCAGTTATTATCAAGACTTTTGCAGACCGATACACTGCTTGTATCCATCGGCTCCTGCCAATTTATCAGCAATGTTCCCTCGGCGATACTCCTATCAAGGTTCACTACCGACTACCGTTCGCTGCTGCTTGGTGTTAATATCGGCGGAACGGGAACGATTATCGCTTCGCTCGCAAGCCTTATAACCTTTAACGAATTTCGCTCGGTTTATCCAAAGGATACCAAGAAATATTTTGGACTATTCACCCTTGTTAATTTCGCATTTTTGATTATTATGGCACTCGCGACAAAGTTATTCTTTATATAACAAAAACCCCTACCAAAGGGCGGCTGCGATTAGGGATAATTCGCCTAAAAAAGCAAATTTTTGCGACCTAATGTGTTAAAAAGCCTCGGTACGCGACAGCGTTACCGTGTCTTTTTGCCTTTTATTTCACTAAAAATTTGTATTTTTTAGGTGCGAGCAGTTTTGTAACCAAAAGTTTTGTTTTATTCGTGAAGACT
>JAZOXC010000003.1:0-4178 GCA_045659535.1 Acutalibacteraceae bacterium
ACTTCCACCGCAATCTTCAAGTGCTTGCTCGCACTCAAGACTCGTAATGCCATTATTATCAGTCCTCACCCCCGTGCAAAGAATGCAACTATTGCAGCCGCAAAGCTCGTTCTTGAAGCGGCAGTAGCGGCAGGCGCACCCGAAGGAATCATTGACTGGATCGACGTTCCTTCTCTTGTTATGACCAATACCGTTATGAAGGAGGCCGACATTATCCTTGCAACCGGTGGTCCCGGAATGGTTAAGGCTGCATACTCGAGCGGTAAGCCGGCTCTCGGTGTTGGCGCAGGTAATACACCTGCTATTATCGATGAAAGCGCAGATATCCTTCTCGCTGTTAACTCGATTATTCATTCCAAAACCTTTGATAACGGTATGATCTGCGCTTCGGAGCAGTCGGTTATCGTTAATGAAAATATCTATGATGCAGTTAAAACCGAGTTTGCAACCCGCGGCTGCTATTTCCTAAAGGGCGATGAAATCGAAAAGGTTCGCAAGACCATTATCATCAACGGCGCACTTAACGCAAAGATAGTTGGTCAGCCTGCCGCAAAGATTGCTGCTCTCGCTGGTGTTACCGTTCCCGAGGGAACCAAAATTCTTATCGGCGAGGTTGAGAGCGTTGAAATAACCGAAGAATTCGCTCACGAAAAGCTCTCCCCTGTTCTCGCCATGTATAAGGCCAAGAATTTCGAGGAAGCACTCGATAAGGCCGAAAGACTTGTTGAGGATGGCGGTTTTGGTCATACCTCTTCGATATACCTAAACGAGGTTACCGAGAGAGAAAAGCTAAATACCTTTGCCGCCCGCATGAAGACCTGCCGTATTGTTGTTAATACCCCCTCTTCGCATGGTGGCATCGGCGATCTTTATAACTTCAAGCTCGCCCCCTCGCTAACCCTTGGTTGCGGTTCTTGGGGCGGAAATTCGGTTTCCGAAAATGTTGGTGTTAAGCACCTATTAAACATCAAAACTGTTGCAGAAAGAAGGGAAAACATGCTTTGGTTCCGCGCTCCTGAAAAGGTTTATATCAAGAAGGGTTGCCTCCCTGTTGCTCTAGATGAGCTTCGCACCGTTCGTGGCGCCAAGAGAGCATTCATAGTTACCGATACCTTCCTTTATGAAAATGGCTACACCAAGCCTATCACCGATAAGCTTGATGAAATGGGCATCGCTCATGCTACCTTCTTTGATGTTCAGCCCGACCCGACACTTAAGAATGCACAGGATGGTGCAAAACAGATGGCCGCATTCAAGCCCGACACCATCATCGCTCTCGGCGGTGGCTCGGCTATGGACGCTGCTAAGATTATGTGGGTTCTTTATGAGCATCCCGATGCAGACTTTATGGATATGGCAATGCGCTTTATCGATATCCGCAAGCGCGTTTACACCTTCCCCAAAATGGGCGAAAAGGCATATTTCATTGCTGTTCCCACCTCGGCAGGTACCGGCTCGGAGGTTACTCCCTTTGCGGTTATCACCGATGGCGAGACCGGAGTTAAGTATCCGCTTGCCGATTATGAGCTTCTCCCCAATATGGCAATCATCGATACCGATTTCCATATGAGCGCTCCCAAGGGACTCACCGCCGCATCGGGTATCGATGCCGTTACCCATGCTGTTGAGGCTTATGCCGCAATGCTTGCAACCGATTATACCGATGGTCTCGCCCTCCAGGCACTCAAGAACATCTTTAAGTATCTCCCCCGCGCATATGAAAATGGTCAGACCGATATCGAGGCCCGCGAAAAGATGGCAAACGCTGCTACCATGGCAGGTATGGCATTCGCTAACGCATTCCTCGGCATCTGCCATTCGATGGCTCACAAGCTCGGTGCTTTCCATCACCTCCCCCATGGCGTTGCAAACGCTCTTATGATCGAAGAGGTTATCCGCTTTAATGCAAGCGAAGCACCGACCAAGATGGGAACCTTCTCGCAGTATGACCATCCCCATACCCTCGCTCGCTACGCCGAAATCGCCGATCACCTCGGTCTTGGCGGCAAAACCGATGAAGAGAAGCTCGAGAACCTTATAGGAGCAATCAACGAGCTCAAGGCCCAGGTTGGCATTAAGGATACCATAAAGGATTACGGCATTGACGAGGCCGACTTCCTTGCCCGCCTTGACGATATGGTAGAGCAGGCATTCGATGACCAGTGCACCGGCGCAAACCCGCGCTACCCCTTAATGAGCGAAATCAAGCAGATGTACCTCAACGCCTACTATGGCAAGCATTTTGTTGAGAACGATAAGCCCACCGCTGCCCAGTTTGGAAAAAAGGCATAATATAGGGAGGAAATCGAAATGAAACTTGATAATATCATTGCAGTTAGAAGCAACAAGATTTTATATCGCGATGGCGATAAGTGCATTAAGGTTTTTAATGAGGATTATTCCAAGGCCGATGTTTTAAACGAGGCGCTCAATCAGGCAAGAATCGAGGAGACAGGTCTTAACATCCCCAAGATTTTTGAGGTTACCATGGTTGATGGTAAATGGGCTATCGTTTTAGAGTATGTTGAGGGCAAAACCCTTGCAGAGCTAATGCAGGAAAACCCCGACAAGATGGATGAATATCTTGAGCTTTTGGTTGACCTCCAGCTCGAGGTTCATTCCAAGAGAAGCCTCCATCTCAACAAGCTCAAGGACAAGATGAACAACAAAATTTCCTCGACCGAACTTGATGCAACCACCCGCTATGAGCTTCATACCCGCCTTGAGGGTATGCCCAAGCATATCAAGGTTTGCCACGGCGACTTTGACCCCTCGAATATCATCGTTAAGGAAGATGGCACCGCCTATATTATCGACTGGGCTCATGCAACCCAGGGTAATGCTTCGGCCGATGTTGCCAGAACCTATCTTCTTTTCTGTCTCGCAGGCAATAGAGAGGTTGCCGATAAATATCTAAACCTCTTCTGCCTTAAAAGCGATACTGCAAAGCAGTATGTTCAGAAATGGATGCCCATCGTTGCCGCTTCGCAGTCGGTTAAAGGCAATGAAAAAGAGCGCGAATTCCTCCTTTCTTGGGTTGATGTTGTTGATTACGAATAAAATATCTGTTTAGCAAAAAGCCTCCCTTTATACAAGGGAGGCTTTTTTTAATAAACAATTGATATTTAACTAAACGAGTGGTATAATAAATGCACCACACAACAATTCAATATCTTCACAATCATTAAAGTGTGTATTTTTATCTTTCGGTAAAAATGCAGGCTCTATTTTTGCATGCTTTAATGTTTGTGGAAATTGTTGTGTGGTAGCGACTTGGAGACATGCGTTTTTCGGTGTGTGTGACTTCGGTTGAACACATTTTGTTAGATAGAAGGATTTTTTTAGATGAAAAAATTAAAAAAAGAGTTTCATGACACAATAACAAATACAGTCATTCTTTTTGATGAAAATGGAATAACATACAAAAAAGAAAGAGATAAATCCTCATCTACTAGGGGCACAATATATCATGCATTTATACCTTACAAGCATATTTCAAATATTGAAATTATGTTTAAAGTGCTATTAGAAATCTCATTCTATGAGGGCGAAGGCATTAAAAAAATCAGATATGGAGATAACGAAAAGCGCTCATTTGAACTGAAATCTGCAGTTCGTTTTGCTAAAAAGCAAAAAGCAAAATCCACTTATACTGGCGAAGTCATAATCTATGATGAAGATTCTAATAGATTTATAAATGAAACCCACCATATAATGCATTGTTTGGACTGTGACCATGTATATCATTTTACCGATAAAGACTTAAATAAAAACAGTCAAAAAATTAAAGAGGCTAAGGGGTCACTTGTTGGAGCTGTAGCAGCAGGAATGTCAGGAAATTACATTCTTTCAACAATGAATTCACAAGGAGCACAAAATAAGCTCGATGGCATAATAGATTATTATTCATGTCCCAAGTGTCGCTCCAAAAATATTATTCGACTTACAGAGAGTGAATTCGAACAACTGAAAGAAAAGCAGAACTTGAGAGCTGAAACAGCGCAATTGTCAAACGCTGATGAATTGAAAAAATTCAAAGAACTGCTCGATAGCGGTGTTATAACCCAAGAGGAATTCGACCAAAAGAAAAAACAGTTATTAGGTTTATAATACATAAAAATCGGGAGCGGTTTTGTGCCGCTCCCTTTTTATTTTTATTGAACTATAAAGTTTGAAGT
>JAZOXC010000004.1:0-5816 GCA_045659535.1 Acutalibacteraceae bacterium
CCGGGTTGTTGGGTTTTCCGCTGTGGCGCTGCGGCTCGGTAAAGAGAACAAAAATCTTAACATTATCAAATCCGCGCTTTTCAACGAGCTGATAAACGGTTTCGCTTGCGAAGTTGCCATAGTTTTCAAGGCTTGCTTCCCAGTCGCCCTCTACGGTGAAGGGGCTCTTGCCGTTCCAACTCGAGGAATTTATATCGCCGGGCATACACCAACCCATATTAAGAGCAACAGTAACACCTGCATCCTTCATGCGTTCGAGCCAGCGATAGAAGGCCTTCATGGTATCGTTTTCCCAATCCCAGGTGTTGGTCTTTTCATCCCATGCCCACCAGCCATAGAAGGTGCGGGCAATCTTGAGGCGCATATTCTTAATTCTTCTTGCCTCTTCGATGCATTGCTCATCGGTATAAACTCTGCCACATTCATCGGGCATACCTGCATATCCATGGTAAATGGCGCCGTTTCCCCAGAAATCAACTTGAACGGGCTTTGTATTTTTAATCTTTAGATTACTCATAAAAAACCTCCAATATGGATTTGATATCAGTATAATTGATACATCACCAAATGTAAATACACAAAAGGGTATTATATGCACAAAACGATACAAAAAACCTCTCTGATTTCTCAGAGAGGTTTCGGTTTTAGCGTTCGTCAATAGGGGTATAGGGCACCTTTTTGATAGCGGCCTTGTAGGCGGGGCGCATAATGCGGCGGCAGGAGATAATCTCCTCCATTCTGTGGGCACACCAGCCGGTAACACGGGCGATGGCAAAGAGGGGAGTATAAAGATCCTCGGGGATGCCGAGCATATCATAAACAAAACCGGAATAAAGGTCGATATTAGCGCAGATCGGAACAGACATCTTCTTGCGCTCCATGATAAGCTCTTTACCCATTCTCTCGATGTTCTCAAGCAGGTGAAGCTCATCAAGGCGACCATGCTTTTCGGCAAGAGCAGCTGCCGATTCGCGAATTGCAACTGCGCGGGGATCCGACATGGTATAAACGGCATGACCAAGTCCATAAATCTTACCCGAGCGGTCGCCTGCGGTTCCATCAAGCAGTTTGCTTAAATAATCGCGAAGCTTGGCCTCATCCGAATAGTCGGGGAGCTCGGTTTTTATGAAGCTGATCATTTCTCTAACCTTGGCGTTTGCACCGCCGTGGAGCGGGCCCTTAAGAGAGTTAACCGCTGCCGAAATAGCACTATAGGTATCGGTTCCGCTCGAAGAAACAGCGCGGCAAACGAATGCCGAGTTGTTTCCGCCGCCATGCTCTGCATGGAGGATGAGCATTATGTCAAGAAGCTTTGCCTCTTCATCGGTATAGGTCTTATCGGGGCGAACCATTCTAAGGAAGTTTTCCGAAAGCGAAAGACCTACCTTCGGGTTATGTATGTAAAGCGATTTGCCATAAAAACGATGGCGCTTAACAGCATAAGCATTGGCAACAATCGAGGGGAAGCGGGCAATAAGCTCTATCGACTGGCGAAGAAGATTCTCGGGTGAGGTATCATCGTCAATTTCATCATAGGAATATAAAGCCTCGATTCCGCGCGAGAGCTGGTTCATAATATTGCGCGAGGGAGCACGGAGCAAAACATCCTCTGTGAAGCTGTCGGGAAGCTTGCGGTTTTTGGCAAGGAGAGCATTAAACTGCTTGAATTCCTCTTTAGAGGGAAGCTTTCCAAAGAGAAGAAGGAATGCAACCTCTTCGTAGCCGAAGGTTCCTTTCTCTCTGTGTTCCTTGATTATATCGTAAACATTGATACCGCGGTAATAAAGCTTACCCTCGGTAGGAACGCGCTCGCCATCCTCTAAATAATAACCCATAACGCTACCAATATCGGTAACGCCAAGGAGCACACCTGTTCCGTCATCGTTGCGGAGACCACGCTTGGTATTAAGACCCTGGTCAACGGTGTAAACCTCTTTAATTCCGTTGCTGAGTTTCTTGAATTCTTCTACAGCGTTTTCGGGAGTAATCATATCTTTGTTCATTTTTTCACCTTCTCGGTTTTCTATCTTAAAAACTAATTATATATTATAATGCCGAAAATGGCAAGAAAAAAAGAAAATTCTGCACCTACTACTAATAAAATTATAATTTTAATAAGAAAAAAGTTGCACTTTTAATAAAAATACTTTAATTTCGCGCCGAAATATGTTATAGTAATGTGTAAAAATATTTTTCGAATGAGAGATGAACCCAAATGATAACTCTTAAAAAAGGTGGTCATATCCTAAAGGATGGTCGCCCCGTAGCAGCCGAGAATATCGAAAATCCTCGTGTAGCCCGCAATAAAACTTTAGCATATAAGGTTATGAACGCGCATAACTCATCTACCGATGAGTCGCTGATGCGCATTAAGTTTGATAGCCTTATATCCCATGATATAACCTATGTTGGAATCATCCAAACCGCAAGAGGAAGCGGACTCCGCGAATTCCCCGTGCCGTATGTTATGACCAACTGCCACAACAGCCTTTGTGCCGTTGGCGGAACCATAAACGAGGATGACCATGTTTTCGGTCTCTCGGCCGCAAAGAAATACGGCGGCATCTATGTTCCTGCAAACCAGGCTGTTCTCCATCAGTATGCCCGCGAGATGATGAGCGGCTGCGGCAAGATGATCTTAGGTTCGGATAGCCATACCCGCTATGGCGCCCTCGGAACTATGGGCGTTGGCGAGGGTGGTCCCGAAATCGTTAAGCAGCTGCTTTCGAATACATATGATGTTGCCGCTCCCGAGGTTGTTCTCGTTTACCTAACCGGAAAACCGCGTCAGGGTGTTGGACCGCATGACGTTGCAATCGCTCTTTGCGGAGCAACCTATAAAAACGGCTTTGTTAAGAACAAGGTGCTCGAGTTCGTAGGTCCCGGAGTTAAAAATCTTCCGATGGACTATCGCATCGGCATCGATGTTATGACAACCGAAACCGCATGTCTCTCCTCTATCTGGACAACCGATGAAAAGGTTTGTGAATACCTAACCGTTCATGGTCGCCCCGATGAATATAAGGAGCTTGCTCCCGATGATGGCGCATATTATGATAGCGTTATCGAGATCGACCTTAGCACAGTTGAGTGTATGGCGGCTCTTCCGTTCCATCCTTCCGAGGCATATACCGTTCGCGAGCTTATAGCGGGCGGAGCCGATCTTCTCCGCGAGGCCGAGCTTCGCGCAGAGGAGCAGTTTGGCGGAAAGGTTCACCTCTCCTTAACCGATAAGGTTAAAGATGGTAAAATCATGATCGATCAGGGTGTTATCGCAGGCTGCGCAGGCGGTATGTATGATAATATCGCCGAGGCTGCCGCAATCATGCGCGACCGCTCGGTTGGAAACGGATATTTCTCGTTATCCGTTTATCCGCCCTCGGTTCCCGTTAACCTCCGCCTTATTAAGGATGGCATCCAGCAGCAGCTACTCGAGTGCGGCGCGCTCTTCAAGCCCTGCTTCTGCGGTCCCTGCTTCGGTGCGGGTGATGTTCCCTCGAATAATGGTCTTTCCATCCGCCATACAACCCGAAACTTCCCCAACCGCGAGGGCTCTCGTCCCGGCGATGGTCAGCTTTCGGCTGTTATGCTCATGGATGCCCGCAGCATAGCCGCAACCGCAGCAAACGGTGGCGTTTTAACCGCTGCAACCGATATCGAATATACCGCTCCCGAGGAGAAGCCGTTATCCTTCGATGCCGCTCCCTATGAGAAGCGCGTTTACTTTGGCTTTGGTAAGGCTGATGAGAGCGCAGAGCTCCGCTTTGGTCCGAACATAACCGAATGGCCCAAAATTCCTGCCCTTTCCGAGAATCTTATGCTCCGCCTTGCCAGCGTAATTCACGACCCCGTAACCACTACCGATGAGCTTATCCCCTCGGGCGAGACCTCATCCTACCGTTCCAATCCTCTCAAGCTTGCAACCTTTGCTCTTTCCCGCCGCGATCCCGATTATGTTGCGAGAACTGCCGAAATCCGCGCAGAAGAGCAGAACCGCGCAGCAGGAAACTTTGATGCAAAAACAGTAGAAGCTATCAAGGCTGCAGGATTCTCCGAGAATATACTTTCCGAAACAACCATAGCCTCCGCTGTGTTCGCAAACAAGCCGGGTGATGGCTCTGCTCGTGAGCAGGCAGCATCCTGTCAGCGCGTTTTGGGCGGTGGTGCAAATATCTGCTATGAATATGCAACCAAGCGTTATCGCTCCAACTGTATCAACTGGGGTATGATGCCCTTCACAATTGATGAGGGTGTTGATTTCGATTATAAGCCCTTCGATACCGTATTCGTTCCCGGCATCAAAACCGCCGTTATTAATGGCGAAACAAGTGTTAAGGGTTATGTTATCAGCGATGGCGTTGCCAAGGAAATAACCCTCCATATCGCAGGATTAACCGAAAAAGAGCGCGAAATTCTGCTTTCGGGCTGCCTCATGAACTGGTATGCCGAGCATAATAAATAAAAAGGAGTTTAAAAATGGATAAGATTAAGATGCTAAACCCCATCGTTGAGATGGATGGCGATGAAATGACCAGAATCCTCTGGAAAATGATAAAGGATGAACTCCTTTGCCCCTTCGTTGAACTCAATACCGAGTATTATGACCTTGGTTTGCCTTATCGCGATGAAACCAATGACCAGGTAACCATCGATGCCTCCAATGCCATCAAAAAGCATAAGGTTGGTGTTAAGTGTGCAACCATAACTCCCAATGCCCAGCGCGTTGAGGAATATAAGCTTAAGGAAATGTGGAAGAGCCCGAACGGAACCATCCGCGCAATTTTGGATGGAACCGTTTTCCGCGCTCCTATCATCACAAGCCGTATAAAGCCCTATGTTAGCCGCTGGAACAAGCCGATAACCATCGCTCGTCATGCCTATGGCGATGTTTATAAGGCAACCGAATTCCGCATTCCCGGTCCCGGAAAAGCCGAGCTTCTCTTCAAGGGCGAGGATGGAACCGAAATGCGCCAAACCGTATATGATTTCGAGTGTGCAGGCGTGCTTCAGGGTCAGTATAATAAGGATTCCTCTATCGAATCCTTTGCTCGCGTTTGCTTCGAGTATGCCCTTTCTACCAAGCAGGATATGTGGTTTGCAACCAAGGATACCATCTCCAAGCAGTATGACCAGACCTTCAAATTTATCTTCCAGCGCATCTATGATGAGGAATATAAGGAAAAGTTCGAGGCCGCAGGAATTGAGTATTTCTATACCCTTATTGATGATGCCGTTGCCCGTGTTATCCGCTCCGAGGGTGGATTCCTTTGGGTTTGCAAAAACTATGATGGCGATGTTATGAGCGATATGGTTTCTACCGCATTCGGCTCGCTCGCTATGATGACCAGCGTTTTAGTAAGCCCCGAGGGCAACTATGAATATGAAGCAGCTCACGGAACCGTAACCCGCCATTATTATCGTTGGCTCAAGGGTGAAAAGCCCTCCTCCAACCCTATTGCAACCATCTTTGCTTGGACCGGAGCCCTCAAAAAGCGCGGCGAACTCGATTCCAATACCGAGCTTATGGATTTTGCAGATAAACTCGAAGCCGCATGCCTCGATACCATCGAGGGCGGAGTTATGACCGGCGACCTCGCCGCTCTCGCAGAGGGTGAGACCCGCGTTGTTAACAGCGAGGAGTTTATTGCCGCAATCCGCGCAGAACTCGAAAAGAAATTAGCATAATATTTGAATTAAAACACCTTCGTAACCAAAGTGGTAAAAAATTGATAACATTTTGGAGTGCGAAGGTGTTATATTTTTTTAAAAAGCTCAAAGAGGTGTTTTTATGAAAATCAAAAATCCCGTTTTAACCT
>JAZOXC010000005.1:0-9826 GCA_045659535.1 Acutalibacteraceae bacterium
GATATGATTGCCCGCTATAAGAGAATGATGGACTTTGATGTTTATTTCATGACCGGTTCGGATGAGCACGGCCAGAAAATCGAGGATTGCGCTAAGGCTAAGGGTATTTCCCCGAAGGAATATGTTGATGAGGTTTCGGGCATTATCAAGAATGTTTGGAACTCGCTCGGCACCTCATATGATAAATTCATCAGAACCACCGATGATTACCATGAAAAGGCTGTTCAGAAGATCTTTAAGAAGCTTTATGAGCAGGATGATATCTACAAGAGCGAATACACCGGTAAATATTGCGTTCCCTGCGAATCCTTCTTTACCCCCTCGCAGCTTGTTGATGGAAAATGCCCCGACTGTGGTCGCGAGGTTATTGATGCAAAGGAAGAGGCTTATTTCCTCCGCCTTTCGAAATATCAGGATAAACTTCTTGAGCATTTTGAGCAGAACCCCGACTTCATTGCTCCCGAATCCCGCAAAAACGAGATGATAAACAACTTCTTAAAGCCCGGTCTTGCCGATCTTTGCGTTTCGCGTTCCTCCTTTAAATGGGGTGTTCCGGTTGAGTTTGATGATAAGCATGTTATCTATGTTTGGATCGATGCGCTTTCGAACTATATAACCGGCGTTGGCTATGATCCCGATGGCAGCAGCGACACTTATAAGAAGTATTGGCCCGCCGATTTGCATGTTATCGGAAAGGATATTGTTCGTTTCCATACCATTTATTGGCCGATTATTCTTATGGCTCTTGGCGAGCCGCTGCCCAAAAAGGTTCTTGGTCATCCCTGGCTTTTGGTTGGCGAGGATAAGATGAGCAAATCGCGCGGAAATGTTATCTATGCCGATGAGCTTGCCGCTCGTTTTGGCAGCGATGCGGTTAGATATTACCTGCTCGCGGAAATGCCCTTCGCACAGGATGGAACCATCACACACGAGGCATTTATTTCCCGCTTTAATACCGATCTTGCAAACACTCTCGGCAACCTTGTTAACCGCACTATTGCCATGACCAATAAGTATTTTGGCGGCACAGTTAATAAGGGTGCGCTTTCGGGCGAATTCGATGAATCGCTCGCCGCTGCCGCAAAGGAAACCGCAGATAAATACATCAAGCTGATGGATTCCTATCGCAATGCTGATGCTGTTGAGGCGGTTATGGATTTTGCCCGCCGCTGCAACAAGTATATCGATGAGACCATGCCCTGGGCTCTTGCCAAGAACGAGGAGGATAAACCCCGCCTTAACACAGTTCTTTACAACCTTCTTGATGCTATCCGCATACTCGGAACCCTTCTCTCGCCCGTTATGCCCGAGAGCAGCGCTTCGATTAAGGCTCAGCTCGGCTGCGACAATGAAAGCTTTGATTTCGGCGCAGTTGATTCCTATACTGTTGGCGCCGCCACCCCGTTATTTGCTCGACTCGATGCAGAAAAGGTTTTAGAGGAGCTCGCAAAAGAGGCCGAAGAAAAGAAAAAGATGGCTGAAAAGGCTGCCGAAAATGTTGTTACACTTCCCGAAATCTCGATCGATGATTTTGCGAAGGTTGAACTCAAGACTGCTCGCGTTACCGCTTGCGAGCCCATCAAAAAGGCTAAAAAGCTCTTAAAGCTAACACTTGATGATGGTTCCGCTACCCCGAGAACCGTTGCATCCGGTATTGCCCTTTACTACAAGCCCGAAGAGCTCATCGGCAGAACCGTTATTGTTGTTTCTAACCTAAAGCCTGCTGTTCTTTGCGGAGTTGAGAGCAACGGAATGATTTTGGCTGCTGATGCAGGCGAAAACGATATTAAGGTTATTTTCGCCGATGATATCGGACCGGGAGCTCGCGTTCGCTAATGGATATAATCGAAGTTTTAAACCCTGCTAACGGCGGCATAATCGATACCCACGCGCATTATGATGATGAGCGGTTTGATAAGATTCTACCCGAGCTTATGGGTAGAATGAATTCGATGGGTGTTGAGGCGATTATCAACAGCGCTGTTGATATTGATTCGGCCAAAAAGATCTTTAAAATTCGCGAAAATTTTCCTTTTTGCTACTGCGCTATCGGATATCATCCCGGCAATATGCCCGATTATGAACCAAAGACCGATGAACTCCGAGCTCTTTGCAAGGAGGATGGCGTTGTTGCTATCGGCGAAATTGGGCTCGATTACTATTGGGATAAGAGCAGAATTGAACTGCAAAAGCGCTGGTTTGAGGCTCAAATCGAGCTCGCAAACGAGCTTTCCCTCCCAATAGTTGTTCATGACCGCGAGGCCCACGCAGACACCCTTGAAATCTTAAAAAAATATAAGCCGAGCGGAGTTGTTCATTGTTTTTCGGGAAGCGCCGAAACAGCAAAGGAAATCATAAAACTCGGTATGTATATCGGTGTTGGCGGCGTTTCGACCTTTAAAAATGCTCGTGTTTCGCGCGAGGTTATTGAGGCTATACCGTTAACTAAAATGTTGCTCGAGACCGATGCGCCATATCTCGCTCCCGAACCATATAGAGGCAAGACCTGCCATTCGGGAATGATTATAAGGGTTGCCGAAAAAATTGCCGAAATCAAAAATGTTTCGGTTTCGGAGGTTCTCGCTACCACAAAGGCAAATGCCAAAGCATTGTTTTCCATATAGTATATTCCCCCGCTTTTTGCAGATAATAAATGCGAAAGCGGGGTGATTTTTTATGCAGGATAATAAGCAAATGAACAAGCAAAACAAGAACAAAAAGGACAACAAGGCTGATAACAAAAACCAAAACAAAGCTGAGCAGAAGCAGCAGGAAGAATACCGCTATAACGACTAAATAAATAACTATTTTCCTAACCTTTATTGGGAAACGGCAAAACCGTTTCCCATATTTTACTTAAAAGGTTTGACAAAACCACAACATATGTATATAATGTATATATATTGATAGATTTCTTTTTGGCAATACTACATTTATGCGTAAATGCTTGGAGAGTGCCTTTATTGGATAAATATATAATCACGGGCGGAAACCGCCTTTCGGGCTTGGTTAAAATCAGCGGCGCAAAAAATGCTGCAGTAGCAATACTGCCGGCAGTTTTGTTGTCTGATGGTGTTTGCCGCATTGAGAACCTGCCCAATATTTCCGATGTTTTCACTACCATCCGTATCCTGCGCGAGCTGGGTGCGGATGTTCGTATGATTAATAAAAATACCGTTGAAATCAATTCCGCACATATCAACTCTTTCACCCTACCCTTCGAAATGTCGAAGCGCATGCGCGCTTCGAGCTATTTCATTGGCGCAATGCTCGGTAGATTCAAGCGTGCAAGGGTTGCTCCTCCCGGAGGATGCGACTTTGGTGTTCGCCCCATCGACCTTCACATAAAGGGTTTTGAGGCTTTAGGCGCTCAGGTTACTATGGAAAACGGAATGGTTGATGCAAGAGCCACCCGCCTTATAGGAAGCCCTGTTTACCTTGATAAGGTTTCGGTTGGTGCTACCGTTAATATTATGCTCGCAGCGGTTAAGGCTCGCGGTTTGACCGTTATTGAGAATGCCGCTCGCGAACCCCATATAGTTGACCTCGCCAACTTCTTGAACTCTATGGGCGCTGATATCATGGGCGCCGGAACCAGCGTTATTAAAATTCGCGGTGTTGAGAGTCTTGGCGGAACTACCTATAGCATTATCCCCGACCAGATTGAGGCCGGAACATATATGGCTGCGGTTACCGCAACCGGAGGCGATGTTATTATCGATAACATAACCCCCAAGCATCTTGAATCAATTTCGGCAAAGCTGATTGAGATGGGTGCAACCATCGAGGAATTTGATGAATCGCTCCGAATTAAGATGGACAAGCGCCCCAAAAAATGCAACATTACTACCCTGCCCCATCCCGGCTTCCCGACCGATATGCAGCCGCAGATAACAACCGTTCTTTCGGTTGCCGATGGTACAAGCATTGTTGCCGAGGGAGTTTGGGATAACCGCTTTAGATATGTTGAGCAGCTCTCGATGATGAATGCCAACATTCAGGTTGATGGTAAGGTTGCGGTTGTTACCGGTGTTGAAACCCTAAAGAGTGCTCCCGTTTTTGCAAACGACCTTCGCGCAGGCGCAGCAATGGTTATTGCGGGTCTTATAGCCAACGGAACCACCGAAATTGAAAACATCGAGCTTATCGACCGCGGATATGAGGATTTGGTTGAAAAGCTATCGGGACTCGGCGCTAATATCAAGCGCGTTACCATCAACGAGCCTTCGACCATTAAACAAGCATTATAATAAAAAGAGGGATACGAAGATGTATTCCTCTTTTTTAAACCTTAAAGGAGGGATTATATGGCGCGCTTTTGCCCGCTTTTTAGCTCGAGCAGCGGAAACTGCATATATTTAGGCAATTCGGATGCCGCCATATTGGTTGATGCGGGTGTTTCATGCCGCAGCATTTTAAACGCGCTTGACGACCGCGATATTGATCCCTCGAGCATTAAGGCGGTTGCCGTTACGCATACACACGGCGACCACATAGGCGGACTTAAAACCCTAATCAAAAAATTATCCATACCCGTTATCGCCAGCAGCGAAACTATTACATATTTAAAAGAGCATGATATTCTCCCCGAAGATGGGCAGGCGATTATTGCCGACAGCGAGATAGATATTTGCGGCATTAAGGTTAATTCGTTTTGCACAAGTCATGACTGCGAGGGCTCGCGCGGATATTCCTTCACACTTCCCGATGAGCGCCGCATAGCAGTTTGCACCGACCTTGGATGCATAAGCGATGAAATACGGCAGCAGCTTATCGGATGCGATCTTGTTATGCTCGAATCCAACCACGATATAAATATGCTAAAGCGCAATCCAAATTATCCGCCTCCGCTTAAGGACCGAATACTCGGCGAATGCGGTCATTTATCCAATGGTCAATGCTCTTCGCTACTTCCCTGTCTCGTTAAAGGCGGAACAACAAGAATTGTTCTCGCCCACCTGAGCGCACAAAACAATCTGCCCGCGCTCGCGATTTCCTCGGCTCGTGCAGCGCTGACCGAGGCGGGATTTAGGGAAGAACTCGATTATATATTATATGTTGCGCCGATAAATGGCGGAAAGATGTTTATATTATGATAAAGATAACCATTATTGCTGTTGGCAAGCTTAAAGAAAAATATTTTCTTGCTGCCAGCGAGGAATATGAAAAGCGGCTTACCCGCTTTTGCAAGCTGAATATCATTGAGATTGAGCCCGAAAAGCTTTCTGACAAGCCGAGCGACAAGGAGATTGAAGCTGCCGTTTTAGCAGAGGGCAAAAGAATACTCCAAAAGATTCCGAGCGATGCATCGGTTTCGGCGCTCTGCATTGAGGGCAAAATGGAGGACAGCGAAGCACTTGCCCGCAAGATCGACCGCGAGGCTTCTGCGGGAGCGGGACATCGTATATATATAATAGGTGGGTCTTATGGACTTTCGGATGAGGTTAAAAAGCGCGCCGATGAGAGAATGTCGATGTCGCCCATGACATTTCCGCACAAGCTTGCAAGAATTATGCTTCTTGAACAGATCTATCGCGCATTTATGATCCTCGGTGGAGGCACTTATCACAAATAATAAAAAATACTTGACTCTTGACAGGGGATGTGTTATGATAACAATACCTCTGCAAGGGTCTTTTTTTTTGCATAAGATTCCTTTTCATAGTTTCGCATCGATGCGATGCTTCTCACCCGCTTGCGGGACGGTGTCGAGCGAACTGATTGAGGGAGGCTCAAATTTACTTTTGGTTTTCCAAAAGCAGAAAATATTTCCGTAAAACGGGAGGTGCCGTCATGAGAGTTAAAATCACTTTAGCTTGCACTGAATGCAAACAGCGCAACTACAACACAATGAAAAACAAGAAGAATGATCCTGATAGACTTGAAATGAACAAGTATTGCAGGTTCTGCAAGAAGCACACCGTCCACAAGGAAACAAAGTAGGAGGTTGGCAGAATGAAAGTTATTAATAAAATCTGTCAAATCTTTGCTATCGTTTCCGGCGTTGCCGCTCTCGCTCTCTTCTTTGTTGGAAATTTCGCAACCATCACCGGTACAGTAGGCAAGTCCATCCTTTCGGGTGCTCAGCTCGCTTTTGGTGGTAGTGCGGAATTAGCTTCCGGCGTTAAGATGGCTCAGTCTGCCCACATTTGGCTTTGTCTTATCATTGCTATCTTGGGCACAGTATTCAGCGCTCTTACCTTTAAGTTTAAGGCTATGAAGTTTGCTGCTCCGGCTGCAACTTTCATCTCCGCTGTTTACATGCTGGTCGTTTCTTTAGGAAGCAGCTACAAGTATGTCGATTACAGAACCAATCCGGTTGGCGGATTCGGAAAAGTTTTAAGTGTTAACTATGAATCCAGTGTTCTTGTTATCACCGCTCTTCTCTTCGCCGCTACTGCTTTCGGCATTGCTTATCTTCTGATATCCGATAAACTCGCGGTTGCAGGTACTAAGAAGCTTACCATTCCCCGCAGAATTATCGCTTTCTTCAGAGATTATAAGAGTGAAGTCAAGAAAATTGCTTGGCCCAACCTCAAGTTCGTAGTTAAGAATACCTTTGTAGTGCTCGTTATCTGCGCTATCATTGGTGCTTTTATCTGGGCTCTTGACTGGGGTCTTGCCAATCTTCTCGATCTTCTTTTAGGAGCATAATCCCAGAAATCAGGGGGTTTCTAAATGGCAGATTATAACGATGCAAGATGGTATGTAATTCATACCTATTCGGGTTATGAAAACAAGGTTGCTAAAGACCTTGAAACCATAGCAGAAAATCGCAAGCTTCAGGACTTTATCTTAGATATCAAAATCCCTACCGAAACTGTTAAAGAGGTTAAGGATGATGGTTCTGTTAAAGAATATGAGCGCAAGATTTTCCCCGGATATGTGCTTATTAAAATGATTGTTACCGATGAAAGCTGGTTTGTTGTTCGCAATACTCGCGGCGTTACCGGTTTCGTTGGTCCGGCTTCAAGGCCGGTTCCCCTCACTGATGCGGAGGTTGAATCTCTCGGTGTTGAGAAGCACTCTGTTGAGGTTCCCTACAAGCCCGGCGATAATGTTAAGATTATCAGCGGTCCGCTCGAGGGCTTCACTGGTGTGGTTGAGGAAGTTGATGTTCCTGCGAATGATGTTCGCGTTCTTATTTCGATGTTCGGAAGAGAAACACCCGCACAGTTCGAACTTGACCAGATTGCTCTGGACAAGTAAACATTTTTTATCAATCAACGCGGCTTTGTTGCCGCCGGCACTAATTTTTTAAAGTGCCACGGTGGGAGAAGTGATAGAGTTCACTTCGTAAGGCATCTTTGATGCCGCTACCACGAATTTTGGAGGTGCAAACAATGGCTCAGAAAATTACAGGTTACATTAAGTTACAGATACCCGCAGGTAAAGCCACTCCGGCTCCCCCGGTAGGTCCTGCGCTCGGTCAGTACGGTGTTAACATTATGTCTTTCACCAAGGAGTTTAATGTACGCACAAAGAACGATGTAGGTCTTATCATTCCGGTTGTTATTACCGTTTATGCTGACCGTTCTTTCAGCTTCATCACCAAGACTCCTCCCGCAGCTGTTCTTATTAAGAAGGCTTGCGGAATTGAGAGTGGTTCTGGCGTTCCGAACAAAACTAAGGTTGCCAAGATCACAAGCGATCAGGTCAGAAAAATCGCTGAACAGAAAATGCCCGATTTAAATGCAGCATCGGTTGAGGCCGCCATGAGCATGGTTGCCGGAACTGCACGCAGCATGGGAATCGAAGTAGTTGACTAATACTCCCCCGTGGGAGGAAAATTCCGATTTTACCACTTTTGGGAGGTTTTACTAATATGAAACACGGTAAAAAGTATAATGACAGTGTAAAGCTTGTTGAATCCGGCAAGTTTTACGATATAGACGAAGCTTTAGACATTGCCGTTAAGACCGGCACTGCTAAGTTTGATGAAACAGTTGAAATCCATGTTCGCCTCGGCGTTGACTCTCGTCATGCTGACCAGCAGGTTAGAGGCGCTGTAGTTCTTCCGAACGGAACCGGTAAGAAGGTTCGTACCCTTGTTATTACCAAGGGCGACAACGCAAAGGCTGCTGAAGAGGCTGGCTCTGATTTCGTTGGCGCAGAAGAAGTTGTTGCCAAGATTCAGAACGAAGGCTGGCTTGATTTCGATGTTGTTATCGCATCGCCCGATATGATGGGCCTCGTTGGTCGTCTCGGTAAGGTTTTAGGACCCCGTGGTCTTATGCCCACTCCGAAGGCCGGAACCGTTACCCCTGATGTTGCCAAGGCTGTTACCGAGGCAAAGGCAGGTAAGATTGAGTACCGTCTTGACAAGACCAACATCATCCACTGCCCCATCGGCAAGGTTTCCTTTGGCACTGAGAAGTTAAAAGAGAACCTTGATACCCTCATGGGTGCAATTGTAAAGGCTAAGCCCGCTGCTACCAAGGGTCAGTACATTAAGTCCTGCACCGTTGCTACTACAATGGGCCCCGGAATTAAATTAAACCCCAACAAGTTTGGTGCTTAATTTTAATGCTTGACAATCACAGTTTACTGTGGTAATATATCCGTGTTGCAGATCTAAAGACAGTAGGTAGCGAAAGCTGTAAATCCTACCGAGGATGGCAAGCGTAATCTTTTATGGTTTCGTGCCCGTCTGTCTTTCAGACGGGCGCTTTTTAGTGTCTGCACACTAAATTTTTTGGAGGTGAATTCGATTTGCCAAGCGAAAAGGTTTTAGAGCAAAAGAAACAAATCGTTGCTGAACTTACTGAAGAGCTCAAAGGCGCTTGCGCAGGTGTTGTAGTTGACTACAAGGGCACCAGCGTTGCTGATGATACCGCTCTCCGTAAGGAGCTCCGTGAAGCCGGCGTTCACTACTTCGTAGTTAAGAATACCCTTCTCGGCCGCGCTGCTGATGAGGCAGGTCTCGGTGAGATGAAGTCCGTTTTAGAGGGCACCACCGCTATCGCAATCAGCACCGACGATTACACTGCAGCTGCAAGAATTTTAAAGAAGTTTGCTGACGCTCACGAGAATTTCTCGATCAAGTGTGGTTTCCTTGATGGTTCGGTTGTTGATACCGCTACTGTTGAGAGCCTTGCAAAGCTTCCCTCGAGAGAGGTTCTTCTCGCAACTGTTCTCGGCGCCTTCCAGGCTCCGATCGCTGCATTTGCACGTGCAGTTCAGGCTATCGTAGATAAGGATAACAATCCTGCTGAATAGTCGCAAAAAACAAAAAAGAAAATTTATTTAATTTTGGAGGAAAATAAAATGGCATCTGAGAAAGTTACCGCTATTGTTGAAGAACTCAAGACCCTTACCGTTCTTGAGCTTTCTGAGCTTGTAAAAGCTGTTGAAGAAGAGTTCGGCGTATCCGCCGCTGCTGCTGTTGCAGTTGCAGCTCCCGTTGAGGGTGGCGCAGCCGCTGCTGCTGAGAAGACTGAGTTTGACGTTGTTCTCGCTGAGGCAGGCGCAGAGAAGATTAAGGTTATTAAGGTTGTTCGCGAGATCACCGGTCTTGGACTTGCTGATGCAAAGGCTGTTGTTGACGGCGCTCCCAAGACCCTTAAGGAAGCTGCTTCTAAGGAAGACGCTGAAGCTATCAAGGCTAAGCTCGAAGAAGTTGGCGCTAAGGTTGAGCTTAAGTAATTTAAGTTTAATATGTCTTTTAGAAACACCCGTGATTTTCACGGGTGTTTTTCCTTTTTATTATTGATTTTATGGTAAAATTATGCGATAATATAGGGGTAAAATTATTCCTTTTGGGAGGATATTATGGACAGAATTCTTTTTAAACAAATTTCTTCGCAGGAAAAGGTTGTTCTCGACC
>JAZOXC010000006.1:0-9636 GCA_045659535.1 Acutalibacteraceae bacterium
TACAATAATTTTTACATAATTGCAATAATTTTATATAAAAATTAAAGCTATATTTTTTAGAAAAATATGATATTTACACAAATGCAAAAAGACCGCATGCCAAACGGCATACGGTCTTTTATTTTTTCTGTTAACCAACGATACCAACGCGGTCGATACTTGCGATAAACTGCTTCTGCAGAACAGCATACATTAGTAGCATCGGTCCTATGAACAGCAAGCAGCCCGCCATAATCGGTCCTGTTGCTCGCTCGTATTGATAGCCCATTCCGCCGAGGATACCCTGCATTGTATCGAGGGCAACCGCCAACGGATAGTCCTCCTTGAAGAACATAACCGACTGGAAGTAGTCGTTCCAGTACCAAATTATTGCGAAGATGGTAACGGTTAAGAAAACAACGCCGGAAGACGGGATAACAACGCGCATGAAGGTCTTTAAGGGACCAGCACCATCGATCCAAGAAGCCTCTTCGAGTTCCTTCGGGAGACCGAGGAAGAACTGACGATAGATGAAGATGAAAAGACCGGAACGGATACCAACACCGAACAACGCAGGTAGATAGAATGCGAAGGGCGAGTTGATAAGGTTATGGGGGATTTCAACTCCGATATGTCCGAGGATGTTCTCGTTTAGCCAAGGAATAACTCCGCCGAGTTCGAAGAAACGAAGGTTCATGAACGAGGGGATGATATAAACCTGAGCAGGAACGATGGTTGTTAAAAGAACGATGGCGAAAAGGAAGCCATTCTCTTTGAACTTGAATCTTGCAAGACCATAGGCAACGAGGGAGCAAGATGCAACCTCGAGAAGAGCCGAGAATACGCATTTATAAACGGTATTCCAAAGGGCCTTGAAATAATCCATTGCTTCAAGCGCCGCCGAGAAGTTATCGAAAACTAAGTGTTTCGGAACCCAAACGATACTCGGGTCATAAAGGTCCGAGCTGGCGATGAAGGAATAGCTTATCATCTTTATAAGCGGATAGATAATAATGTATCCAACGGTTATAAGGAAGAAGACTCTAAAGAGGGCAAAGATGATGCCGCCTGTTTTCTGCGCTGCCTTCTTTCGGCGCGCAGCATCTATTTTAAAAGATTTGAGAGAATCAAATTGAAGTTTCATACAAGCCGCACCTCCTTAATGCCAACGCTTAACGCAAATCCTATTATATAGGAAGAGCACGACTGCTATGATGGCTCCGATTACCGCGAAGTAATACCAGAGCATTGCCGAGCTGTAGTGATACTCGGGACGGTTCATAACTTCGTATGCGTACTTCATAACAGGGTCGTTTGTCTTGGTTAAGAGGTCGATGATGGTATAAACGATAACGAGGAGTAAGGTATTGGAAACCATCGGTAAGGTAATATACCAGAACTCTTCCCAAGAGGTTGCACCTTCAACCTTCGAAACCTCATAAAGCTGCTCCGGAATGGTTTGAAGACCTGCGATAAAGAGAACGATCTGAACGCCGCAATCCCAGAGCAGGTTGAATATCATACCGATATATTTCGCCATTAGCTCGGTTATTTCGGCGGGTAGATTTAGCGAAGAAAGAACCTCTTCGAAGTTAACACCGCCGCTAACATAAGCATTGGAAGCATCGGTTGTTAACTGAATAACGGGGGGTAAGTTATTACCGAGGGAGCTTGTTAAGAAATCCATAACAACGCCGGTTGCGATAATAACGGGTAGGAAGTAGAGCGAGCGGAATAAAACTCTGCCCTTGAACTTCTGATTAAGGATAACAGCAAAGATAAGACTTACTATAACGATAATCGGAAGCGAATAGGTGAAGTTCGAAATCGAGGTTGTAAAGTGGTCAACAAACTTCGGATCTTCGTTTAGAACATACTTGAAGTTGCCGAAACCCACATACTCAACGAGGTCGATACCCTCTACCGAGTCGAACCATACCTCATGGAAAGCATATTGGATCGACTGGATGATGGGGGTTAAGAAGAACAGGATAATACCGATCTCCCACGGGAGAACGAACATACGGCCATAGAAGCTCTTCTTCGACTCGATACCACGAACGCGACGCTTTTTAAGAAGCTTAGCCAATTACTGTTCCCCCCTCTCCCAACGCAACGAAACCATTTGCGGGAACCTTTACCTTGCCAACGGTTACTTCGTTATCGCCAAAGTTTACATAAGTAGTTACGCCGTTATCGAAAACGGTTTTTGTAAGTGTTGCGGATACATATTCGTGATCAACGATCTTTGCAGACTTAACAGCATTTAAGTATGCCTTCGACTCTGCGAGCATCGACTCGATAAGACCAATATTATCATCGAATACGGTTGCATAGAATATCGATTGACCCATTAAAACGGTATCAGCCGAGTATCTTGCGGTAAGAGCAAAAGAAAGTCCGCTTCCGGTTTCCATTGCATGTAAGAACTGGGTTCTGTAGTTGGCTGCAGTATTGATGCTATCGTTTGCGAAGTCAACATATCCCTTGAATACGATCTGATAGAACGGGATGTCCTTATCAATGGTGATATCCATGTTGGAATTGGTTGGAACATCTAAAATAACGGTAGAAACTACTGCTGCATAATCGTTTGCGGTATTGGTAAGGATGTTTTTGCCGCCCTCTTTAATTCCGCTAATGATTTCGCTTACCTGAGCGCCCATGCCCTCTTTATTGTGATAATCATCACTATAATAGTCGGAATATGCAACCGAGCCCAAGGTATCGAATGCGATGCCATCGATTCCATAACCCTTAACAACGCCTAAAGCCTTATTGGCGGCGCTGCCAAGCTCACCTCTCTGGAGGAGGAAGTGATAGCTATCGAGGTCGCGAATCTTGGTGCTTAGGTTGTATTTATACTGCTTTGCAGCCGCGCTGTTTGCGGTTACAGCGGTATTTCCAAGACCGGAGCCGGTTTCGGTGAAGCGAACGATATCGAAGTTGAAGTATGTATCAATTTCGAGTGCCTTTGCCTTTGCGATGAAGGACTTGAGCGAATCCTTACCACCCGAGGTTTCGGTTAGGGTGAATCCGCCGCCAACCTCGCCATAGCTTATACCCGAGTTACCAAAGCCTACCATGTTTAGAACAAGGCTGCCATCGGCTGCAGTGTTGAGCTTTTCGGCGATTGCGGTTGCTTCATCATAGGTTGTGAGGTTCTGAACCTCTTGATACGGAAGACCGAGCATGAGCTCGTTGTTTAGGAAGCCACCAACAAGCTGAGTATAAAGGAGGCTGCCCTCTGCCGAGGTGCTCATTCCCTTATTCTTAACGAGCCAGTTGCTATAGTAATTTGCGATACCGGTATAGCTTGCATCATCTTTTCCAAGAACATGGTAAGCAACGGTAATGGGTTCATCCGAAACGATAAAGTCGCTTGCATACTGGTAGAAACGGATTCTGCCAAGTTCAAGAACAGCGATGCTCTGGTTTACACCACGAACCTTGCAAACAACATAAGCGGAAGAACGGTCGAGCGAGGCGTTACCAACCTGTGCATTAATGATGCACTTTTCGGCACCGCTCTCAACAATACCGCAAACTGCGCGGTCGCCTTCAACGGTTCCGAATACGGGAAGTCGGATATCCTCGGTATTGGAAAGCTTCTGATAAAGCTCGATTGCGGGGTCATCGCCATAGATTTCGCCGGTAAAGGTTCTGGGAGTTCCATCACCACGGTTATCGGTATACATTACGCCGCCGCTTCCCGAGGGAACAACAACATAATTCTCGGCATCGTTCGAAAGGGATGCCATCATGGGCGAGAGACCTACCTCAACGATGCGGAAATTGCCGCACTCGAAGATCTCGGTAGGAACAACCGACATTTTAAAGCCTTCGTCGGAGATAGTATAGTCAACAGGAACTGCGATTCTATACTTATCATAATAGTAGGTAATACGAATACCATTTTCGATCTTTTCGCTGCCAACGCGGCCCTGGAGGAATACACCTACATTTGCATAGATGGTTTCCTTTTTAGCGTTACCGCCGCCGGGGATAAAGCGGATAAAGATCGGAGAATAAAGGTCGGGAAGGATGGTTTCGGCCTCGTAGGTCTGCTCGATTTCCTCGCCATTTTCATCAAGTTCAGGTGCGGAATAGCTGCGAACTGTCATTTTGATAGCATCGCGGTTTTCCTTTGCGAAATCGAGAGGCATCTGGGAGTAAACATAGCCGGTTTGTTTATCGGTTATGGTTACATTAGCGATCTCAGAGTCCCAATCGAGACGGAATTTGTCGTTTTCGGCGATACCCTCGCCCGACTCAACATTTGTTGCATAGCCTTCAAGATAAACTTTCTTGTCTTTCTCGGCTTTGGATTCACCGCAGGCAGAAAGAACGCTTAGCATTAAGCATAAGCAACATATAAGACTGATAGTCTTTATGATTGACTTTTTCATTTCTTTGCCTCCGGTTATCTATATTTGACTTCGTTGTAGATGGTTGTGAAGAATGAACCAAACTGCTGAGCAAGAATACCAATCATGAAAATGATGAATATTACAACCAACATTGCGCCAACAGAAATAATGGTTATACCAATAAACTTTCCGAATCCGAATTCATGAACTGTCATGATACTGATGCAGAACATAATGGCGGTTAAGCCGAAGCATACATAATATATAACAGTTAATACGAGGGCTTCATCGGGAACGATGAAGTTAGAAAGAAGGGTATAAATGAATAGGTATGCGGTATAAGGAATAAGGCTGTAGCAGGTGCAGATGTAAATGTGCTTTGCTTTACCCTTTCCTTCGAAGAGGGTCGACATACCCCAGTTACATACAACCCAGAGCAGTATAAGTCCAACACTGCCGAGAAGTACGATAAGCGAGTTAAAGGTTGTTTTGTCGAAAATGTGATACATGAAGCCGCTGTATACACTCTCGATAAAGTTACCTATATAGAAGAATACAAGTATGATAGATGCCAAGAGCATCGAGCCCTCGCCCTCATAACGGATCTTGTTGAAGATCTGGAAGGGATGGAGTATGCTCTGGAACATGTATATTACCTGCTTGTTGCGGATAAGCTTGATCTGCTTCTTGCGAGCAACAATAACGAGCGCGCCAAGGCCTGCAACGAGAACGATGAGAACGATAAATACGCCTGTGAAGTTCTCGGTTAGCATATCGGTTCGAACATACTCAAATGCGCTGGCATAGGTATCCTGGTCAAGACCAATCTTTGCATAATCGCAAGCGAGCTGATAATCCTTTTCGATAAGGGCTGCCTTTGCAAGTCCGCGATAAGCGAGCTGGCAGTTACGGTCGAACTTGAGAACCTGATCCCAAAGGGGTCTTGCCTCAAGATATGCGCCCTTGATGGTGAGCTTTTGTGCCTCAAGGAGGAGCTTACCATATTCGGTTATCTTGTAAATCTGAATTTCGCCCTTGATACGGTCAAGAAGGATAACCTCATTGTTCTTACCAAGTGCTAAGGATGCAACCGAGCTACACATACCCTTCTGGGTTGCTGCGCCGGTACCGCCGCCGAATACGGCGAGGGGGTTACAGTTCTGATCGTAGATATAAACTCTTCCGTACTCTTCATCGGAAGTATACATAAAGCCATCCGAATCCAAGGTTATGGATGAGAGCGAAGAAATACGGTTGGTTTTTGCCTCGTTACCGGTCTTAACAGAGCGGAAAGCATCCGAGAACTGAAGCGAGTTAGAGGAGTAAACGCTCTTGCCGGTCTTAACCTTTAATACATTAACACCGCCGGGGCTTAACTTCTTTAACTGACCTGCATCGGTTTTATAAACGCTGGTTGCACCGGTTGCGGTATAGATAAAATCGTTATCATCAACTGCAATATCGGTGAACTGGAAGGGCAAGGATTTAAGGTCGTTTTCCTGCTTGATATCACTGCTGAAGAGCATATCAAACAACTTGCCGATAGCATCGGAAAGCGAAACGGTTACGGTATTTGCTCCATAGAAGCTTACGAACTCGTTGTCGGGTCCGAAGAGGATAGCACCATAATAGGAACCATCACTAACAATATACTTATAGCCCTTGCTGTCGATTGCTAAACGCTTGGGTCTAAACTGGAAGTTGCTGGGAATAACATCGGCATCCGGAAGCTCTAAAAGGTCGATAACCTCGCCTTTTTTGTTGCATACGATAACGCAACCATGCTGTGCGCCATCATCCGGTTCGGTATCGGCTATGTAGATGTTGCCATCGGTATGAGCATAGATACCGTTTGCGCCTGTGAAGTCAAGGGGCTGACCCTCGAAGGTCAGGTCCTTGATTTCCATTTTAAGGGTGAAATCGGGGTTTAATACTACAACACGGCTGTTTTTGGTATCGATTACATAAACGTTACCTTCAGTATCGGTGCAGATATCGCCCGGTTCTTTTAGGGATTCGATGTTGAGAGAATGTCCGTTTACGGTGGTCATATATTCGTAAACAGGACGCTGCGAAGCTGTTACCACCGAGCCGTAACCGGTCCAGATGGTATAAGAGTCATAGGGCTGGGTTTGAATTTCGAGGGCCGAAGTTGAGGTTACGAAGCAGGTAGCCATCAACAATAGAACCACAAACACCGACAGACAACGACGCAGCATTTTAAGTTTTGAGTTTTTCATTGTTTTACCTCCAAACGATCGGGTTACTTAATACCCGAGCTGCTCATTGTCTTGGTTACGCTGCCCTGTGAAATCATGTAAACGAGTATCGGCGGTATCATCATAATAACCGTTACCGCCATTGCCGAGCCTTGACGCGTTAAACCGCCTGCGGCGATGGTTGATGCCGCACTCGGCAAGGTTTTCAGCTCTTCGCTGAATACTGTTCCGCCTTCAACCAACTGCCACAGATCGCGGAACGCGAAGAGGGTTAGAGTTAGCCAACCGGGTTTAACGATGGGCATAACCAGCTGCCAGAATACGCGGAAGGTTCCTGCACCGTCGATTCGAGCTGCCTCGATAAGAGCGGTAGGAACGGCTGCATCCATATACTGCTTCATAAGGAATACACCCATTGATGAAGGTATCATCGGCAGGATATATACCCAATATGTATCTATCATTCCCAAATATGAGTAGATAAGATAGCGCGGAATAGCAAGAGTATAGGAGTTATAGAGAAGCGAGAACTGAATAATTGCGAAGATAACCTTCTTACCGCGGATGTTCGACTTAGAAAGAACGAAAGCACCCATGGAAGCAACAACAACGTGAAGAATGGTTGTTACAACACTGATGAATACAGAGTTGAAGATGTATCTCGAAAGCGGAACTGCGAGGTTATCAAGCAGCGAAGGAATAACTACATAGTTCTCAATGGTAGGACGAATAACGAAGAAGCGCGGCGGATAAACAAGAAGTTCATCGAGCGGTTTAAACGATGTTAAAATCGAATAAATCATCGGCAAAATCGAGAAAAGTCCAAACGCAATGAGGAAGAACGAGTAGAAGAAGCTTCCTGTTTTGCTGCGGGTAAATCTCTTATATTGATCGCGGTGAGAAACCTTTAGGCGGCCAGCGCGAAAATATTGTTTTTTGAATTTAAACATTTATTTAACTGACCTCCCTACTTACCTGCGAGATTTATTAGCTTGAACATCAAGTTCTTGGTTACAGCCATTAGGATGAACAAGAATACTGATATTGCGGCGGCATAGCCCATTTCGTAACGCGCGTTACCAACGTCGGTTAGGAGCGAAACGATGGTATCAACACTATTGTTTACCGAGGGATAGCCGCAGAGTTCGATAGCAACGGCCGAAACAGAGAATGCCGACTGAATCTGCATAACGCAACCGAACATGAGAATTTCTCTCATCGAGGGGAGGGTTATGTACCAGAGTTCGTGCCAACGGCTCTTAACACCGTCGATAGCACCTGCTTCATAGAGCTCGGGGTTAACGTTCTGAAGACCGGAAATGTTGGCCAAGAAGGTTATACCAAGGCTGAGCCAAAGCTGAACGATCATGATAATAGGTAGTGCATATGATGGCGATTTCAGCCATTGAATCGGGTCAACTATGAGACCGAGGGACATCATAGTGCTGTTCAAGTAACCATAGCTATCACCCGAGAAAAGGATTTTCCAGATGAAATATACATTACCTGTTAGTGCGGGAGCATAGAACAGGAAGGAAAGCAGAGTTCTTACTGCGGGGTTAAATTCGTTAACCATCCAAGCAAGAACGAATGCGAGCATGAAGCCGATAGGTCCTGTTACTATTGCGAATAAAAGGGTATTTCGAAGTGCGGTCGGGAAAACATCATCCTGAACGAACATTCTAAGGTAGTTATCAAGTCCTGCAAAGGAGGGCATTGAAACAGCATCAAAATGGAAGAAGCTTAAAACTACCGAGGTTAAAACCGGCAAAATTGTAAAGGTGAAGAAAAGGAGGAAGAAGGGGGCAAGCATCACATAAAATGCTGCCTGCTCCTTTCTGCTGCCTCGAGCAATTGAACTGCCGGATAGTTTCTTATTCTTTTTCATTTAATAGTTCACTCTCCTTAGCAGTTTAGTCAAGGTTATACTGATCGCGCTTACGCTTGATCTCGTTATCACCGTTAGCCGACCATTCGATCAGCATGTCTTTGGGGTTCTTACCGTTGTTAACAACGTTCCAATATGCCTGGTCGATCATACGAGCGGTATAGTAACCACCGGCAACCTCTTCAACCTCAACGAGGTTATCCCACTGGAGAAGGAGCTGCTCTAAGCTGTCCTTATCCCAGGCCATCTGCTTGAGGGCTTCGGGGTTAGAGGTTGTTACACGGCCGGAAACACCGAGGATCGATTCGCAGTTGTTGGAGTAGCGGAGCTGAGTATCAGCAGATACCCACCACTTGAGGAACTCCCAACCATACTCGGGGTTCTTGGCGCAGCTTAAGATACCGCAACCGGTTCCGCTGCCTGCCTGAGTTCTGTCGATTGTTCCATCTGCTTTTAGAGTTCCGGGAAGCTGACGCATCTCCCACTTACCTGTGATTTCAGGTGCTGCAAGGGTTAACTGTGCATAGTAGGTATAACCAACGAGACCGAGCGGCATAACACCGGTTCTGAAACGGTTGAAGAAGTCGTAGGTTATCGGGAACTTGTATTCGGTATAGAGGTTGGTCCACCATTCGAAGGTTTCGATGGAGGTTGCATTGGTCAGGTTGAGGCCATCAAGGGTTTCGTTATAAAGCTTCTGACCGCGCTGCATAAGAAGTGTTGGGAAAATAGAGAGGGATGCAACACCTGCGTTGGTCTGTGTGCTCGAGGTTATCTGAACATACGGCATACCAACCTGGTAGTTGTTTCTCATGATGATAGAAGAAACAAAGAGGAAGTCATCCCAAGTTTCGGGGGGCTCGATTCCGAGTTCCTCGAAAACATCGGTACGGTAATACATCATGCTGAAGCCCTGGGTATCGGGTAATGCATAAACGCCATCGCCGAAGGTATAGGGAACAACTGCATCCTTACCGTTCATGAAGTTATCTAAGGTTTCCTCGAAGCCATCCATCTCGGAAAGATCGATCATGGCTCCACGGAGAGCAAGGTTAACCGGTTCGCTTCGAGCCATATGGAGCGAGCAGTCGGGTCCGTTGCCCGAGAGGGTTGCCTGAATATAGGATGCGTTAGAAATCTTAACGTTAACGCCGATTCCTGTTGCGGGAGAAGTCGGAGG
>JAZOXC010000007.1:0-7787 GCA_045659535.1 Acutalibacteraceae bacterium
AGGCTACCAAACGGTAGCCTTTTAATTTACATAGAAATCTTATGGAAAACTTTTTTGCCCTTTTTAATGATAAACTCGTTTTTAAGGTCATCAGCGGTATAACGGGTGTTGGGGTCGGTGATTTTTGCATCGTTAACCGAAACACCGCCCTGCTGTACGAGTCTTCTTCCCTCGCCCTTTGAAGCGATAAGACCTGCAGCCTGCATTAAATCTAAAATGCCAACGGTTCCATCCTGGAAAATGCTATCATCAACGGTTGTGGTAGGCATATTTTCGCTAACTCCTGCACCGCCGAAAATAGCGCGAGCAGCATCTTGAGCTTTGAGAGCTTCTTCTTCGCCATGAACAAGTTTGGTGAGCTCATATGCGAGGATTTCCTTAGCGGTGTTAAGCTGAGCGCCTTCCCAAGTATCCATCTTATCTATTTCTTCAACGGGGATGAAGGTTAACATGCGGATGCATTTAAGAACATCCTTATCACCAACATTTCTCCAATACTGATAGAACTCATAGGGAGAGGTTTTATTTGCATCAAGCCAAACGGCGCCCGAAGCGGTTTTGCCCATCTTTTTGCCCTCGGAGTTCATAAGGAGGGTTATGGTCATGGCATATGCATCTTTGCCGAGCTTTTTGCGAATAAGCTCGGTTCCGCCGAGCATATTCGACCACTGGTCATCGCCGCCGAACTGCATATTGCAGCCATATTCTTTGAAAAGATGATAGAAATCGTAGCTCTGCATGATCATGTAGTTGAACTCTAAGAAGCTGAGGCCTTTTTCCATTCTCTGCTTATAGCATTCTGCGCGAAGCATGTTGTTAACTGAGAAGCAAGCACCAACATCGCGTAAAAGATCAACATAGTTAAGCTTTAAAAGCCAATCAGCATTGTTAACCATTATAGCTTTATCATCGCCGAACTCGATGAACTTCTCCATCTGCTTCTTAAAGCAATCGCAGTTATGCTGAATTGTTTCGGGAGTCATCATCGTGCGCATATCGCTTCTGCCCGAGGGGTCGCCGATATAACCGGTTCCGCCACCTACGAGAACAACAGGCTTATTTCCTGCCATCTGAAGGCGCTTCATAAGGCAGAGAGCCATAAAGTGGCCTACATGAAGGCTATCAGCGGTCGGGTCAAAACCGATATAGAAGGTAGCCTTTCCGGTGTTAACCAATTCTCTGATTTCTTGTTCATCGGTTACCTGCGCAATAAGTCCGCGGGCAACGAGTTCGTCATAAATTTGCATTTTGGGGTCCTCCGTTAGTTTTTTGTATTAAGTAACATTTCATTTGCAGAAATAAGATTCTGTTCGGTAATTTCGCCGCCGATAATTCGAGCAAGCTCGCGTTTTCTTCCCTCGAAATCAAGGGGGGAAATTTCGGTAACTGTTCGGTCACCAACCGTATTTTTCTCAATATAGAGATGGTTATCGGCTCTTGCGGCGATTTGAGCAAGATGGGTAACGCATATAACCTGCTTACCCTCCGAAACCTTTTTAAGCTGGAATCCAACCTTTTGGGCGGCTCTTCCGCTAATGCCGGTATCGATTTCATCGAAGATTAATGTATCGATTTCATCGCGGTCGGCAAGTATGCTCTTAATAGCGAGCATAATACGCGATAATTCACCGCCTGAAGCGATTTTTGATAGCGGCTTGGGTTCTTCGCCTGCGTTAGCAGAGATGAGGAATTCGATGATATCGGCGCCGTTTTTTGTGTACTTCCCTTTTTGGAAATCAACTAAAAACTTAACCTGCGGCATATCAAGGAATTCAAGCACCGAACAAACCTCGCGCTCGAAAATGGTTGCGGCTTTTTTGCGGGTATTGGTTAGCGCTGCTCCCTTTTCAACAAGTCGCTCTCCCGAAGCCTCAAGCTCGGCTTCAAGTTCGGCTATTCGCTTGTCCGAGAAGGTTATATCCTCGAGTTCAGCATTTGCTTTTTCGATGAATTCGAGGGTTGCAGACTCACTCTTTCCGTATTTTGCAAAAAGCTCATGCAAAAATGCGAGTCGTTTTTCGGTTTTATCGACCTCTTCGGGGTCATATTCAAAGGATGAAATAAAGCTTTCGAGTTCGCTCTTTATGTCATCAACCTCAATTTCGAGGGCCGATAGTCTTTCGGAAAGCTTTGAAAATTCCTTCGAGGCGGTATTTTCCACCGAGCATTTAGCAGTATTGATAAGTGCGGCAGCACCATCGCCATCATCACCATTGAGCGCTTTATAAGCGATGTTTATGTTTCTTATGAGTTTATCATAATTTCGGAAAATTTCCGATTTGCGCTCGAGCGTTTCAGTTTCGCCCGGAGTTATTGCAGCTGCGTTTATTTCGTTAATTTGATATTTTAGCAGTTCAATTTTTCTGTTTTTTGTTTCGTCATCGATCGAGAGTTTTTTAATCTCGTTGTTTATCGAGCGATAATTTTCAAACTCTTTGCGATATTCATCTAAAACAGAATCGTTTTCGGCAACATTATCGATGAATTTATAATGGGTGTCTGCGTTAAGTAAAAGCTGATTATCGTGCTGTCCGTGGATATTAACAAGGTAGGCTGATATTTCGCGCAGTATCGAGGCAGTTGCGGGTTGGCCGTTAATCTTAACGCTACTGTTGCCATCGGCGCTGATAACTCGCTTTATGAGCAAATTACCATCATCATCGGGCGGATAATCAAGTGCGCAAAGGGCCGAAGTGGCCGAATCATTAAGATCGGAGAACAAAGCCGAAACAACAGCCTTTTTTTCGCCGGTTCGTATCAGATTCTTCGAGGTTCGCTCGCCGAGCACGGCGTTAAGCGCATCTATAATAATCGACTTACCGGCTCCGGTTTCACCCGAAAGCACGCAAAAACCATTATAAAACTCAATATCTGATTTTTCGATAACTGCTATGTTTTCTATATGCAGATATTTAAGCATAGTTTATCCTCTGTTAAGTTAAAGCATTTTGTTTAGCTCGTTTGCGAGGTTTGCGGCAGATTCTTCACCATCGGTTATGATGAAAACTGTATCATCGCCTGCAAGTGAGCCTAAAATTGTATCGCCATAAAGAGAATCAATAGCAACACAAGCGCTCGATGCCATGCCGGGGTAGCATTTTATAACGATATCGTTCATGGAATAGCGAATCGAAACAACGGAATTAACGAAAATATCGGCATACTTTCCGGCATTATCGGTTTCGTTCGATGCGCCATCAAATGCGCTTATATATCTATAGTTTCCCTCGCTGTCGAGTGCTTTAACAATGCGCAGCTCTTTAATATCGCGAGAAATTGTTGATTGAGTTACCTTATAGCCGAGTGCTATAAGCGAGTTCATAAGATCCTCTTGGGTGGAAATTATGTTCTCACGAATCATTTTAAGAAGAGTATCTTGTCTTTTGTTTTTCATGTTTTAACCTCTCTTTTTCTCCGAAAGTGTTTCATAAAAGGAGCTGTTTTTTATTCTTATAAGTTTTGCGGTTTTATCTGCTCGCTTGATGGTTAGGCAATCACCTTCAGATAGTTTGATCGATTTTTCGCCATCAAGAGTTAAATATGCTTCAGCATTCTGCGGACAATTTGCAGTAACACTTATAATCGAATCTTTATTCAAAATGATCGGACGGTCAAACAAGGAGTTTGAGCATATAGGGGTTAAGATAAATAAATCAAGTGCGGGATCAACAACAGGACCGCCTGCCGACATTGAATATGCGGTTGAACCGGTAGGGGTTGCGGCGATGAGACCATCGGCTCGATAAGAAATTTGGCTGTTATCAACCGAAACATTGATATCTATCATTCTTGATAACGAACCTTTGGTTATAACCGCTTCGTTTAGACAGAAATATTTATTCGAGCCGACAGAAACCTCTAAAAGCATGCGTTCCTCGATAGTATATGTAGCATTCTTTAGGGCCGATAAGAGGTCGAGCTCGTTAAAGGAAAAATCTGCAAGATAACCAACCCTACCTGCGTTAATGCCAAGAATCGGAATATCGAGTTCCGCTCCGATTTTTGCAGCATGGATTATTGTTCCGTCGCCGCCGATGGTCAAAATAACATCGAAGCCTTCAAGTTCGGTAAGATTATCTTTAACTGAAAATTCAATTTGTTGGTTCGAAAGAATGGTTTTAACGGCCTCTAAAATCGAAACAGTACCATTTTTTTCATAGTTAGGTATGATAACAACCTTCAAAACAAACACCTCTTTAAAGAGAATTATGGGAAGCGTTAACTATATCGCGTGATGAGATTTCGCAAAGATCGGAATTATCGTTATCTGATTTGATGTATGCAAGATATTCGATATTGCCTTCGGGTCCCTTTATGGGTGAATAATCAATGGATAGTAATGAGAATCCGTTGGATAAAATATAGCCCTTAACATTCTCAATTACTTCGATATGAACCTCGGGATCACGAACAACACCCTTTTTACCAACCTTTTCCTTCCCTGCTTCGAATTGCGGTTTTATAAGGCAAACTGCGGTTGCGCCATCCTTTAAAAGGGTTTTCATGGTGGGAAGAATGTGTTTAAGGGAAATAGACGATACATCTACCGATGCGAAATCAAGGTCTTCGGGGATTTGTGTTTTATCAACATATCGGAAATTGGTGCGCTCTAAATTAACAACGCGCTCATCGGTTCGAAGTTTCCAAGCAAGTTGGCCATAGCCAACATCGATAGCATAAACCTTGCTCGCGCCGTTTTGGAGCATGCAATCGGTAAAACCGCCGGTTGAAGCGCCGATATCTGCACAGATAGCATCTGTTAGGTCTATCGGAAAGACCTTCATAGCTTTTTCGAGTTTGAGTCCACCGCGGCTTACATATTTAAGCGGGTTTGCCCTAACCTCAATATTATCATCGGGTTTTATGGGCATTCCGGCTTTATCGGCTTTTTCGTTGTTAACAAAAACAACGCCTGCCATTATATATGCTTTGGCTTTTTCGCGACTTTCAGCAAGTCCGCGCTCAAAAACCGCTGCATCTAATCTCATTTTTTCTGCCAAATCATTCACCTTTAACAGTTTTTATTATACTATCGGTATCGAGACCGAAGTTTTTAAGTTGCGAGGCAACCGTGGCTGCCGAAACAAAGCAAGAATCAACGGCTATATGCTTATAGCCGCAAGCAAGAGAGTTTTCGGCAATAAGCTCTGCCACCCTTTCGCCTATTCCGCCGATTTTTATTCCTTCCTCAAAGAAGAATACTTTTTCATATTTTCGCAGTACTTCAATTAGGGAATCACCAAGCTTTGTTAAAACATTTAGCTTAATAACAGCGGTATCGTTTAGTTCTTTCGCAGCAGCAATAGCGTTGCCAACTATTCTACCATAAGAGATAATGGCGGTTTTTCCGCTGCCGATTACTGTATAGTCCTCATCGCCACAGCAAAAATCGGATAAGGAGGCATCTTCGCCACCGCGAGGATATCTAATGGCTGTAACCGCATCTTCATAAATCGCTTTGTTGAGCATTAGTTCCAATTCTTTGAAGTTTGCAGGTGCATAAATCTTGATATTAGGTATTTGGGAAAGGAATGCCGCATCAAAAAGTCCTTGATGGGTTTCTCCATCCTCGCCAACAAGTCCCGCACGGTCAACACAAAGTGTGATCGGAACATTATCGATGGCAACATCATGTATAACCTGGTCAAAGCCGCGCTGTAGGAAGGAAGAATATACGGCAAAAACAGGTCTCATACCTCCTCGAGCAAGTCCTGCGGCAAAGGTTATAGCATGTTGCTCAGCGATGCCAACATCAAAAAATCGGGTTTTATAGGTATTGGCGAAATTGTATAGCCCTGTTCCATGGGTCATGGCCGCTGTTATTGCGCATATACGGTCATCCTTTTCGGCCAAAGCGCAAAGAGCGTTTCCAAAAGCTGCAGAAAAGTCATTCCCTGCGCCATTCTCGGCTCCGTTTTCGATATTAAAGGGTTTAACTCCATGATAATCATAAGGGCATTCTTCGGCGAATTTATAGCCTTTGCCCTTCTTGGTCATGACATGAACAACAACGGGTCGGGTTTGGTTTTTGGCGATATTAAAAATATCCTCAAGCACCTTTTCATCATGCCCATCAACGGGACCTAAATAATTAAATCCCAAACCTTCAAAAATGTTGGTATGGTACACCATGTTTTTAAGAACGGTTTTGATTTTAAAAATTCCTCTGAAAATATATCTTCCGATTAGCGGAATTTTAATAAGGAAACGCTCAACTCCACCCTTAAAACGATGGTATTTAGGTTTAGAGCGAATTCCCGAAAGGTATCTCGCGAATGAACCAACATTTTTTGATATGGACATTTCATTATCGTTAATAACAACAATGAAGTTGCCTTTTTTATAACCTGCGTTATTGAGAGCCTCATAGCTCATACCGCCGGTTAGAGCACCATCTCCGATAACCGCGATGGCTGTTCCCTCTTCGCCTGCAAGCATTTTTGCTTTATAGATACCGTATGCTGCCGAAATAGAACTGCTTGAATGACCGGTTGTTACGGGGTCGTGCTCGCTTTCATAGGGGCGCATAAAGCCCGAAATACCATTTTCGGTTCTGAGGGTATTGATACGGTCGTATCGACCGGTTAAAAGCTTATGGGTATAGCATTGATGCCCAACATCAAAAATTATGGCATCCTTTGGAGAATTAAAAACACGATGGAGTGCAACTGTTAGCTCAACCGAACCTAAATTGGACGCCAAATGACCGCCGTTTTTTGCAACAGCGTTTATAAGGCAATCTCTAATCTCTTCGCAAAGAGGTTCGATTTGATCATTATTAAGTTTTTTTAAATCTTCGGGAGATTTAATTCCACTTAAAAATTTATACTCCAAAATCGCACATCCTAATTTTTTCTGTTTACTAATTTGTTTGAAAGCTCGATGAGCCCTGCGTTTGCATCACCAAAAACACTAAGCGCTGCGATTGCTTCTTTTGTTAGTGATTCAACAAATTCTTTGGCCTTTTCGAGTCCTAAGATAGAAACGGCGGTAGATTTATTATTCTTTTCATCGCTTCCGATGGGTTTGCCGAGTTCTTCTTCGGAACCTGTAATATCCAAAATATCATCGGTTATTTGGAAAGCGAGACCAAGCTTTTCGGCGAATATTCCGGCTGCTGCAATCTTAGCCTCATTAGCGCCCGCAAGCACACAGCCGATTTCTGCTGCAGCTTTTATAAGAGCGCCGGTCTTTTTAGAATACATATCGAGCACAACCTCAAGCGGCGCGCCTTTTTTCTCGATATCGAGGTCGATAACCTGACCGCCAATCATACCATGAACTCCGCTAAAGCCGGCTAAAAGCTTAATAGCTTTGCAAACGAGCGAAGGGTCGGTTGATTTAGCATCGGTGGCGGTATCAAAGGCTAAAGTAAGTAATCCATCTCCTGCAAGAAGGGCGATATCCTCACCAAAAGCAATGTGGCAGGAGGGGCGACCTCTGCGCATATCATCATCATCCATACAAGGAAGGTCATCATGGATTAGCGAATAGGTATGGATAAATTCGAGCGCTGCGGCAAAGGCGGCGGCATCATCTATGTTGTTTCCGCCGCAAATGCGGTAAAACTCGAGAAGCAGCGCAGGGCGAAGGCGTTTGCCGCCTGCCATGGCGCTGTATTTCATAGCATCAATAACCGATTGGTATCTGGAAACATTAATGTTTAAAACATCATTGATTTTCTTCTCAGTTATGGTTTTTCCGCTACTTAAAATCAAATCAGCACTCATATTATTCCTCTGCTACAAGTTCAGAAAGTAGTGTTATTTTTTGTTTGGCATGCTCAA
>JAZOXC010000008.1:0-13180 GCA_045659535.1 Acutalibacteraceae bacterium
CCCCTTCGCACCCATCGCTTTGCATCCCGCTTCTACCGTTTTACACTATGGTTCTGAAATTTTCGAGGGTCTTAAGGCATACCGCCGTGCTGATGGTGCTGTTCAGATGTTCCGCCCCATGGAGAACATCCGCAGAATGAACACCTCGGCCGACAGACTTTGCCTCCCCCAGATCCCCGAGGATTTAGCACTCGAGGTTCTTACCGAGTTTGTAAAGGTTGAGCAGGATTGGACCCCCGCAGCAGACGGCACTTCGCTTTATCTCCGTCCTTTCATGTTTGGTAATGATGAAACCCTCGGTGTTCACGCAGTTCACAATGCAACCTTCGTTATAATCGCTTCGCCGGTTGGCAGCTATTATAAGGAGGGCATCAACCCGGTTAAGATCATGATCGAGGATGAGGATGTTCGCGCTGTTCGCGGCGGTACCGGTTATGCTAAGTGCGGCGGTAACTACGCAGCAAGCAACCGCGCAGGTGAGCGCGCCGAGAAGAAGGGCTATTCTCAGGTTCTTTGGCTCGATGGCGTTGAGCGCAAGTATATCGAAGAGGTTGGCGCCATGAATGTTATGTTCAAGATTGGCGACGAAATCGTTACCCCCATGCTTTCGGGTTCGATCCTCCCCGGTATAACCCGCAAATCCTGCCTTGAGGTTTTAAGAGGCAAGGGCTATAAGGTTAGCGAGCGACTACTGAGCATCGATGAGCTTGCAGAGGCTATGGCAAACGGCACTCTTAAAGAGGCTTGGGGTTGCGGCACCGCAGCTGTTATCTCTCCGATTGGCGAGCTTTGCTATAAAGAGACCAAATATGCCGTTAACAACGGTGAAATCGGCGAAGTAACCCAGATGCTTTATGATACCTTAACAGGTATTCAGTGGGGCAAGCTCGAGGATACCTTCGGCTGGACCTATCAGTTATAAAAATATTAGAGCAGACAAGTATTTGTCTGCTCTTTTTTTAGCAAAAACTCCCGCATAGCTCTTGACAAGGCTTTTTTGATATGATATAATGCTATCAATAATTTTTTAGAAATGCTTTGAAGGAATTATTTCTTTTGTTCCCTTCTTTTCAGAGAGCTGTCGTTTGGTGCAAGACAGCAAGAACATCAAAAGGAAGCCTCATTCCCGAGCAGAGTGGCTGAACGCTTTGGTTATTAAGCTGCTACGGTTTGTCCCGTTAAAAAACACAGGGCTTGTTGGAGCCTTGACCGAGTTGGCAGCCTTATGCTGCAAACAGGGTGGTACCGCGAAAATGATTTTTCGTCCCTGAGGTAAAGTTTTTAGAACTTTGCTTCGGGTTTTTTTATTTTTATAAATGCGCTGCCAAGCGCGGCGAAAGAAGGAGCATATTTATGAAACAGATCAAAATTGCAGATGCAACCCTCTGCCTCGACCACAACCATTTTAGCTTTAAGGAAAAGATTGAAATCGCGAGACAGCTTGAAAATCTGAGCGTTGATTATATCGAATTCCCCGAAATCGCCAACGCAAAGGTTGATATTCTGCTTATCAAGACAGTTTCTTCCTTTGTTAAAAACAGCACTATTTCGGTTGCTGCAGGTATCGGTTCGGATAGTGTTGAAAATGCGATTGCTTCGCTTTCTAATGCAAAAAATGCACAAATAAGAATTGAACTTCCGGTTTCGCCCGTTGGTATGGAATACATATGCCACAAGAAGCCCGATAAGATTTTAGCCCATATCGAAAACAGCATCAAAGCCGCCAAAGCATCGGTTAAGAATGTTGAATTTTGCGCAGTTGATGCAACCCGCGCAGAGGCTGATTTCCTTAAAACCGCTATTGCTACCGCTATCGAAGCGGGCGCCGACTGCATTTCGGTTTGCGACAGCGCTGCCAACATGCTTCCCGATGATTTTGCCGCATTTGCCGCAAACATCGCCGAGGGTTGCTCGGTTCCCGTGGGTGTTAAATGCGATAACAAAAACGGTCTTGCCATTGCGCAGGCAATTTTGGCGGTTAAATCGGGTGTTAGCATTGTTAAAACCGCGGTTGACGGTGAAACCGTTCCGCTCGATACCTTTGCCGATATGATTAAAAACTGCGGCAACGATTATGGCTTTAACACCGCTATTAAAACCACCGAGCTTCACCGCATTGTTAAGCAGATTCGCTGGGTAACCGCCAATTCACAAACAGGCACCAATACCGCCATTAAATCGGTTGAAGAAGCCTCGATTCATCTCGATAAAAACGATGATATCGATGCTGTTTCCTCTGCTGCCGCAAAGCTCGGCTATGACCTTTCGGAAGAGGACAAGGCAAAGGTTTTCGAGGAGTTCCTCCGCGTTGCCGAAAAGAAGAATGTTGGTCTCAAGGAATTAGAGGCTATCATAGCGAGCACCGCGCTTCAGGTTCCCGCAACCTATTCGCTTGTTAGCTATGTTATCAATACAGGAAACATCATCCCCGCATCTGCCCAGATTACCATCAAAAAGGGTAATGAGCAGCTTCAGGGTGTTTGCATCGGCGATGGTCCCATTGATGCCGCATTTTTAGCAGTTGAGCAGATTATCGGCCACCACTATGAGCTTGATGATTTCCAGATTCAGTCGGTTACCGAGGGTAAAGAGGCTATGGGTTCGGCACTTGTTAAGCTGCGCGCAGATGGCAAGCTTTATTCGGGAAATGGTATTTCTACCGATATTATCAGCGCAAGCATTCGCGCATACATTAACGCCGTAAACAAGATTGTTTGCGAGGAGGCATAAAAATGAAGTTATCCTTTTCTACAAAAGGCTGGCATAACAATACATTTGATGAATTCTGCAATATCGCGGTTGATTTAGGCTTTGGCGGCATCGAGCTGCACAATGTTAACAATCGCCTTTTCACCGATAAGGGCGGTGCCTTCCATGATTATACCGCCGCAGCTACCGCACGCAGACTTTATGAAAAGAAGCTCTCTATTCCCTGCATCGATGTTTTAGGCGATATTGGCGCCGAAAGCAAGAGCGCGCAGATTTTTGAAGAATTCTCCAAATGCATTGGCATCGCAGCCAATCTTAACATACCCTATATCCGCGTTAAGGCTGAAAAAGCTATGGATGAGGATGAGGCAACAAAGGCCTGCATCGCATTTATCGAAAAGGCTCTGCCGATTGCCGAATCCAAGGGTGTTACCATTTTAATCGAAACCTCGGGACTTTTCTGCAATACTAAAAAGCTCCGTGATACATTAGATATATTCGCGCATGACAATCTTGCAACACTTTGGAATGTTTCGGCTGCTTTCTTTGAGGGCGGCGAAAGTGCAGAGGATATCATTAAAAATCTCGGCGCTTACATCAAGCATGTTCATCTGAACGATGCCGAAAAGACCGCCGACGGCATTGAATACTGCCTTATCGGCGATGGCGAGCTTCCCATAAGCGATGTTATGCTTGCTCTCCGCTCGGTTAACTTTGATGGCTTTGTTTCCTTGGTTTGGGATCCCGCTTGGTGTGCTGAACTCGATGATATGGAGATCATATTCTCGCAGTATGTAGGCTATATGAAGCAGTTTGGCGATACCTCGCGCAACGAAAGAACCTTTTATTACAACAAAGACCACACAGGCAAGTTTGTTTGGAAAAAGGATTTGCTTATCGACCTCACCTTCTCCGAGGTTCTTGATACCATGGTTGAATGCTTCCCCGACCAATATGCATTCAAATATACAACCCTTGATTATACCCGAACCTATTCGGAGTTCCGCGATGATGTTGATACCTTTGCGCGCTCGCTGATTTCGATGGGTGTTAAGGCGGGAACCCATGTTGCCGTTTGGGCATCGAATGTTCCGCAATGGTATATCGCTTTCTGGGCAACCGTTAAAATCGGTGCCGTTTTGGTTACCGTTAATACCGCATATAAAATCCATGAGATTGAGTATCTGCTCAAGCAATCGGATACACATACCCTTATTATGACCGAGGGTTCGAAGGATACACACTACGGCAAAATCATCGCCGAGCTCTGCCCCGAACTCGAAAACACCAAGGTTGGTGCTCCGCTTCATAGCCGCAGACTTCCCTTCCTTCGCAATGTTATCACCGTTGGCTACAACCAAAAGGGCTGCATGACATGGGAAAACGCTATCGACCGCGCATCAGAGGTTCCGCTTTCGGAGGTTCATCGCATGGCCGCAGCGGTTGATAAGGATGATGTTTGCAATATGCAATACACATCGGGAACAACCGGCTTCCCGAAGGGCGTTATGCTCACACACTATAATGTTGTTAACAACGGTAAGTATATAGGCGACCACATGGATCTTTCTACCGCCGACCGCATGATGATTCAGGTTCCCATGTTCCATTGCTTTGGAATGGTGCTTTCGATGACCTCTTCCATGACACACGGCGCAACCATGTATCCCCTGCCCTATTTCTCGCCGAAGCCTGCGCTCGCTTGCGTTCATAACGAACACATTACCGCATTCAACGGCGTTCCCACCATGTTTATCGCAATGATGCAGCATGAGGATTTCCCGAAAACCGATTTTTCATATGTCAGAACCGGAATTATGGCGGGCGCTAACTGCCCTGCCGACCTTATGAAAAAGGCAACCGAAGTTATGAATATGAAGGAGATTGTTTCGGTTTATGGTCAAACCGAGGCAAGCCCCGGCTGCACAATGAGCAGCTACTATGATTCGTTAGACGTTCGAACCGAAACTGTTGGTAGCGCTTTCGCTAATGTTGAATGTAAGATTGTTGACCCCGAAACCGGCGAAGATTGTCCCGATGGGGTTAACGGCGAGTTTGTTGCCCGCGGTTACAACATTATGAAGGGCTATTATAAAATGCCCAATGCTACCGCATCGACTATTGATGCCGATGGCTGGCTCCACACAGGCGACCTTGCCTGCCGCACCCCCGAAGGCAACTACAACATCACAGGTCGACTCAAGGATATGATTATCCGCGGCGGCGAAAATATTTACCCGAAGGAAATCGAAGAGTTTATCTATACCTGCGATAAGGTTAAGGATGTTCAGGTTATAGGTGTTCCCGATAAGCGCTATGGCGAGGAAATCATGGCTTGCATCATTTTAAAGGATGGCGAGAGCATGACCGAGGAGGAAATGAAGCAATATATTTCCGACCATATGGCTCGCCATAAGGTTCCCCGCTATATCGAGTTTGTTAAGGCTTTCCCGATGAATGCTGCGGGTAAAATCCTTAAATACAAAATGCGCGAGGATGCCGCCCGCCGTTTAGGACTTGAGGGATAGAATAGATGATAGATAACAAATTCACCGTTATCGATTCGCATTGCCATATATATCCCATAAAAATTGCAAAACCTGCCGTGCAAAGCACCGGCAGGTTTTACGATATGACAGCGCTTTGCGATGGAACGGTTGATTCGCTGCTGTCAATTGGCGATACCGTTGGGATAGACCGCTTTGTTGTGCAATCGGTAGCAACAACACCCCACCAGGTTAAAAGCATTAACGAATTTATCGCAGGAGAGGTTTCGCTCCGCCCCGATAGACTAATTGGCCTTGGCACGCTACACCCCGACAGCGATGATATTAAGCGAGATTTAAGGCATATAAAGGAGCTCGGTCTTCATGGCGTTAAGCTTCATCCCGATATTCAGAAATTTAAGATTGATGATTATCGTTGCTTGAAGATATATGAACTTTGCGAAGTCGAACATATTCCGATTTTGATGCATACGGGCGACTACCGCTATGACTATTCAAACCCCAACCGCTTGGTTCCGATTCTTGAAACCTACGAAAATCTAACCGTTATCGGCGCTCATTTGGGCGGCTGGTCGGTTTGGGATGAGGCAGCCGAGAAACTTTCGGGATTTAAAAACTTTTATGTTGATTCTTCCTCGAGCCTTTATGAATTATCGCCCGAGCGCGCCGTAGAGATTATCCGAACCTATGGCACAGACCGAGTTTTATTTGGTTCGGATTTCCCGGTTTTCTCGCCCGATATTGAGCTCGCGAGATTTATGGCTCTGCCGCTAACGGATGATGAACGCCGCATGATTTTAAGCGAAAATGTTTTAAGACTTTATAAAATAAAATAATTTTTAAAAATTTAAAACCTTTTCGCATCGTGGTTCCCCTTTATAGATGTAGGACAAAAAAGTCTTTTTAAAAAACACATATTAAGGGAGTTTTAAAAATGAAAAAATTAGCAGCTTTATTCTTGGTAGTTATCCTTTGTTTAACCTTTGCCGCCTGCGGCGATGGTACCACTAGCATCGACTCCACCGATGGTCTTTCGGTAGAGGAATGTTTTTTGGGTGTTATCGGTTCGGATAGCGCCGATGAGTTAGCAGAATATATCTGCACCAACAACGCAGACACCTACTTCCAAAAGGTTAAACAGCTTTTCGGAGATGACAGTTACTCGGTTGAAGCCGAATACTCGGGAAAATATAAGGACTATGAGGTTTACTATTTAACCCTAAAGTCGCGCACCGATTCTTCGAAGCAGATGAGCAACTTCGAGATATTCAAAAAACAGGGCGATAACTATTATTTAGCTCTTGATGATGCCACCATAAGCGAGATTAATACAAAATGCCTCTGCCCCACCTGCGGCGGCACCGGAACTACCGTTTCGGGTTCTATGGGCAATGCTTGCGGAATCTGCGCAGGAACCGGCACTCAATATACCCCCAATGCATATTATGATGCCACACTCGGCATGTGGATGGGTCAATATACCGCTTGCAGCGGTTGCGCCGGAAGCGGACATATAGGCGGAACAACAACCACAAATTCTTGCGCCACCTGCCTTGGCAGAAGATTTGTTTTTGAGAAATAAATAAAAAAGAAAACCCCGAGATTTACTCGGGGTTTTTATATTAGTTTTTATAGCCGTTGGGGTTGTTTTTCTGCCAGCGCCAGCTATCCTCGCACATCTGCTCGATAGTCTTTTCGGCAACCCAGCCGAGAACCTCGCGAGCCTTGGTTGCATCTGCATAAACGGTTCCAAGGTCGCCGGGGCGGCGGGGAGCAATAACATAGGGAACTTCAACGCCCGAAGCTTTTTCGAATGCGTTTTTAAGTTCTAAAACACTGCAGCCGTTTCCTGTTCCAAGGTTGAAGGGTTCGCAGCCCTTATTTGCCAAAACCCAATCGGTTGCCTTAACATGACCTGCTGCCAAGTCAACAACATGTATGTAATCGCGAACACCGGTACCATCAACGGTATCATAGTCATCGCCGAAAACATTAAGCTTCTCGAGGCGGCCAACTGCAACCTGCGAGATATAGGGCATAAGGTTATTGGGGATGCCGCGGGGATCCTCGCCGATGGTTCCGCTCTTATGCGCGCCAATCGGATTGAAATAGCGAAGAAGAGCAATCGACCAATCCTTATCCGAAACATAAAGGTCACGGAGCATCTCTTCGATGAAGTATTTGGTTCTGCCATAGGGGTTGGTTGCGCCAAGGGGCATACCCTCCTTAAGCGGCATTTCCTCGGCAACACCATAAACGGTTGCGGAAGAGCTGAAAACGATCTTTTTGCAGCCGAATTCTTCCATAACCTCTAATAAATAAAGGGTGCTTATAAGGTTGTTATCATAATATTTAACCGGAATCTGAACCGATTCGCCAACAGCCTTAAGACCTGCAAAATGGATAACGGATTCGATATTGTTCTCGGAGAAAATTTTGCGAAGAGCATCCTTATCGCGAACATCGGCCTCATAGAACTTAATCTTTTTGCCAACGATTTTTGCTACTCGCTCGAGAGATTCGGGGCTCGAATTATCGAGGTTATCGATAACGATAACATCATAGCCTGCTTCGGTCATTGCGATACAGGTATGACTTCCGATATAACCTGCGCCGCCTGTTACTAAAATTGACATATTATCAACTCCACTCATATTTTCATATAACATTATACATTATAAAAATAATAATGCAAATAAAATTTTTAAAAAAATTTTTTTATCTATATTTTGTGGCAAACGGGAGGTTAGGAGCTTTAGCTGTTCTACCCGTTGTGAGCGGGAGGTTTTGGGTCGTTTTTTGTCGGTAGACAAGATTTTTTTTAGATGATATAATATAAAAAAACTATTTAAAAGGAGGGGTTTTATGAAATACAGCGTTAATCCTGCATCGCTTTTTGGTGCTTTTTCGCTGCCGAACGCGGTTGTTGACCGCCATATAAAGATGGCCGGCGCAGTTCAGCTTAAGACCCTTCTTTATATCTTCCGCAACCCCATGGCTCCCATCGTTGCCGAGGATATTGCGGAATATCTTTCGCTCCCCGCCGCCGATATTCGCGATAGCCTTGCTTTTTGGGCCGATGCAGGGCTCCTGCTTTGCGAGGGTGAAAAGGCGCCAGTTCCCCAACCCGCTCCCCAAATCAAGGAAAAATCGGTTCGCCCCATCACCCAAAAGCCCGACCGCTCCGAGGTTATCCGCCGCGGAAACGAAAATGCCGAGATTGCATTTTTACTGCGCGAGGCTGAGGTTAAACTCGGCAGAACCCTTCGCCAAAGCGAATCTTCGAGCCTTGTTTGGCTTTATGATGATGAGGGTATTTCGCTTTCGGTTTTGCTTATGGTTATCGAGTTTGCGATAAGCGATGGCAAGCCCAACATTGGTTACATAGAGCGAACCGCCCTCGATTGGGCCGACTGCGGAGTTGAAACCGTTTCGGATGCCGAACAGAAAATAAACGAGATTTATAAAACCCGCTCGAGTTTTGGAGTTTTGCGTTCCGCTTTTGGTCTTGGCGACCGCAAGCCCGGAAAAAAGGAACTCGAATATGCTCGACTTTGGGTTGAGGAATGGAAAATCAGCCGCGAACTGCTCGCCCATGCTTATGAGCTTTGCATTGATAATACGGGAAAATATTCTATCAGTTATATCGCAAGCATTATAAAAAAATGGCACCAGGATGGTGTTAAAGCGGTTGCCGATATAAAGGAAGAAAAGCCCAAAAAGCAGAGCGGATATGATTCATACGACCGCTCACTCTTTAGCGATATGCTAAATTCGATTGATGATAATTAGGAGATAAAAAATGGGATTCAATAGTGCCATCTATAGCGAGGCATTTGAAATAAAAAAGCGCGAGAAGCATAATGCTCGCCTTAAATACGAAAAGCTGCTTGATGAGCTTTATACAGCCAATCCGCGCCTGCTCGAGCTCGAGCGCGAACTGCGCTCTATTGGCGCTTCATCGGCTATGGCAGCAATTTCGGGAGATGAAAATGCCCTCGCCTCGATGAAGGAACGCTCGCTCGCCCTAAAAGAGGAAAAAGATGCCCTGCTCGGCGACCTTTCCCTCCCCTCGCTTCAGTTTGCCTGCGCAAAATGCGAGGATAGCGGATACCTTCCAAACGGAAAAATTTGCGACTGCGTTAAATCGATAGCCAAGGAGATAACCCGCAAAAATCTCTGCAAAGAGATGCCCATCGACAACTGCAGATTTGATAATTTTGACCTCTCGTTCTATTCCGAAAAGGAGATGGGAAATACCACTCCCCGCAAGAGAATGACCCAGGTGCTAAAAATTTGCCGTGATTTTGCCGATAATCTTCAAAATCATAACGATAATCTCTTGCTGCTCGGCGGAACGGGACTTGGAAAAACCCACCTATCGCTCAGCATCGCAAACGAACTGCTCGCGGGCGAATATTCGGTTATCTACGGCAGTATAGGAAACCTTATAAACAAGCTTTCGGCCGAGACCTTTTCCTATTCGGGCAGCACCGTTGTCAACGATAGCCTGCTCGGCTGTGATTTGCTGATTATTGATGACCTCGGAACCGAGATGCAGACCTCGTTCTCGCAGTCCTGCATTTATAACATTATAAACACCCGCCTTATGTGTGGTCTTTCGACCATTATAAGCACCAACCTATCGCTCGAAGAGCTCGAAGAAAAATATACCGCCCGAATTGCCTCGCGCATCATTGGCAGCTATACAATGCTTCAGTTCCTCGGCGCCGATATTCGCCAGCAAAAGGCGATAAACGCAATCAAGAATAAATAAATAAATAAATTAAAACCCCTAACGAAAGTTAGGGGTTTTTTATTTAGGGTTGCGAAGCGCCCGAATATTCGGGACCTATCGGAAGATCATTGATTGCCAAGAAATAATCGGCAACTCCACGGGCGATTGCTTTGGCTTTTGCTATATTGCTTTCCTCGCCTACTATTCCATCGCGATCGACAGGACTCGACATAAAGCCGTTTTCGGTTAAAACTACGGGGCAATCGGTCATTCGCGCTACGAAATAATAATGCCAATCGAGTTTTCCGCGATAGCCTGCGGCAGTTTTATCATAAATCTCGGCCTCGAGGGTTCGATCATAGATATACTCGGCGGCATCATGCGAAAAGACGGTTGAATAATACATTCCAAAACCATTCGGTTTGGAGGAGTTATTGGAATCATGGTGAATCGCAATGCAAAGATCGGGTTTTAGCTCCTTTAGCTGTTCGCAACGGGCATCGGCATCGATTGTTACATTGCTTTCGCGGTTTAGAATAACGGTTGCTCCCATGCTCTCGAGCTCGGTTTTTAGCTTGAGACCGAGGAATAAATTCCGCTCATCCTCGAAATAGGTATTGCCTATTCCGGGAGCGCCAAAATCCTTTCCGCCATGACCTATATCGATAAGGATAACAACACCGTTTAGATCGGCGCCATATTCGTTATCGGAGGCAGCTACCTTTGCGGGATGCAAGAACTCGAAGGTTAGCTGACCCTCGGAGTTATAATAGGCGTTCCATCCATAGAAGGCTCCCTTTTCCTTTAAATACAATCTAAGAACCGTATTCTCGCCCGAAATTACCTCGGCGCGAGAGAAAACGGGATGGTTTGCGGGGATGGCTATATCGCCCGAAAAGCTATTTGCATAGCAGAAGGTTATTTCAACATACTCGCAGGTAACCGAAGAAACGGTATAATCCTGGGTTGAGGGCTTTGTATATTTTTGGGGCAATAAATCGAGCAAGAAGGGTGCTTTCCAATCGGTATCAAGGGTTAGAACCGAATGGCGATCACCAATTTCGAAACTATCAACCGATATATTATTTGTTTCGGGCAGTGTTCCCTCGTATTCGCGGGCAACGGTAGTTACAACATTGGTTGGAACCAGCTTTTTATCAACATAAACTCGCCTGCCGCAACGCAGGAGGAGATATTCTTTTGAGCCATTATAAACGCGACCAACAACATAATCGACCGTTCCTGCGGGCAGATAGTTATTGGTTGGGCGGGAGGCATCATCATTTGTATCGCCCGAGAAGGTTTCGGCCGAGAAGGAAACTATCTCGGCAATAACCGGCATTTCCTTTTTCTTGCAGATAATGTTGCCTGTTTCGACAGTTTTCGAAACACCGCTGTGGCTTGCGGTTATCTTAACCTTGCCGAGGTTTAGGTCGGTTTTGTTATCCGAGGGCAGAGTAAAGCTTCCGCTAAAATTAACGAAGGTATCGCTGCTTTCAACCTCTTCATCGCCGCCAACACTCTTATCAACCGAAAGGGTTATGGTCTCGCCGGCAAAGGTTGCGGTAACCTTACTGCCGACACGGGCATTCACGGTTACGCTAAATGCAGAACCGCTTTCGTATTTCTTTTCGCCCTGGGGCGAGAAGGATTTTAGAACATCGAAGCGATAACGAACTATATATGTATAGGTTTCGCCCTTATGCGAGAAGGTGAACTTATTGCTGCCAACCGCGAGCTCATATTCGGCGGTAAAGCCGCCCTTTTCATCGCGCTCGATTTCCTTGCCGTTTATAAGGAGGGGTTCGGCAGGATCGCAAACACCCGAAAAGACCGTAAAGGGTTCCGAAACGGTTATATCCTTGGATTTATGGGAGGTTATTTTAAACTCGGGCGGAGCGGGAGTTGATGAGGTTGGTTCGGAAGATTCGGGAAGACTTGAGATATTGGAATCCGAGGAAACAAACTCGCTCGAGCTATCGACAATTGCGGTTTCTTCCGCCTTTTCGCCCGAGAGCAAAACAACGGTTAAAACCATAGCTGCCGCCAGAAGCAACGACAACAAAACTATAGTTATTTTATTGGTTATGAAATTTCGAAAAGCCACGATTTTCGCCCTCCCTTAGTATGCTATTATTTTATCATATACGACCGAATATAACAATAATTTTCTCACGCAAATATCCGCAGTTTTGAAAAGAAAAGAGCTCCACGAAATCGTGAAGCTCTTTGAATAAGTGATAATATTGTGATTATCTCTTGGAGAACTGTTGCGGCGTTTAGAAAACAGTCCTGCGGACTGTTTTTAGCTGCAACCGCAGCGGCTATGCCGCGAGGACACCGCAGTTTAAAAAAGAAACAAGCCTTGTGTTTCCACAAGGCTTGTAAAATTTGATAATACTCTGATTATCTCTTGGAGAACTGCGGTGCGCGACGGGGCCCCTTGAGTCCTTCCTTCTTGCGCTCCTTCATTCTGGCGTCGCGGGTTAAGAGGCCTGCCTTCTTGAGTGCAGAACGGAGCTCTGCATCATACTGAAGAAGGGCACGCGAGATACCGTGACGGATTGCGCCTGCCTGACCGGTTACACCGCCGCCTGCTACGGAGCAAACGATATCAAACTTCTCGGTGGTCTCGGTGAGGTTTAAGGGCTGACGAACGATGAGCTTTAAGGTCTCGAGACCAAAGTAATCATCGATGTCGCGATTGTTAATGGTGATCTTTCCGGTTCCGCTATAAACGCGAACGCGAGCGACAGAACTCTTTCTTCTGCCGGTTCCATAAAAATACGGCTTACCTTCAAACATTTCTATTCTGTCTCCTCTCGTTAAAATTCAAGTGCTTCCGGCTTCTGGGCTGCATGCTTGTGGTCTGCACCACGATAAACATGAAGACGGGTTAAAGCCTTGCGGCCGATGGTTGTATCCGGAACCATTCCCTTAATTGCGAGCTCCATTGCAAGCTCAGGACGCTCTTTCATTAAAGTTCCGTACTTAACCTCTTTCAAACCGCCGATATAGCCGGTATGACGCTGATACATTTTCTGTTCAAGTTTCTTGCCTGTTAAAACTGCCTTCTCTGCATTTAAAACTACAACGAAATCGCCGCAGTCAACATGAGGAGTGAATTCAGGCTTTACCTTGCCGCGAAGTAAATCTGCAGCCTTAGCAGCAACTCTTCCGAGCGGCTTGCCGGTAGCATCGATTACATACCACTTGCGAGCAATGG
>JAZOXC010000009.1:0-3136 GCA_045659535.1 Acutalibacteraceae bacterium
CATCAAGGGTATCATCATCACCATTCGAGATGTATTCACCCCAGTTATAAACAACTATGCTTTCGCCCGCAAATTCTGATTTTTCAACCTCGCCCGTGGTTTCGTTGCCACTGCAGCCACTAAGCGAAAACGAGAAGATAAATGTGCATAAAATTAAGGCAAAAATTCTTTTCATCGCTTGGCACCTACCTTATTATCAGAATCACGCATCTGGCGAATATTAACAATAAGCATAAGCAAGAATACGGTTACAAACATAAGCGCCGAAAGCGCATTAATCTTGGGGTTAACACTCTTTCTGGTCATCGAATAGATGAGAACAGATAAAGTTTGCGCGGAGGTTCCCGAGGTGCAATAACTTATAACAAAGTCATCAAGCGATAGGGTAAATGCCATTAGCATACCGGTCATAACACCGGGCATTATCTCGGGCAAAACAACCTTGAAAAAGGCTTTGAGCGGGTTGCATCCAAGGTCTAATGCAGCTTCATAGGAATGTTTATTCATTTGGCGAAGCTTGGGTAAAACCGAGAGTATAACATAGGGAATGTTGAAGGAAATATGCGCTAAAATAAGGGTTAACATTCCAAACTCAAGATTGATACCAACAAGCGAGAAAACACCGAATATGGAAACAAACAGAAGCATCAAAGAAACACCTGTAACGATTTCGGGGTTAACCATCGGAATATTGGTTGCCGCCATAACAAAGCCCTTGAGCTTTTTCTTCATAGCATTTATTCCAACGGCCGCAAGTGTTCCAATAACTGTTGCACAAATTGCCGCAACAACAGCAACGATAAGTGTTGTCTTAAGAGCATCGATAATCGCGCTGTCGTTTAACAACTCCTTATACCATCTGAGGGAGAAACTCGACCAAACAGAACGGCTCTTTTCGTGGTTAAACGAGAAGATAATCATAACGAGTATCGGCGCATAGAGGAAAACGAATATAATTGCAAGATAAAACTTTGAGAGGAACTTCATATAATCAGCGCCTCCTCATCATCATCACTAAACTGATTCATAACGGTCATACAAATAAGAACTAAAACCATAAGAATCAGTGAAAGAGCGGCACCTAAATAGGGGTTATAGGTAGCGCCAAAGAACTGGCTTTCGATAATATCGCCAATGAGCATTGCGCCGCCACCGAGCATCTTTGAAACAACAAAGGTACTAACAGCGGGAACGAAAACCATTGTTATGCCCGAAATAATTCCGGGAAGACTAAGCGGAATTATGATTTTTCTAAACACATTAAAGCCGTTAGAACCAAGGTCTTGAGCAGCTTCAATCAGTCGTTTATCCATTTTGGTTAAAACCGAGTAAATCGGCATTATCATAAATGGCAGGAAGTTATAAACCATGCCGAGAACGATAGCGCCTTCGGTATTGATTAAATGTGCGCGAGGTAAACCGATTGCATCAAGGATATTGTTGATGATTCCGGTATCCTCGAGAAGGGTCATCCATGCATAGGTTCTGAGCAAGAAATTCATCCACATCGGCATCATGATAAGTAAAATCATGGTTCGCTGCGAGCGGGAAGATGCCTTTGCGATAATATATGCAACAGGATAACCTATCAGCAAGCAAATTATAGTTGCCAACATACCAAGCCAAATCGACTGCATAAGCGATGGCAAATATTTTGCAGCCTCGGTAAAGTTAGCAAGAGTAAAGCCGCCACCCTCTGTTGTAAAGGCGAAATAGAGCACCATACCAAGCGGTATAATGGTGAATATGATCATCCAAAAAACATAGGGCAGAGCCATAACCTTTTTTGATGTCATTTTATTCCTCCGAAACAGCCGAATCATCGGAATATAGCGGAACCGATGATTTATGCATTATATGAATATCAAAGGGATCTACCGAAAGGCCAACCTCTTTGCCAACCTCGGCAAATTTGGTTGTATGAATGAGCCATTTGCATTCGCCGATATCAACAAGGATTTCATAATGAACACCCTTGAAGGTGATAGATACAACCGTTCCGCGAACCTGACCCTTTTCGGGCGAAGAAACAATAACATCTTCAGGGCGAATAACAACATCAACGGGAACATTTTCGCCAAAGCCTTTATCAACGCAGGGGAAATCAACGCCGTTAAAATTAACGAGTTCATCCTTTATCATGGTTGCATCAATGATATTAGACTCGCCAATAAAATCGGCTACGAAAGCGTTTTTCGGCTCATTATAGATATCCTCGGGGGTTCCTATCTGCTGAATTTCGCCATTGTTCATAACAACAACGGTATCCGACATGGTAAGAGCCTCTTCTTGGTCATGGGTAACATAGATGAAGGTAATGCCAAGATCCTGTTGAATCTTTTTAAGCTCGGTCTGCATCTCTTTGCGAAGCTTTAAATCAAGAGCTGCGAGCGGTTCATCAAGAAGCAAAACCTTCGGCTGATTGGCAAGAGCACGAGCAATGGCAACGCGCTGCTGCTGACCGCCTGAAAGCAGGTTTATATTCTTACGCTCAAAACCGCTGAGATTTACAAGAGCAAGCATTTCCTTTACCTTTGCCTTAATGTCCTTTTCAGGCCATTTCTTAAGGCGAAGACCAAAGGCGATATTTTCGTAAACATTTAGGTGAGGGAAGAGGGCATAGCGCTGGAAGATGGTGTTAACCTGGCGTTTATAAGCAGGAACATCATTAATTCTTTTTCCCTCAAAAAAAACATCTCCGCTATCGGGTTCAACAAAGCCTGCAATAATACGCAGAGTAGTTGTCTTGCCGCAACCGGAAGGTCCCAGCAAAGTAACAAACTCTTTGTCGCGTATGTAAAGGTCGATACCTTTTAAAACAGGTTCTTCATCGAACGATACAAAGATGTCCTTAAGATTGATGATAATATTGTCTGACATTTAAGCATCCCCCTTTGCGGACACAAAGTGCCGCGAAAGCTAAAATTAGCTCTGCGCGATACCCGCGAAATCTCTGCATATAGCCCGCAAAGGGTTTTTCATAGCCCTCACGACATAGATCGGGGACTACGGCCGTACGCTTGAAATCGCTCTCAACACAGATGCATTAAATAGATACTTATAAATATAGGGTTAAAACCGCATAAAGTCAAGTAATTTTTGCAAATTTCCAAAAAATATTTACTTTTTCAGAATT
>JAZOXC010000010.1:0-1857 GCA_045659535.1 Acutalibacteraceae bacterium
ACAGCCGATTTTGAAAAAGCCTCACAAGTTTTATTTTCGTGGTCAAAAGAGTGGATCACAAAGCACGAATGATATGGCGTACTTTTGGCATTTTCCCTTTCTATAAGGGCGGATAGCAGCCGCGATTGCCAGGCGAACTTATTGACACGATAGATTATATATGGCATAATAATCTTTAATAAAACCTGTTTAATAAAGGAGTTTATATATGGGAAAGCTTCAGAACGACAAGATATATACAAATCTCGGAGCTGTTATTTCCGATTTGGATTATGGCGATTTTATTTATTTCATATATAACCTCGGCATGGATTATTATGATGGGCTCGATGTTATTTCCAAGGCGGATTGGCAGGATATTTTAGGCGCTTTAAAGGAAAATTACACCCGCTACGAGGTTGAAAACAAGATAGGCTATGAGGAATTTATCAACAACATGGCCACATTTATCAACGAAAAATTTTATAAGCATAAATCCGCTTATGATGTTATGATGGATGCCCTTTACTCTTTTGAAAAGGGTAATCAAGACTCGAGACTCGAATATCTTATTAAAGATTTTGATGAACACGAGGAGCTTGAAAAAGAGTTTTCGCAATCTTTATAAAAATTGGGAGGGATTTATCCCTCCCTTTTTGTTTATAAACTATGCCTTGACAAAATTTTATGCGGGGAGTATAATAATTAAAACTTAAAATTAAACCGTTGAAGCGGAGATAACGGCAGTTATGCCTTCACAGAGAGCCCGCGTTGCTGTGAGTCGGGTAGGAAACAGATTGTCAAATGGACCGCTGAGGGTGCAGCCAAATGCGAGGATTCTCGCAGAGTATTCTGCAACGCTATGGGCATGCGTTAGTTGCTCGGAATGTGTTGGCATTCTTTAAAGCGCATAGGTTTTCTATGAATTCAAGGTGGCACCGCGGATATTATATATTCGTCCTTGACAGATGGCATTTTTCTGTCAAGGGCTTTTTTAATGCCCGAGGCAGTCGTTTTTTGGAGGAAAATATATGCTTAAGACCAAACGATGGCGACTCTTAAAGTAGGCTCATTTATATTATTTTTTGGAGGAAACTTTAATGAAACTTAATGGCGTTGATTTTGATACTTATTTTAACAACTATCCCGATAAGGATGGCTATTTTGGAAAATACGGCGGAGTTTTTGTTGATGACAAGCTAAAGGCCGCCATGGCCGAGATAACCGAGGCTTATTATTCGATTTGCCAATCGCGCAAGTTTATTGCCGAGCTTCGCAGAATCCGCAAAGAATTCCAGGGCAGACCCACCCCCGTTACCCATCTTGAGCGTTTATCTGATGCTTTGGGCGGCAAGGTTCAGCTTTATGCAAAGCGCGAGGACCTGAACCATTCGGGCGCTCACAAGCTAAACCATTGCATGGGCGAGGCTCTTCTTGCTAAATACATGGGCAAGAAGAAGGTTATCGCCGAAACAGGCGCCGGTCAGCATGGTGTTGCTCTTGCAACCGCAGCAGCCTATTTTGGTCTTAAGTGCGATATTTATATGGGCTCGGTTGATATCAAGAAGCAGGCTCCAAATGTTGCCCGCATGAAGATTTTGGGAGCTAATGTTATCGAGGTTACACACGGACTTCAAACCCTTAAGGAGGCCGTTGATGCCGCTTTTGATGCATACAGCAAGGAATACAACGATGCTATCTACTGCATCGGTTCTGTTCTCGGCCCCCATCCTTTCCCGATGATGGTGCGCGACTTCCAGAGCGTTGTCGGAATCGAAGCAAGAGAGCAGTTTATAGATATGACAGGTCATCTGCCCAACGCAATAGTTGCCTGTGTCGGCGATGGGTCCAACGCGGCAAGCCTTTTCGCATGCTTCC
>JAZOXC010000011.1:0-2236 GCA_045659535.1 Acutalibacteraceae bacterium
TCGCCTTTATAAGGGCGATTATGCCCAGATGACGGTTTATAACGATGACCCTACCGCTGTTGCCCGCGATTTTTGGGAATCGGGCGCAACCCATGTTCACCTTGTTGACCTTGAGGGCGCAAAGGACGGAACAACCCCCAATTTCGAAACTGTTTGCAGAATCAAAAAGGAATGCGGACTTTTTTGTGAAATCGGCGGCGGTATTCGCAGCATGGAGGTTATCGACCGCTACATAGAGGCGGGAATCGATCGCGTTATTTTAGGAACTGCGGCGGTTCGCGACCCCGAATTTTTAGAGGCCGCCATAAATAAATATGGCGATAAAATTGCGGTTGGTATTGATATTTTGGATGGCTATGTTGCCATTAAGGGTTGGACCGAGAAATCCGAGTTCGAGGCTTTTGCTTTTTGCGAGCGCATGGAAAAGTTAGGTGTTAAGACCCTTATTTGTACCGATATTTCGAAAGATGGCGCCATGCAGGGCACCAATCACGAGCTTTATCGACAGCTCACCGAGAAGTTTTCTATTGATATTACCGCTTCGGGCGGAGTTAGCTCGCTTGAAGATGTTAAAAAGCTTCGCAAGCAGGATATCTACGGTGCGATAATCGGCAAGGCTTATTATACCGGCGATATTGACCTTAAAACCGCTGTTGAGGTGGCAAAATGATAACCAAAAGAATAATCCCCTGCCTTGATGTTCGCGATGGCAGGGTTGTTAAGGGCGTTAACTTTGAGGGACTAAACGATGTTTCCTCCCCCGTTTCGCTCGCAAAATTTTATAGCAGCTGCGGCGCTGATGAGTTGGTTTTTTATGATATAACCGCTTCATCGGATGGCAGAAAGCTGTTTACCGATATTCTAACCGAGACCGCAAAGAGCGTTTTTATTCCGCTAACGGTTGGCGGCGGCATCAATTCCGTTGCCGATTTTGACCGAGTTCTTAAATGCGGAGCTGATAAGGTTAGCGTTAACTCGGGCGCTATTAAAAATCCCGCTCTTATCGGCGAGGCCGCCAAGCTTTATGGCGACCAATGCGTTGTTTTATCGGTTGATGTTAAGCGCGTTGATGGTGTTTTTCGCGTTTTCGCAAAGGGCGGTCGCGAGAATACCGGCATGGAGGCAATCGAATGGATCAAGCGCTGCGTTGGAAACGGTGCGGGCGAGGTTGTTGTTAATTCGATTGATACCGATGGTGTTAAAAAAGGCTTTGATATTCCCCTTTTATCGGAGGTTTGCAAGGCGGTTTCGGTTCCCGTTATCGCATCGGGCGGTGCGGGTTCGATAAACGATTTTATAACGCTGTTTAATGCCCTGCCGCAGGTTGATGCGGGACTTGCTGCATCGATTTTCCATTTTGGCGAGGTTGCTATTTCCGACCTGAAGGCCGAGATGCATAAAAACGGAATTTATACCAGACTGTGAGGTTTTTTAATATGATCAACATTGATGAGCTTAAATTTGATGAACGCGGACTCATTCCCGCCATAGTTAAGGATGCGGTTAGCGGCAAGGTTTTAACACTCGCTTATATGAACCGCGAGAGCCTTAAAATTTCGATGGAAAAGGAGCTAACCTGCTTTTATAGCCGTTCCCGCGATGAGCTTTGGCTCAAGGGCGAGACAAGCGGAAACTATCAGCACATTGTTTCGATTACTGCCGATTGCGATAAGGATGCCCTTCTCGTTTCGGTGAATCCCGATGGACCTGCATGCCATTTAGGAACCGAGAGCTGCTTTACCGCCCCCGTTTTCGAAAGCGAGGAGCGCCGCGATTTCTCGCTTGATTCGCTTATGAAGCTGATTGAGGGCAGAAAGACCGAGAAAAAGGAAGGCTCCTATACCACCTATCTTTTTGAAAAAGGAATTGATAAAATTCTTAAAAAGGTTGGCGAGGAATGCACCGAGGTTATTATCGCTGCCAAGGCCGAGGATAAAGCCGAAACCATCTATGAAATTTCCGACCTTTGCTACCATGTTATGGTGCTTATGATCGAAAGCGGAATAACACTTGAGGATATCCACAACGAGTTATCGAGCCGCCATGTTATCGATAAAAAGGTTAAACAGGAAAAAATGACTAAATAACATAGCTTCGTTTTTTTAACCCCCCTCCGAATTGGAGGGGGTTTTTATCTATAAATAACCGTTTTTCGCGTTTTTCCACTCTAAAAACAGCATAATTATTCAGTTGTCTAATTTTTAACAAAGAAAAATGAATTTTTATGTAAAAAATC
>JAZOXC010000012.1:0-2743 GCA_045659535.1 Acutalibacteraceae bacterium
GTTCTTTATCCTGCAATGGAGGATAATGCTATCGATTTTGTATTTGGCAAAGGCGCTGCCGCTCGCTCGATTCGACTTGATGTTAAACCCTTTACCCTTATCGGCGCAACAACCCGTTCAGGTCAGCTAACCGCTCCGCTACGTGATCGTTTTGGAGTATTATTGCGACTCGAACTCTACAAGGTTGAAGAGCTTGCCGAAATCGTTACTCGTTCGGCGGGTATTTTGGGAATAGAGATTGATAACGATGGTGCAATGGAAATTGCTTCTCGCTCGCGCGGAACTCCTCGTATTGCAAACCGCCTCTTAAAAAGAGTTCGCGATATCGCTCAGGTTCGCTATGATGGAGTTATAACCGAAGAGGTTGCACGCGTTGCGCTGGATCGTTTTGGAATTGATGAATTAGGTCTTGATGAATTTGACCGCAAGATGCTTTCGGTTATTATCAATAACTATGCCGGTGGCCCTGTTGGTCTTGATACCTTGGCAGCAGCATTGGGTGAGGAAGCCGTTACCATTGAGGATGTATATGAGCCTTATCTTATGCAGATTGGTTTTCTTATGCGAACCGCCCGTGGTCGTTGCGTAACCCCTGCTGCATATAACCATCTAAACATTCCCGTTCCGGGACAACAACCGATTTTCGGAGATTAAATATGAGATTTTGCAAAGATTTTAATGATTATGAGCTGATAGATGCCGTTTCGGGCGAAAGACTTGAGCGCTGGGGCGATATCATACTGATTAGACCCGATCCGCAAATTATATGGGATGGCGCAAAAAAGGATAAGCGATGGCACAATGCTCATGCTATATATCACCGCTCGCAAAGCGGTGGCGGATATTGGGAACAGCTAAAAAAAGTCCCCGATGTTTGGTCGATTAACTTTCGCGATTTAACCTTCAACCTCAAACCTATGGGCTTTAAGCATACAGGTCTGTTTCCCGAGCAGTCGGTAAACTGGGATATGTGTTCCGAGGTTATAAAACGCGCAGGTAGAGAGCTTAAGGTTTTAAACCTATTTGCTTATACCGGCGGAGCTACCATTTCGGCTCTCGCAGCAGGTGCATCGGTTACCCATGTTGATGCTTCAAAGGGCATGGTTGCTTGGGGAAAGGAAAATGCTGTTGCAAGCGATCTTTCTGATCGACCTGTTCGTTGGCTTGTTGATGATTGCCTCAAATTTGTTCAGCGCGAAATTCGCCGCGGTAATAAATATGATGGCATTATAATGGACCCGCCATCCTATGGCAGAGGTCCAAATGGCGAGGTTTGGAAGCTTGAGCAGAATTTATCTGTTTTACTTGAATCCGTAGGACAGATTTTAAGCGATGATGCCGAGTTTTTCCTCTTAAACTCCTATACAGGAGGACTTTCGCCGACAATACTTAACTATATGGTTAAAAACCTTGTTGTTAAAAAACGAAAAGGGGAGGTTATTACCGATGAAATCGGTCTTCCCGTTACAAACCGCGATATAACTTTACCTTGCGGTAATACAACCTATTGGATTAAGGAAACAAATGGATAATATAATCGAAATCTCTGATTTGACATTTGAATATACCGATAGCGATAACACCGAAACAGTTTTGAGCAATTTAAGTCTTTCGGTTGAACGTGGTTCCTTTACTGTTATTTTGGGACATAACGGAAGCGGAAAATCAACCTTGGCAAAGCTTATAACCGGTCTGCTTAAACCCGCTTCCGGAACCATTTGCGTTGATGGGATGAGTACTCTCGAGGAAGAGTATGAAAACGAAATTCACAGAAGAGTTGGCCTCGTTTTTCAAAACCCCGACAACCAAATTGTTGCAACAATTGTTGAAGAAGATGTTGCATTCGGTCCCGAAAACTTAGGGCTCGAGCCTGCCGAAATTCGCAAAAGAGTTGATGCTGCGCTAAAGGCTGTCGATATGTATGACTATCGCGAAGCTGCACCTCATAAGCTCTCGGGCGGACAAAAACAGCGAATTGCCATCGCAGGCATTATTGCTATGGAACCCGAGTGTATTGTTTTGGATGAACCAACCGCTATGCTTGATCCTCGCGGTCGCAAAGAGGTTATCGAAACAATATATCGGCTAAATAAGGAGAAGGGAATAACCGTTCTCCTTATAACCCACTATATGGAAGAGGCAGAAAATGCCGATCGAATTATAGTTATGGATAAGGGCGCCATTGTTGCAGATGGTGCGCCAAAAGAAGTATTTTCGGATGTTGCAACAATAAAACAGGTAGGGCTCGATGTTCCGCAAACAACTGAACTCCTCTATCTATTAAAACAAAACGGCATCAAAACCAAAGATGGCATTATTTCAATCGAAGATTGTGAAAAGGAACTAAAAAGAATTTTAACGGAGGTGTAAAAAGCGTATGTCGATGCTTACCGTCGAAAAATTAACTCATATATATGGTGAGCGAACACCGTTTGAAAAAAGCGCTGTCCATAATATTTCTTTCTCGGCTGATGGCGGCGAAATCATCGGTGTAATTGGACATACAGGCTCCGGCAAATCCACCTTGGTTCAGCACTTAAACGGTCTACTAAAGCCAACTTCGGGCAAAATTCTGCTCGATGGTGAGGATATATGGGAAAAACCTAAAGAAATCAGAAAAATCCGCTTTAAGGTTGGTCTTGTGTTCCAATATCCCGAGTATCAGCTTTTTGAAGATACCGTTTTTGAAGATATCGCTTTTGGTCCAAAAAACATGGGTCTTTCCGAAGAGGAAATCAAGGAA
>JAZOXC010000013.1:0-14493 GCA_045659535.1 Acutalibacteraceae bacterium
ATAAAGCAAATAAAAAAAGCGGAGTGGGGTCCCCACTCCGCTCTTAAAATTTTATGTAGCTGCTCTCGTTTAGCCGAAAATTTTTGCATCTGCCTCATCAAAGGCTAAGATATCGGCGGTAACGCGGGCATGGTCATCGAGATTGTCGATTTCATCGATATAGTAGTTCTCATACGAAAATGCGCGAACATCGAGCTCGGCAAAGATTTCGTTGAGCGCGTTTTCGGCATAGCATCTATTCTCGCCCTTTTCAATAAACTCGGCAACGCGCTTAACCCAAGCGGCGGCGGTTGCTTTATCGAGCTTATAAAGCGGCTGGAATGCGAAGCAATCCTCATCAAAAATGCTAATCGAAACCTCTAAAATTTTGCCATCCTTAACGCGGCTCTTGAAATCCTTTTCGGGCAGAGCTTTTTTGAAGTTAACCGTTCCAACCGATTTATCGGCGCAGTTTATAACATCATGCAAAAGGCTGCGGCTGAAAACAAGGTCGCCATGGAGGAAGAGCATATCATCGTTTATGTGCTCTGCGGCGAGATGCATTGAATAGATATAGTTGGTTTTGTCGTAAACCGCGTTGCGAACAAAGGTAAAATTAAGCTCGGGGAAATCTGCGGCCTCGCCCTTTAGCTGATCCTCGAAAGGACCGGTGGTAACAATAAAATCGGTTATTCCCTCTGCGGCGAGGAGTCGAATCTGGCGGTGGAAAATAGTCTCACCATTTTTAAGCGGAGCCATGGACTTGTGGTTATTGGCGGTGAATTCGCCCATGCGATTGCCAAGACCGGAATTGAAAATTATAGCCTTCATGTTAAAACACTCCTTATATAAATCAAAATAATTCTTTTAAACGCAAGTTAAAGTAAACCAAAAAATCACCATTTTGTCAACATTTTTGCTAAAAAGATGAAAAAAGACCATTGAAAATCACCAAATAGTGATTTATAATAAACAAAAAGCCAAAAGAGGGTGATTTTATGAACATAGGCTCAAACATCAAAAAGAGGCGTTTTGAGCTTCGAATGTCGCAGCAGGAGCTTGCCGATGCAATGGGGTATAAGACCCGCTCGACCATAGCAAAAATCGAATCGGGCGAGAACGATGTTTCGCATAAAAAGCTGCAAAAATTCGCCCTTGCCCTCGATACAACGGTTGAGGCGTTGATTTCGGGATATTCTGCTATGCAGGTGGATGACAAAACCGAGCAACCCGATCGCGGTCGAAATAAAAACATCGCAATAATTTTGGCGGGCGGAAAATCGGGCCGAAATCTTCAGAACATCCCCAACCAGTTTATAAATGTTAACGGAAAACCGATTATAGTTTATTGCATGGAGGCATATCAGTCGCATCCCTCGGTTGATGATATATATGTTGTTTGCCTAAAGGGATGGGAAAATATCGTTAAATCCTATGCCGAGCGATATAGGATAACCAAGCTGCGTGGACTCATTCCCGCGGGAATGAGCGGCATTCTTTCGCTTAAAAATGCGGTTGATTATATCGCGCCGCGGTATAGCGCCGATGACCTTCTCATCATCCAAGAGGCAACCCGCCCGATGGTAACTGCCGAAACGGTTTCGCGGCTTTTGCAGGTTTGCGATGAAAAGGGAAGCGCAACCATCTGCCATTCGATGAACGATTATGTTCAGTTTGATGTTTCGGGCGATGCGCCCCGATATGTCGACCGCGATTCGGTGATTGCAATGCAGTCGCCCGAGGCGCATAGGCTTAACATCGTTAAAAAGGTGTTCGAAAAGGCCGAGCGAACAGCTCATCCGCTAAGCGAATCCTGCTGCACAATGCTGCTTTATAACCTCGGTTACAAGATAAACTTTATAAAGAGCAATGTTAACAATATAAAAATCATGCGCGAGGAGGATATAGCAACCTTCGGCGCGTTGGTGAAATAGAATGCCCGCGGGCAGTTTCTTGACTTTTTCCCTCTCATAGGTATAATAAAAACAGCAATGAGCTCACAGGAGGTTTAATCAATGGACTGGAAAGAACGCGCAGAGACCAACTTGGATAATAATGGTGATGAGCTTCTCATAAAAATCGAAGCTGCTATGGAGCTTTTCGGCATTCGCAAACCATCGTGTGTTTTGGTAACCGTGGTTGAGGAATATGTATATCTGCGAACTGCGGTTTTGCTCGCACTTACCGATGAAAGGTTTAAAAACCGCCTAACAAAAGAGCTCTACACTGCTGTTGCAGAAAAGTATAGAAAAGAATATTTCGCAACAACCAAGAAGGTTGAAGCGGGCATCGAAAAGGATGTTTTCAGCGCATGGCATCATGGAGATACTGCGGTTTGGGCCGAGAATTTCGGCTATTCGTGCGAGGATAGGGAAGAAGGGCCAACAACCCTTCAGTTCATCAAAAAGCTTGCCGAGATGGTTCGCGAAAAACTATAATATAAAAGCAAAAGCGGAGTGGGAAACCCACTCCGCTTTTTATTTATAAAATATCTTTTTTTCTATCGTGCATCAGCATACCAAAAACAATGGTGGAGAGTAGAATGAGATGGGTGCTGAGCGGTCCAAACGATAGGGTAACCAGGTCGTAAAGTACCCAAAGCAATGAGTTTATCAGCGTCCACAAACGATATTTTTTGCCGTTCTTAACGCTTATGCTAATTACAAACACAAGTGCGGCAAGCAGCGCAATGATATCGGCCCACACCCTAAAAGCAAAAAGATTTACGGCCGTAAACGATAAAGCATACACAGCAATAAGCCATTTGGGAACAGGCTTTTCTTTTCGTTCGAAAAGAAAGTTTATAATCGTTTGCATGGCTCCGACGGCGCAGGTTGCCGCTCCGCCAAAAGCCCCCGTTATGGCATAGCTCGCGCCGACAAGTGAATTAGAGCAAAACACAAGCAGCAATATTAGCTTCATGTTTTTGCCCTTTAAAAAAGACGGAGTACATGCACATATCGTGCCGAACGAACTCAAAACAAAAGCTAAGGTTTCCATGCTTTACCCCCATTTCACGAGTGCTTCGGTTGGTTTTGAGTAAAATTATAATACAGGGAAAACAGATTAGTCAAGCGCTTATAAAAATATTTGCACGGTATAAAGAACAAGCGAGGTGAATTTCACCTCGCTTTGTTGTTATAATCTTAATTTTTTCTGTATTGTGTTGGTGTTGTCCCAAAGGCTTCCTTGAAACAACGATTAAAGTTTCTGAGCGAATCAAAGCCGCTGCTATAAGCACACTGCAATATCGATTGTTCGGTATTCTCCATAAGATAGCAGGAGTGGCTAAGGCGATAGTGGGTTACATAAGAATTAAAAGAAATACCAACTATCTTTTTGAAGTGGCGCGAAAGATATGAATAATCATAGCCTAACTTTTTTGAAAGACATAGCAAAGAACAGTCTTTATCAAAATTTTCTTCAACAAAGGCAAAAATCTTATATAGCAGTTTATCGTGATCGGCCTTTTTTGATGTATATTCGGTTTGCTTGTCGAATTGTCCGCATAAAGAATACAAAACACCTTTTTTATCAGCAGAAGACGAAGAGGGGCTAAGATTTTCAAGTGCATTAATTAAATATCTATCGGGGCAAAACTTATTATTCTTTGGAACCTTATCGGTTACCTTTGTAATATATGCTTGCACAAGTCGGGGTGAAAAAATGCATAGAACATGCTTGCTGTTGGTCGATTCCAACTCGTGGATTTGGTTTGGAAAAATCAGCAGAGCCTCGTTTTTTTCTAAAACAAAGCTTTTATTATCTACCGTTATTTTCATCTGCCCGGAAAGAATAATAATAATTTCAAAACATTGATGCAGATGAGGCGGAAAACTGAAATTTTCGTTTTTTTCAATTTTTAAGTAATCCGGCGAACCCAAATGATTGTATTGATAAAACATATTTTCTCCAAAAGTCTAATATTGTCCATATATTATAAGATATCTTGCGAGAAAAGTCAAATTTATTCCTCTATGATAAAATCAAAGAGGTGGTTTTATGAAATATTATATAGGCGCCGACCTTGGAACATCAGCTTTAAAATTATTATTGGTTGATAATACCGGCAAAATCTTTAAAACTGTAACAAGGTCATATCCCGTTCAGTATCCGCAACCGGCATGGAGTGAACAAAACCCCGAAGACTGGTGGGATGCATTTTTGTCGGGTGTAAAGGAATTAACAAACGACATAGACACCTCACAAATTAAAGGCATAGGCGTAGGCGGACAGATGCACGGCCTTGTTGCTTTAGATAAAAACGATAATGTTATACGCCCTGCAATACTTTGGAACGATGGCAGAACTGATAAAGAAACCGCATATCTTAACGAAGTAATAGGCAAGGAAAAACTATCACAGTTTACCGCAAATATCGCGTTTGCAGGGTTCACTGCGCCAAAAATTTTGTGGCTAAAAAATAACGAGCCTGATAATTTTGCAAAAATCAGCAAAATAATGCTTCCGAAAGATTATCTAAACTATAAACTCACAGGAGTGCACTGCACGGATTATTCGGATGCTTCGGGTATGCTTTTGCTGGATGTTAAAAATAAATGTTGGTCCAAAGAAATGCTAAATATTTGCTCGGTTTCGGAAAAACAAATGCCAAAACTTTTTGAAAGCTATGAAAAGGTTGGCACTTTGCTTCCCGAAATAGCAAAAGAGTTGGGGCTTTTTGAAAATATAACCGTTGTTGCAGGCGCGGGAGACAACGCGGCAGCGGCAATCGGAACAGGAACAGTAACCGAAGGCAAATGTAATATATCCCTTGGAACATCGGGCACGGTATTTGTTTCATCAGATAAATTTTCGGTCGATCAAAATAACGCGTTGCATTCGTTTTGCCATGCAAGCGGGGAGTATCATCTTATGGCATGCATACTTTCTGCAGCATCTTGTAACAAGTGGTTTTGCGATAATATTCTCGGCACAGACGATTACAAAACCGAGGAAGCGGTTATAACCGATGATGACCTTGGTAGAAATGATGTGTTTTTCTTGCCTTATCTTATGGGAGAACGAAGCCCTATAAACGATACCGATGCAAGAGGAACATTTATGGGTATGCGTTTGGATACAAAACGCAAGGATATGCTTCTTGCGGTTCTCGAGGGTGTAGCTTTTGCTATACGCGATAATTTTGAGATTGCAAAAGAGCAGGGCATAAATATCAACTGCAGCAGTCTTTGCGGCGGCGGAGCAAAGTCGGAATTGTGGCAAAAAATTCTCTGCAACATTCTTAATGTCAATATTACGCTGTTACAGACAGAGCAGGGCCCCGGTTATGGTGCGGCAATGCTTGCAATGGTTGGCTGCGGCGAGTTCTCGGATGTAAAAGAATGTGCAAACACATTTGTAAAGCTTAAAAAGACCATAACCCCGGATGCCGACATATCCGCGCGTTATGAAATGCGGTATAACAAATTCAAGCAAATCTATCCAACACTTAAAAATCTATTTAAAATAATAAAGTGAGGCAACTAAAATGAACGAGATTTTTTCAAACATTCCAAAAATCAAGTATGAGGGCAAGGAAAGCAAAAATCCGCTTTCGTTTAAGTACTACAATCCGGACCGCGTTATAATGGGTAAGACAATGCGTGAGCATCTGCCCTTTGCTATGGCTTGGTGGCATAATCTTTGCGCCGCGGGTACCGATATGTTTGGCAGAGATACCGCCGATAAATCTTTTGGAGCCGAAAAAGGCAGCATGGAACACGCAAAAGCAAAGGTGGATGCAGGTTTTGAGTTTATGCAAAAGCTTGGCATAGAATATTTCTGTTTTCACGATGTTGACCTTGTTCCCGAAGCGGAGGATATTAAAGAAACGAATAAGCGCCTTGTTGAAATTGTGGATTATATTCTTGAAAAAATGTATGCCTCCGGTATTAAATGTCTGTGGGGCACCGCTAATATGTTCTCAAATCCGCGCTTTATGAACGGCGCAGGCAGTACCAATTCTGCCGATGTTTTCTGCTTTGCGGCGGCGCAGGTCAAAAAAGCATTAGACCTCACCGTAAAACTCGGCGGCAAGGGCTATGTTTTCTGGGGCGGTAGAGAAGGATATGAAACACTTCTTAACACCGATATGAAATTCGAGCAAGAAAACATTGCAAGACTTATGAAAATGGCGGTTGAATACGGCCGCTCGATAGGCTTTGAAGGCGATTTCTATATTGAGCCTAAACCGAAGGAGCCCATGAAGCATCAGTATGATTTTGATGCCGCAACCGCAATAGGCTTTTTGCGCCAATATGGTCTTGATAAAGATTTTAAATTAAATATCGAAGCAAACCACGCAACACTTGCGGGTCATACCTTTCAACACGATTTGCGCGTTTCTGCCATAAACGGTATGTTGGGCTCGATTGATGCAAACCAGGGCGATTTACTCCTTGGCTGGGACACCGATGAGTTCCCCTCGAATGTATACGAAGCAACTATGTGTATGTATGAGGTGCTCAAGGCAGGCGGTCTTACAGGCGGATTTAATTTCGATTCAAAAACACGACGCCCCAGTTATACTGTTGAAGATATGTTCCATGCATTCATACTTGGTATGGATACCTTTGCATTGGGACTTATCAAGGCAGCAGAAATAATTGAAGACGGAAGAATCGATTCCTTTATTGATGAGAGATATTCTTCCTTTAAGGCGGGTATCGGCAAAAAGATCGTTGAAGGGGATGCTACTTTGGCTGAGCTTGCAGCTTTTGCCGAGGATATGGGCGCACCTGTGCTACCCTTAAGCGGCAGACAAGAATATCTGCAAAGCATTATTAACGAAATTATGTTTAAATAAACAAAACGGATTAAAGTATAAATCTCCTTAAAATAATAAGAATGCCCTCTTGAGGCGATTCTTGACTTTCTTTGCTGTGCGCGGTATACTTACAGAAAAATACAAGGAGATGCTTTATGGATATCAAGGCAAATTTAAAAAAGTTGTGGAATTATCTTATCAACGAATTTGAAAAAGAAGAAATTGTTGCCGGTTTTGCTAATGCGAATAAAAATTTTGAGCATGATCCCGCTGCAATTGATGATAAAATGATAGATGAACTGCCCGAGGATAAAGCTCTTGATTTATTTTTTAATATAGCCGATATGGCTCTTGCCGAACTGTTTGGCGGAGATTTTGAGGCTTGGCATGATGTTCTTAAAAACCGCCTGGGGTTTGATGAAGAAACAATTGGTTTTTAGATTTTTATTAATTCGAATAGCACGAAATCATATATCCGTTCAACTCCTCTGTGTAAAGCAGAGGAGTTTTTGTTTTGATGGTATAATCTCCTTGCTTTTACAGATACCAACAACAGGATTTGTAAAACAAGGAGATTTTTTATATATGAAAGCAACAGGTATTGTTAGAAGAATCGAGGTTCGTGTTATAATAACACAAAAATGAGACAACCCCTTATAAATGCCGTTTTTTGCAGCAAGGATTATTTCTCTATGTTGTTTTTTGCCAATAACTTAAATTCTCTCGGCGAAATCCCTTTATAGTGTTTAAATGTTTTTGCAAAATAGCTCAAATCATTGAACCCATTACTGAATGCAGCTTCCGTGATACTCTTATTCTTTCTGTCTATATCATAACAGGCATTTTCAATGCGCTGCTCATTTACATATTGTGTAATGGTTTGGCCTGTAAAGTTTTTAAATATCTTGCAAAGATAATTAAAATTTAGGTTCGAAATTTGAGAAAGTTTTTTAGAGTTTATCTTCTCATTCAAATTTTGATTAATCCAATCCAAGACAAAACTGACTGCCGCTACTTGCTTGTTCGACTGTGCGCAATTTAAAGATAATGTATAGCCGTTTGAATAAATCTGCGAAATCATAGAAAAAAGTAATGCATACACAGACAATTCGTAGTATGGCTTGGGATTGCTCATCAAAACAAACAGCTCCGTTAAAGTTTTGTAAAGCTCACATTCTTTCGGAGAGAGTGCGTTTTTGATGTTGATCTGGGAGTTTATTATTTGAAAAATATAATGTTCAATAATGCCGTTGTTCTTTGTTAAAAGCATTTTCAAATCAACAACAATACATTCATAAACGCATTCGGTTGGTTGTCCTCGGTGTAAACAACCGCACTCCATAATCAAAATGTCATCTTTCTTAAGGTTAAACTCTGTGTTGTTTAAATAAATGGTGAAGCTTCCGGATAAAATGCGTATAATTTCAAATTCCGGATGCCAATGTGCAGCCATAACATAACGAGGATGTGTTTTATCTACATAGTAGTATGCAATAGGAAGTGAGGCGGTGCCGTGTCGCTTTTTTTCTATATAGTTAATATGATTCATAAAATGCTCCTAAAGTGATTTTTGTTATAGTTTTTGATGAAAATCGTAAGAGTATTATAGTATAAATGTTGATATAATACAAGTGTATTATAATTTAATGGAGGCATAGGCTATGGCAAAGAGAAGATATATCGGTGAATATCCCGTGATTGGCATCCGTCCTGTAGTTGACGGCAGAAGAGGACCCATGAAGCTCAGAGAAAGCCTCGAGCCTGTAGTATGGGCAATGGCTAATGCGGCAAAGAAACTGTTTGAAGAAAATCTTTTCTATTCAAACGGAGAGCCTGTAAAGGTTGTTATGGCAGACACTACAATCGGTCGTGTTGCAGAAACCGCCGCTTGTGCTGATAAGTTCAAAAAAGAGGGAGTAGACATTACTCTTTCTGTTACTCCTTGCTGGTGTTATGGCTCTGAAACAATGGATATGGATCCGAATACAATCAAAGGTGTTTGGGGCTCCAACGGCACAGAAAGACCGGGTGCGGTTTATCTTGCTGCTGTTTTAGCAGGTCATGCTCAAAAAGGTTTGCCTGCTTTCGGTATCTATGGTCATGAGGTGCAGGATGTGGATATGGTCGACACCATCCCCGAGGACGTAAAGGAAAAGCTTTTACGCTTTGGCCGTGCTGCTATTGCTGTTGCTACTATGCGTGGCAAGTCATATCTGCAAATTGGTTCACAATGTATGGGTATTGCAGGTTCAATTATTGACCAGGATTTTATGGAAGAATATTTCGGTATGCGCGTAGAGAGTGTTGATGAGGTTGAAATTCTTCGCCGCATGGAAGAGGGTATCTATAACGAGGAAGAATACCAAAAAGCTCTCGCCTGGACAAAGGAGCATTGCAAAGAGGGTAGAGATGATAACCCCGACTTTGTAAAATTCTCAGACCAAGAAAAAGAAAAGCAGTGGGAATTCACGGTTAAAATGTACTGCATCATAAAAGACCTTATGGCAGGCAATAAAAATCTGCCCGATGGTTGCGAAGAGGAAATGGTAGGACATAATGCTATTGCCGGTGGATTCCAAGGTCAAAGACAGTGGACAGACCATTGGCCCAACTGCGACTACCCCGAAGCACTACTTAGTTCGACCTTCGACTATGAGGGCGCAAGAGAACCATATACTCTTGCTACCGAAAATGATGTACTTAACGGTATGGGTATGCTCTTTATGAGATTACTCACCCACCGTGCACAGATATTTGCAGATGTTCGTACATATTGGAGCGGTGATGCTGTAAAGAGAGTAACCGGCTATGAATTAGAGGGCAAAGCAAAAGGATCTGACGGTATTATCCATCTGCTGAACTCCGGTGCGGCTTGTCTTGATGCATCAGGCGTTTGCACCGATGAAAACGGCAATGCTATTATGAAAAAATGGTGGGAAGTGTCCGACGAAGATATCAAAAAAATGACCGATGCTACTGTTTGGTGCGAAGCGGGCTTTGATAACTTCCGTGGCGGTGGATTTTCAAGCCACTTTACAACAAAAGCAGAAATGCCCGTAACAATGATTCGTCTTAACCTTGTAAAGGGTTTGGGTCCTGTTTTGCAAATTGCCGAGGGTTGGACAGTAAAACTTCCGGATGATGTATCTGATACACTTATGGAAAGAACTAACCCAACTTGGCCTTGCACTTGGTTTGCACCTCGTTGTGATGGCAAAGAGGGCAGCCCTTTCAAAACCGCTTATGAGGTTATGCAAAATTGGGGTGCGAACCTCGGCGCAATCAGTTACGGACATATCGGTGCAGATTTAATCACGATGTGTTCAATGCTTAGAATCCCTGTTTGCATGCACAATGTGCCCGAAGATGATATTTTCCGTCCTGCTTGCTGGAATGCTTTCGGTATGGATAAAGAGGGACAAGACTACCGTGCCTGCCAGACCTACGGTCCGCAGTTTAAAAAGTAATCAGTCAGTATAAATCTCCTTGTGTAGTTAATGGGTATAAAAAAACAGCGGATTGAACTCCGCTGTTTTTTATATGTTTTTAGTTTTCATTTTTCGTGCGAATAGCGTTAAAACCAACAAAACAATATATAGAACGCCGATAATTACGAAAATGGCCGGCCAACCAAAGGTATCTTTAACAAAACCGAAAAGCAAGGCCTGAACTGCAGCACCCATATAAACCGCCCAGTCAAAGATGCCGATAACGGTTGAGGATAACGCCTTGCCGCCTATATCACCCGCAATGGTCCATATAACTCCGGTAACCATAGCGAAAACGCCGAGAACAAAAAGCATGATGGAAGCGATACTCTGTTGTTTTATAAAAGGGAATATGAGCATTCCGAAAAATGTAACAAGTGAAGCGATTATAAGCATTGGCTCGCGTTTGCCCTTTAGTATTTTATCGGTTATAATCGGGAAAATAAACATTGCGCAAGCTTGTCCAAAAGGAAGCAATATTGAACTGAAAATACCATCCTTAATAGCAAGGCCCAATTCTTCGGTAAAATATGTAGGGATCCAGGTAAGAAGACCGTATCTGCCGATACCTGCAATAGCCGAAATAAAACAAAGCACAATTACCTTCGGCTCGGAAAAGAGAAGCTTATAAGGGTAAAAATACCCCTTGGTTTTTATTAGCGTTTCTAATTGAGCATTGGAATCATCCTTGCTTTCCTCTAACTCGGAAAGACCAATATCTTTTGGCGAATTTTTGAAGAAGCAAACGAATGCGATAAGCGAAATAAGCAGCGGAAGCAACGGGAAACGGAACGCGGCACGCCAACTCCATTCAGGGTTTAGCTGTAAGCAAAGTAAAACCGAAAGGTAGGTTGTAACTTGTGCCATTCCTGAGAAAAAGGTTGTAAGTCCGGTTGAAAAGCCTCGCTTTTTAGCGGGCCACCACTTGTTTACTACGCCAAGGCCGTTAGACCATACCATAGACTGAAAGAAACCGTTGAGACCCCACAGTACAGTAATAACGGGGATACTGTGCTGAAATGAAATTACCACATTGAGAACAGCACTTGCCACAACGCCGATTATCATAAACCGCTTGTAGCCGAAGAATGCGCCTAACCTTCCGTTTATTAATTGGCCGAAAGCATAGCACCAAAAGAGTGCCGATGAAACAACACCCAATGCGGCGGTAGATGAGCCTAAATTCTCGGCCATTTGTGTCATAACAAGGTTTATGTTTTGCCTTCCGTTATAGAAGAACAAATACATAAAGCCAAAACTTAAGAGCACAAGCCAAGCATATTTTTTTAATTTTTCAAGTTTTGTATCGGTAACAAATGCAGTATTTTCTTCCAACATTCTAAAATCCCCATATTCAAAATTCAGTTTATTGTATCATAACATCACTAAAAAGTAAAGTTATACAGTATAAATTCCCTTTAATCACAAATAATAGTATCACGATTTGAATTAAAAGGAGATTTATATATGAAAGCAACAGGGATCGTCAGAAGAATCGATGACCTTGGAAGAGTCGTTATCCCGAAAGAGATCAGAAGAACAATGCGAATCCGTGAAGGAGACCCCTCTCATACAACATTGACACCTTTCGACAGGTTTTGTTTAGCAATACATAGCGTGGTGGAGAGAGCAAAAGCGAGGTGAATTTCACCTCGCTTTTGTTGTAAATTATTCTACAAACGGCAACAAAGTCATTCGCAATTTTGCGCAGCCGTATGGTATCAATGAAAGTTCTTCCACTGCAGAAACAGGAGTGCGGGATTGCGGTATTTTTGCGCAAACGCTCTCATATCCATCCTCAAGTCCCCAATCAATCTTTTGCAAATTAGCCTTTATGGTAATAGGTGGTTCGCTCTGAGAGAAGGGAACGTGGCTGACGGTTTTTATTTCCGATTTAAGTGATGTATCCGCAAATCCGTAATTCCAATCGCTTTTCGGAATAAGCTCGTAATCACAGTAGGGGAATTTTCTTTCCACGCCATCGCTCTCATACTCGTGCATGATTTTTTCGGCTTCTATAGGCAAAGAGAATACAAGATTGCCGTATTTTACATAGTTCAAATCATAGGCATATTTTCGGAAATGAGGAGTAAAATCAAAGGAAATAATAAATTCGCGTTTTTCCCCTTTTGTTATGTTAAATACCAGGTGGTTTTGGATTTCGCTTTGACCGTTAACTACAATGTTTTCTGCATCGCTCGGGAGCCTTATTTCAAATTTAAAATCCTTGTTTGCATCAACGGTATATTTAATTGTGTTTTCAAAGGGATAATTTGTTTCAACCGTAACAGATATATCCTCGGTTTTTAACCTACTTGGTATTGGCAAGACACTTGCCACACTTTCATCGGTATACATAAATGCCGATAATGCGAGCTTTGGCCAACCCTGATTAAAGTTTGCGGTGCAGCAACCGTAATTGGGTTCGAGCCCGAACAAATGGGCTTCGTTTCCGTTTGTGCGGAATAACGATCTGCCGGGGAATTTTTGGCAAGCAATTTGATTGTTCATTTGCAGATATTGATGAGTCCACATATCTTCGCTGATGGTTGCAGGCAGTGCATTGAACGCCAGAACCTCCAAACGGTCGGCCCATTTTGAGTCTCCGGTATATGCAAACAGCAACTCATAGGAATACATTTGCTCTACGACGGCGCATAGTTCTGTGCCCTGAATGGGGGAAATCCCCGAAAGACATTCGTCGCCGGTAAAGGTTTCTACCGCAGTGCCGTTGTATTCCTTTAATATAGCATGTAGCTTTTCTGCAATATCCGTATAGCCGACGTGGAGCAGGTCGTAACTGACCGCTTCGTATTTTAACATCATAGCGAGGTTTACAATATGTGTTTCAAACGTCCATTTGTTCAGCGGGCGTTTCCATTGCGGAATAAAATCCTCATAATTTGCGCCCTGCTCTTTAATTATTCGGGCAAGGTCAACAATCCAAGACTCCTTGTATCTTTCGTAAATGAAATTAAGAGAGATGAATAATTCAAACCATCGGAATTTTCCCCAAGAAAAAAGTTTTATTTCCCCAGCCTTCAATAGTTCGTAATAGTTCTTGAGTATCTTGTAAATAACGTCAGGGATGCGCTCGTCATTTGAGCAGTCATAGTAGACTGTTAAAATTTTTGTTATGAGCTGAATTGCCCAAGTATCGTAGGTTGCTCGTTCCTCTTCTTTGCAGGGACAAATCCACCCATCTGCCTGCTGTCGCTCAATAATGGCATCAATATATTTTTTTGCCCGTTTGATCATATCGTCATATTGGAGGAGATATGCAAGAGGGATAAATCCGTCAAGCCAATATGGTACACGTTCCCAACCTTCTCGCTCTCCGCCGATCCACGCGCTATCGCGAACATCCGGCCATATTTTATCAAGATTACCGCTGAGACCTTCTGCCTGAAGCTTTAATTGCCGATATAGCCATCCGGTCGGTTTTATTTCGTTTGTAGTGTAAAAGTTCCATTTTTTCATATAGTCCGCCTCCCTTTGCTCATTCAGTATATCACAACGAAAATCTAAAAACTATTGAAAATATAACAAATCACCTTGCCAATATCACAATGAGGTTATATACTAATATTGGTGATTATATGAAAGGTATCAATTTAAATAAACCCATTGTTTACAAATATTCCTCCTTCCGATTTTTTGAAAAAAATGAACATCATGTTAACCGAGTATGTAATGATGACGTTTTGCTCCTCGTGTATGAAGGCGTTCTTCGTTTTTTGGAAAACGGACAGGAATACGAAATTACAGCAGGACATTATCATATACAACAACACGGGAGCACCCAAATAGGGCATCTTCCGAGCGATAGTCCCAAATACCTATACGTGCATTTCCATGGGGAATGGGATGATAGCGAAGACACGCTTAACTACTGTGGCGAGTTTGATTATACTTTGTTCGAAAATTTGTTTATAAAATTGGATCGAATTGCACACGAAAATTACACACAAACAGAACGAGCTGCCGTGTTTTTTGATATTTTATCAATTTTATATCGCAATCAGCTACCGATAATAAAGGGAAATGATATGGTGGAATATATACAAGATCACTTTAATGAGAAAATAACCCTTGAAATCTTATCAAAAAAATTCAATTATAGTAAAAACCAAATTGTAAACATATTTAAAAAGAGCTTGTCGATGACTCCGATAGATTATCTAAATAAAATAAGAATCCAAAAAGCACTATATTTGCTTGAGGTTACATCAAATACATCAGAAAGTATTGCCGAAT
>JAZOXC010000014.1:0-3237 GCA_045659535.1 Acutalibacteraceae bacterium
TATAAAATAAAATAACCACCCGCGCTGGTTTTCCGTTCCAAGAAATTTTTTATTTAGATATCGAAAAGAAGCTGACCATAGGATGCATAGGGCCAATCAATAGCCGACATATTCATCTCGATTTCATCAACATCGATTCGAAGCGACTCCATAGCCGCCAAAACGGTATCGCGGTAATAACGAGCGGTTTTGAGCTCGCCGCTAACCTTGATAGAAGAAACGGCATTTTCGAGCGCTACAACGCCATCATAAACGCGATCGGCATGGAAGGAAAGCTTCTTTAGGAGCTCTTCCTCTAACCTCCAGCTGCAGCGAACCTTGGCTTCCTTTTTCTTTGCGATGTTATCTGCGAGCTTTGCGGTATATGCCGAAACGGCGGGCATAACATCCTTTTTAACCATATCGAGCATGGTTAGAGCCTCGATATTGATAACCTTGCAGTAGTTTTCGAGCATTATCTCATAGCGAGATTCGAGCTCGGTTTTGGTTAGGATGCCATATTTTGCGAAAACATCGATGGTCTTGTCCTCAACATATACGGGGAGGGCATCAACGGTTGATTCAAGGTTGAGAAGTCCGCGCTCGGCGGCCTCTTTTTTCCATTCATCGGAATAGCCATCGCCATTAAACACGATGCGCTTATGGTTCTTATAGGTATCGCGGATAACCTCGAGAACTGCGTTTTCGAAATCCTCTGCTCCCTCGAGTCGATCGGCGAAATCATCCAAAACACTGCTAACGATGGTGTTGAGAATAACATTCGGTTCGGTTATCGAATGATTTGAACCGAGCATACGGAACTCGAACTTGTTACCTGTAAAGGCGAGCGGAGAGGTTCGGTTGCGATCGGTTGTATCCTTGCGGAAATGCGGGAGGAAATGGGTTCCTGTTTCGAGCTCGGGCATCTTTTCGCCGCGATAATCCTCGCCTGCCTCGATAGCATCCAAAATATCGGTCAGTTGGCTGCCGAGGAAGATCGAAACAATGGCGGGAGGAGCTTCATGAGCGCCGAGTCGATGATCGTTTCCGGGGGTTGCAACCGATGCACGGAGCAGACCCTGATACTCATCAACAGCGCGAATAACTGCTGCCAAAACGAGGAGGAAAAGTTTATTATCCTGCGGGTTTTTGCCCGGCTTTAGGAGATTTATGCCGGTATCGGTTGCGATCGACCAGTTATTATGCTTACCGCTGCCGTTTACTCCCTTGAAGGGTTTTTCGTGCAGCAAGCAAACGAGATCGTGGCTCTGTGCGGTCTTCTTCATCATTTCCATGATGAGCTGGTTCTGGTCGCAGGCGTTTTTCACTTTAGATTGTTCCGGGGCCGTTTCGTGCTGCGCGGGAGCGGCCTCGTTATGCTCGGTTTTGGCAACAACGCCAAGCTTCCAAAGCTCGCGGTCGAGCTCGTTCATGAACTTCTTAACGCGGGGCTTGATGGCGCCGAAATAATGGTCGTCCATCTCCTGACCCTTCGGCGGGCGACCGCCCATAAGGGTTCTTCCGCAATAGGTTAAATCCTTGCGGGATTTATAATACTTTTTATCGATAAGGAAATATTCCTGCTCTGCGCCAACCTCAACGATAACCTTTTTTGCATCGATGCCGAAAAGCTTAACGATGCGCAAAGCCTTTTCGCTTATAACCTCCATCGAGCGGAGGAGCGGAGTTTTGCGGTCGAGCGCCTCGCCACCATAGGAGCAAAACGCGGTAGGTATGCAGAGGGTATCATCCTTAACAAAGGCATAGGAGGTTGGGTCCCAAGCGGTATAGCCGCGAGCCTCGAAGGTTGCGCGGAGACCACCCGAGGGGAAGGAGGAGGCATCGGGTTCGCCCTTTATGAGCTCTTTGCCCGAAAACTCCATTATAACCGAGCCATCGGCGGCGGGAGAGATAAAGCTATCATGCTTTTCGGCTGTGATGCCTGTCATAGGCTGGAACCAATGGGTAAAATGGGTTGCCCCTTTTTCGATTGCCCAGTCCTTCATAGCGGCGGCGATATCACCCGCTATCGCTTTGTCGAGCTCTCTGCCCTCATTAACGGTTTCCATGAATTTTTCATAAACCTCGGGAGACAGGCGCTCCTTCATTACAGCATCATTAAACACCATGCTGCCGAAAAGTTCTTCGATCATTGACATTTCTTTTCCTCCGTAGATGATAAATCTATATAATAATATACTATTTCCCGTGTGATAGTCAATAGTATATTCCCGCGATGGTCAATATGTCAACGAAATTCGAAAAAATCTGCCTATTTTTGCTTTATAGGGTTCAAAACTTAATTTTATTAAGTTAAAACCCCTTAAATATTAAAAATATAACCGAGCAAACTTAATTTTTACATGAAATCCGCCACTTTTCAATACTTTAAAAGGGCAAAATCTTGTTCTTGCAGTTTTTTCCTATCTATGATATACTTTTAATATATTTTTTTGAAAGGGATTTTTTAGATGTCAACTGTAATTATGATTACTATCGGCGTTTATTTGCTTGGCATGATAGTAATCGGATTCTTCTATTCAAACAAAAATAAAGATACCGCCGACTTTTATTTGGGCGGCAGAAAATTGGGACCTCTCGTTACCGCTATGAGTGCCGAGGCTTCGGACATGAGCGGTTGGTTGCTTATGGGTCTCCCCGCCGTTGCATTAATGGGCGGACTTGCCGAGGCTTCCTGGACCGCTATCGGTCTTGCCGTTGGTACATACCTTAACTGGCTCTTTGTTGCAAAGCGCCTCCGCGTTTACAGCCAGAAGGCCAACGCTTTTACTCTTCCTGATTTCTTTGCTAAGCGTTTTGGCGATAAATCTCATGCCTTAACCCTTATCGCAGCAATACTTATTGCAATCTTCTTCATTCCCTATACCGCATCGGGCTTTGCCGCTTGCGGAAAGCTTTTCTCGAGCTTCTTCGGAATGGATTACACCCTTGCAATGGTAGTTTCTGCATCGGTTATCGTTCTTTACTGCACCCTCGGCGGATTCCTCGCTGCTTCTACCACCGACTTCATTCAGAGCATTATCATGACCGTTGCTCTCTTTGTTGTTGTTGGCTTCAGCGAAGGAATTGCAGGCGGTTTCTCGCAGGTGTTCTCGAACGTTGGCTCGCTCGATGGCTTCCTTGATCTCTTCAAGGGTCATAGCGTTGCAAACGGTACCGCAGGAAGCTATGGCGCTCTTCCGGTTGTTTCGACCCTCGCTTGGGGTCTTGGATACTTCGGTATGCCCCATATTCTTC
>JAZOXC010000015.1:0-10743 GCA_045659535.1 Acutalibacteraceae bacterium
CGCCCTCGCAGTTCGACCTTGATATGATAGAATTTTTAAAGCAAACCGAAACTCCCTTTACCATCGTTTTAACCAAAAGCGATAAACTCAACAAAACCGAGTATAAGGAATCATGCGACCGTATGCGCGAGATACTGGGCAGCGATGATTTTGTTCCTTTTTCGGCGCTAAACGGTGATGGAGTCGAGGCTATCCGCAGAATAATCGAAGAGGTACAGGCATGAGCATTGAAACCATAGCACAAATACTCGGCTATTTGGGTCTGGGCTGCTCGGTTTTATCTTTTCAGTTTAACGAGGGCAAAAGGTTCCTAAACTTCCAAATGGCAATGAAGCTGTTTTTCTTTGCCAACCTGCTTTTGCTGGGCGGAATAAGCGGTGCGCTTTTAAATTTTATCGGATTTTTCAATACCCTTATAGTCCGCCTCCGCGAGGATGGAAAGGCCTTCGCGGCAAAAAAATATTGGACATATGTATTTATAGCCCTTTTTGTAACTATAGGAACTGCTGTTACCGTTGCAACCCGTGATCTTCGCCAACTGCTTCCCATGGTAGGCGCTGTTTGCGGTGCAATCATGCTTTTATTTAAGAGTGTTACAGTGTATCGCCTTGTTCAGCTTCTTGGCATCAGCCCTTGCTGGCTTGCTTATCATAAGGCGTTTAATTCCCATGGCGGTGTTATCAGCGAAATAATAGGTATAGCCTCTATTATCTTCGCCCTAACCTATAACGCCTTCAAAAAGCCCTCTGTTTCGCTTCGTTCGGCGGCAAAGGTAAACCTTGTCTTGTCGGTTCCCGCGAAAAGAGAGGATGGATATCACGAAATTTCGACCGTTATGCAAACAGTCGGTATTTTTGATAGAATAACCGTTAAAAAACAAAAGGGAATAGAGGTTATTTCCTCAATCGCTCCTTGCGGCGAGGAGAATATCTGCTATAAAGCGGCAGAATTTTTCAGTGATATGGGCGGTGCCTTAATAACCATCGAGAAGAATATCCCGCTTCTATCGGGCCTTGGCGGCGGCAGCGGTAACGCGGCCGCGGTTTTGGTTGCGATGAATAGGCTCTATGGCGAGCCCTTTTCCGAGCAAGAGCTTATGGAAAAGGCAATGTTGCTCGGCTCCGATGTGCCCTTCTTTATAAAGGGCGGAACCGCGCTTATAGGAGGCAAGGGCGATGAATATACCCGCTGTGCCGATTTTTCTTCCTATCTTGTTCTTATCAAACATGGAAAGAAGCAATCAACCGGAAAAATGTATGCCGAGCTTGATGAATGCGGTCTTAAGGATCGCCGCGATGAGGTTTATGCCTTTATTGATTCCTTATCGGGCGAAAAGGCTAATAAATTCTTTAACGATTTCGAGCGCGTGGCCGATTGCAGCGCAATAAAAGAAGCGCTCCGCATCTGCGGCGCCGAGGATGCCTGCCTTTCGGGCAGCGGTCCTACCGTTTTCGGAACCTTCTCAACCCGCGAAGCCGCCGAAAAATGTGCCGCCCGCCTAAAGCAGGGCTATGATGAGGTTTTTTGCTGCGAAACAACAACCTCTGGCATAATATTTGAATAAAAAATTTCCCTTTTGGCAATCATTTGGTTGTCAGGAGGGATTTTCCTATGAAAAGAAAAATAAAAATACTTAACATTTCCATCGCGTTTGCATTAATTTTTGCAATTCTTTTATCCTTTGCAACCTTCGAAGCCCATTGCGATGATTTAAGGCAGAATGTCTTTCGCCTTCATATAATCGCAAACTCGGATGATAGGGCCGACCAAGAGCTAAAGCTAAAAATAAGAGATGCTTTGCTGCTCGAGAGCGAGGAACTGTTTTCGGAGGCGGAAAGCCTCGAAGAAGCCATATCCTTAACCCGCGAAAACATCGGAGAAATCAAGGAAATCGCCGAGCGCGTTATAGCCGAAAATGGTTATTCCTATCCCGTTTCGGTTTCGGTCGGCAAGGCATATTTTGATACAAGGGTTTATGATGATTTTGTGTTGCCCGCAGGCAATTATGATGCGCTTAAAATCGAGATAGGAAGGGCAGAGGGAAAGAATTGGTGGTGCGTTTTGTTTCCATCAATTTGTATCGGTTCGGCAGGCAAATTATCAGATAGTGTCAGCAAATCTACCGAATCGGTAGCGCAAAACGGACAAAAATATATTTTCAAGTTTAAGGTCATCGAGTGGTATGAAAAAATAAAGGCTAAAATATTTTAAATGTTTTTAAAATTTTTCTTGCATTTTGAAAATGGTTGTGGTATTATCTGTATGTTATCGAGATTTGAAAGGGGTGACGGTATGAAACAAGATATTCATCCGCAGTATGAAAAGGTAGTAGTTAAGTGTGCTTGCGGCGCAGAGTTTGAAACAAGATCGACCAAGCAGAATATTCGTTTGGACATCTGCTCTAAATGTCATCCGTTCTTCACCGGCAGACAGAAGCTGGTAGATACAGGTGGCCGTGTTGACCGTTTCAAGAAGCGTTTCGGCATGACCGAGAACTAATGCTAAAATACCGCATCCGTTGGGTGCGGTATTATTTTTTTAGTGAAAGGAAGTAGGGTTTTGGGCTCGTTTATAACTATAAGCGGAGAATCCGCAGGCGAAATATCGGTTGAGCGTTCTCGTTTTATCGCGGCAGCGATTCATGTAGAAAGCGAAAAAGAAGCGCTCGATTTTATAGCGCAAAAAAAGGCGCAGTATCATGATGCAAAGCATAATTGCTATGCCTATATTCTGCGCGATGGAGTTTCCCGCTTTTCCGATGATGGCGAACCCCATTCAACCGCGGGAAAGCCCATGCTCGATATAATCGAGGGCGAAAAAATATTCGATGTTTGCGTTGTTGTAACCCGCTATTTTGGCGGTGTTCTGCTTGGAACAGGCGGTCTTGTCCGCGCCTATTCTGCCGCAACCCGCGAGGCGCTTGCCGCCGCGAAGCGCGTGTCGCTCGAGGAGTGTGCCGTGTATTCAATTTCCTGCCTCTATCCCGATTATGATTATCTCGGAAAAATCATTGCCCGCTTCGGAATTGTTGAAAGCTCCGATTTCACCGATAAAATTTCGCTAACCGTTGCTGTTAGAAAAACCCTCGCTGAGGAATTCCTCTCAACCATCGAAAAAAACTTCCGCGAGCGCGTATTTGTTGAGATAATTGGCGAAAAAGTACTTCCCGTATAAAAAAGTTTAAAAAAATAAAGTAATTTGTTCAAAAAAAGCTAATAACATAAATAAAGGGGTGAATGCTATGTCAACAATCAGAGAAAAAACCGAACGAATCGAGCGCGAAACTCTATCGAGCCGCGCAACCCTTTCTTCTCTAAGCATTGGTCGCGAGAGGGAGGAGCCCTGCTGCGAGCTTCGAACCGTTTTTCAGCGCGACCGTGATAGAATCATTCATTCAAAAGCATTCCGCCGCCTAAAGCATAAAACCCAGGTTTTCCTCGCACCGGAATCCGATCATTACAGAACCCGACTGACCCATACCCTCGAGGTATCCCAAATCGCCCGAACTATTGCCCGCTGCCTCCGCTTAAACGAGGATTTAACCGAAGCAATAGCCCTCGGCCATGATTTAGGTCATACCCCGTTTGGTCATGCCGGCGAGCGAGCCCTCGATAAAATCTCTGATTCGGGATTTACCCATTTCGAGCAGAGTGTTCGAGTTTGCCGATTCTTGGAGCGCGAGGGAAGGGGACTTAATCTAACAGGCGAGGTTCTTGATGGTATCCTCCATCATACCCGCGGCGAGCAGCCCAAAACCCTTGAGGGTCAGATAGTTCGCATCGCCGATAAAATCGCCTACATAAACCATGATATTGATGATGCAGTTCGCGCAGGAATAATCAAAGCTTCCGATATCCCTGCCGATATAATAAAAGCGCTCGGAGAAAGCAAGAGCGCTCGCATAAATTCAATGGTAACTGCCGTTATTTCAAATAGCGAGGATGAAATTAAAATGGATTCGAATACCTCCGAGTATTTCGATAAACTTCATGATTTCCTCTTCTCGGCGGTATATACCAACCCCAAAGCCAAGGGTGAGGAAAGCAAGGTTGATGGCATTTTAACAACCCTTTATGCTCACTTTGCCGCCCATCCCGAAAAGCTGCGTGGCGAATATGCCATGGTGCTTGAGCGCGAGGGTGTTGCTCGTGCCGTTCTCGATTATGTTTCGGGAATGACCGATCATTATGCAATAACCGTATTTTCGGATATCTGTGTTCCGAAATGTTGGGAGGTGTAGCGCATGGCAAACATCTCTGAAGATATCAAGCTCGAAATTAAATATAGAAACGATATCGAATCGGTTATATCCCAGTATGTAAACCTAAAGCGCCGAGGCAAAAACCTCGTTGGTCTTTGTGCTTTCCATAACGAAAAGACCCCCTCGTTTACGGTTTACCCCGAAAACGGTTCTTACTACTGCTTTGGCTGCGGTCAAGGCGGAGATGTTATAACCTTCATAAGCCAAATCGAGCGACTCGATTATGTCGAGGCGGTAAAATATCTGGCCGACCGCTCGGGAATAACCATCCCCGAGGATGGCTATGATAACTCGATGCAAGACCTTAAAAACCGAATATTCGAAATCAACCGCGAAACCGCGAGATTCTATTATTCGTATTTAATGTCGCCGGGCGGAAAATGGGCGCTCGATTACCTCCATGGAAGAGGTCTAACCGATGCAACCATAAAGCGCTTTGGTCTTGGCGCTGCCCCGGATAGTTGGGATTTGCTCATAAACCATCTAAAATCCAAAGGCTTTACTATTCCGGACATGCTGCAGGCAAATGTTATTTCAAAAAGCGCTCGCGGCAGCTATTTCGACCGTTTCCGCAATAGGGTTATGTTCCCGATATTCAATCTTCGCGGAAATGTTATCGCCTTCAGCGGTCGTGCTCGACCCGATGACCCCAAAGCTACCGGAAAATATGTCAATACGCAGGATACCCCTGTTTATAAAAAAAGTCAGCACCTCTTTGCCCTTAATTTCGCAAAGAACGACTGTGCCGACCGAATAATCTTGGTTGAGGGTAATATGGATGTTATAAGCCTCCATCAGGCAGGTTTTACCAATGCCGTTGCCGCCCTGGGAACCGCCTTTGGCGCCGACCAGGTCAAACTTTTATCCCGATATACCAAGGAAATAGTTATAACAATGGATGCCGATGAAGCGGGGCAAAAAGCGGTTCGCCGAACCATCGAGGAGTTAAAGGATAGCGGGCTTAATATCCGCGTTCTTGTTGTTCCCGATGGGAAAGACCCCGATGAATATATCCGCAAAAACGGAGCAGCAAAATTCCGAGCCCTCCTTGATGGAACGGTCAGCGATATGGAATATAACCTGCTCATGTCGGCAAAGGATATTGATATAACCAGCGATTCGGGCCGACTGCAGTATCTAAAGCGCGCAGCCGAGCACCTTGCAACCACCAATGATAAGCTAACGGTTGACCTCTATGCGGGCAAACTCGCCGAGAAATACGGCGTTTCAAAAACCGCCCTTTTAGAGCAGATAAACGAGATAAAAAAGAAAAAGGTTCGAACCGAGCAGAAAAAGGAGTTTGAGCGCATCGTAACCCCGCGTTATGATAACGCCGATATAAACCCCGATCGCCGCCGCTTCCCAAAGGCTGTAAAAGCCGAGGAAAGCCTAATCGCAATTCTGCTGTCGCATCCCGACCTTTATTCGGTGGTCAAGGATAGAATATCGCCCGAAACTCTTTTAACCTCGCTTAATAAGCGCGTTTATGGCGCCATTTGTCGAGTGTTGGAGAGCGGCCGCCCAATGGTTGATATAACCCTGTTTGGCGAGGAATTTAGTCCCGCCGAGCTCGGATATATAGTATCGCTGCAAAACGGCGTGCTGGCCGAAAAAAACGCGCAAACGGTATTAAATGATTGCGTTAAGGTAATATTAGAAGAGAATATGGCAGTTAGTGCCGCAAACGACAAAGACTTGTCGATAGATGATTGGGCTGCTCGAATGGAGCAGATAGCCAAAAACAAAAAGGGAGAATAAAAATGGGTAAGCAAACAAAAAAGGAAAATGTAGTAAACGAGGAGATCGTTGATAAAAAAGTCGCCGATTACGAACCCGAAGAGCGCGATTTTGATGATTTCACACCGCCCGAGGACCTCGATGAATTAACAACCGAGCCTCCGCTACTTGATATCGATTTCGATCAAGAGCCTACCGAGGATGAGCTAAAGCTCGAAGAGCTCGATGCCGATCAGTTAGAGGATGTAACCCTTGAAAATACCTCGCTTGATGACCCGGTTAAGGTATATCTTCGCGAAATCGGTCGTGTTCCGCTTCTTTCAACCGATGAGGAAATCAAGCTTGCCGAAAAGATTTCCGATGGTGATGAATATGCAAAACAGCGCCTTACCGAGGCACACCTTCGTCTCGTTGTAAGTATTGCAAAGAAGTATGTTGGTCGCGGAATGCATTTCCTCGATCTTATCCAAGAGGGTAATGTTGGTCTTATCAAGGCTGTTGATAAGTTCGATTATACCAAAGGCTTTAAGTTCTCCACCTATGCAACATGGTGGATTCGTCAGGCAATAACCCGTGCAATAGCCGATCAGGCAAGAACCATTCGTATCCCGGTTCATATGGTTGAAACCATCAACCGCCTAAAGAAGGTTCAAAGCCAGCTTCTCCATGAAAATGGCTATGAGCCGAGCGAGGAGCTCATCGCCGAAAAGATGAACCTCCCGGTTGAGCGCGTTCGCGAAATTATGCGCGTTGCCCAAGAGCCGGTTTCGATGGAGACCCCCATCGGACCCGAGGAGGATAGCCGCCTTATGGACTTCATCCGTGATGAGGATGCATTAGCTCCCGATGAGGCTGCCCTCAAGGCTATAACAAACGAGGATATCGATAGCGTTTTAAGAACCCTCACCGCTCGTGAGGAATCGGTTATCCGCCTTCGTTTCGGTCTTCAGGATGGTCGCTGCCATACCCTCGAGGAGGTTGGAAGCGAGTTTAATGTAACCCGTGAGCGTATCCGTCAGATCGAGGCAAAAGCTCTGCGTAAACTCCGCCACCCCGTTAGAAGCAATAAATTCAAGGATAGATAAATATGCTGTTTAACAACGAAACCGACTATGCGATAAGAATAGTTGCCTGCCTCGCCGAGCAAGAAAAGAAAACCGATGCAGGAACTGTTGCCGCACTAACAGGTGTAACCCCGCAGTTCACCCTAAAAATTCTTCGCCGCTTAATGGCGGCAGATATTGTTCGCTCCTTTAAGGGGGCGCAGGGTGGATATGCATTGTCGCGCAGTCCAAAGGAGATAACTCTGCTCCAGGTTGTTGAAACCATAAATGGTCCCATCGCAGTAAGCCGCTGTCAGCATAGCATCAAGGAATGCACCCATCCAAAGGGAATCTGCAGCTACCGAAATGTATTTTCCGATGTCAGCGATTATATGCGCGAGCGACTGAATAAAGAAACCTTTTAAAGAGAAGAGGAATATTAAGCATGGTTTTTACATATAAAACAATGGGAGTTTGCTCAAGGTCGATAACCCTCGAGGTTGAAAACGATATAGTAAAAGAGGTAAAATTCGAGGGTGGCTGCAATGGCAATACAAAAGGCATCGCAGCCCTTGTAGTAGGTATGAATGTCGATGAGGTAATAACCCGTTTGGAGGGGACAACCTGCGGCTTCAAATCAACCTCTTGCCCCGACCAGCTGGCTCAAGCTCTTAAAGTATATAAAACCAAAAAGGGTGAGTAATTTGTGCGAAGATAGGGATATGAAAATCGCGGGCGAGCGCCCGAGCGAATCGGTTAGGCTAAATGCCACAAAAAAGGCCGATATATCCAATATTGCTAACAATTCTTCGGTGGGAAAAACCATCGGGGAAGCGGTAGCGCGCGAATTTATAAAAGCGGGCAAATCAGCCTTCACCTATCAGGATGAGGATGATAGCCATATGATAATGCAGCGTCTGCTGCTGCTGAGCTTTGTGGTAACGGTTGGACTCGAGCGCTTTTGCGAGAACGATACCGTTGCGGGAATAGCGCAAAAATCCTTCCTCGATACCCTAAAAGCCGAGGCTCCCGAGCTTTATTCCTATACCTCCGATACAGGAGCTTTCTCCTTTTATTTTCTTGCATTCCGCCGCGGAACCGATATCGAGCGCCGAATAGGGCAGACCTTTGCAATGCTCTGCTCCCATGATGGTGATCCGATATATCAAGAACTCGGCGAAGCGCTTTACTGCTGGTTCTATTCGGTGGTAGAGCAAACCGTTAAAAAATACTAAAACAAAAAAGATGTGTGAGTAAATCACACATCTTTTTTTATTTTATCTGCAAAAATTTTCAACATATCGGTCGAGCGCATCGGCAATAACCGCTGTTGCAGCCTCGCAACCGTTAACCTCTTTGGCAACCGCCTCTTTATCCTCAAGAGCCTTGTAAACATTGAAGAAATGGAGCATTTCATCAAAAATATGCTTCGGCAACTCCGAAATATCCTTATACTGATTATAGGTCGGATCACCAAAAGGAATAGCGATGATTTTCTCATCATTCCTGCCGCCATCAAGCATCGAAATATATCCGATGGGGTAGCAGCGAACAAGGGTTAGCGGCTCGAGCGACTCCGAGCAGAGCACCAAAACATCAAGAGGGTCTCCATCATCGCCGAACGAGCGGGGAATAAAGCCATAGTTTGCGGGGTAGTGGGTCGAGGTATAGAGGATGCGGTCGAGCATAATAAGACCGGTCTCTTTATCGAGCTCGTATTTATTTTTGCTGCCCTTCGAAATTTCAACAACCGCCATAAAATCATTGGGGTTAATTCTTTTGGGGTCGATATCGTGCCAAATATTCATAAAAAACTCTCCGTTCTGCCGCGAATACGACAAATAAACTGTGTCCATAATTATACAACAAAAGTGTGAATTTTTCAAGATGCCAAACCTTTGTAATCAAGTTGCCTTTTTCGTGTATTTTCCCTTGTAAATTAATAAATTATATAGTATAATAAAGCAGTATAGATTGGAGTGGTATGTTTGCTGATAGATATTCTCTTTAGTGATGATATTCAGTTTGGGATGATATTGGGTTCGATTTTAGCGAGCCTTATTCTCATTTTTCTCGTTTCGCCGATACATGAATTGGCCCATGGCGCAGCAGCATTAGCTCTCGGGGATAGAACCCCAAAGTGGCAGGGAAGAATAACCATGAACCCGCTTGCCCATATCGACTATATAGGCGCACTTATGATACTGCTCTTTGGTTTCGGCTGGGCAAAACCGGTAGAAGTCAATATGCGAAACTTCAAAAACCCGAAAGCAGGTATGGCAATAACCGCCTTGGCGGGTCCGCTATCTAATTTCCTTATCGCATTTATAGCAGCAATATTTTATGTTCCGGTTTTTAATATATGCTTTCCAACTTATGCGGCATATATGGATCCGAGCATGTTCTCGCAGGTGCTTTATTATTTCTTTGGATATTTTATCCTTATAAACATTTCGCTCGGAATATTTAATCTTATTCCGATTCCGCCGCTCGATGGCTCGCGTATATTATCTGCAATTCTGCCCGATAAATATTATTATCAGCTCATGCGTTTCGAGCAGTATTCCTTCATCATCCTCATCGTAGCTTTCTATGGCTTGGGTGTTGGTGATGCTCTTTCGGATGTTGTTTATAATATTTTTGATAAATTCATAGAAATCTCATCCTCAATTTTCGCATAAATTTTAAGGAGAAAAAATGGAAACTTCGCTTTCTTATAAGCTGGACTGCTTTGAAGGTCCTCTAGATTTGCTGCTGCAGCTCATATCAAGAAACAAACTGAATATTTATGATATTCCGATAGCCGAGGTACTCGAGCAGTATATGGCTCATATCGATGCTATGAGGGAAGCGGATATGGATATCGCCAGCGAGTTTTTAGAGATGGCTTCGCGCCTTATCTATATGAAAACCGTTAGCCTTCTCCCAAAAAGCGAGGAGATTGAGGCGCTAAAACAGGAACTAACAGGCGAGCTAATCGAGTATAAAATCTGCCGCGAAATGGCCGAAAAGCTCTCGCATATGACCGATGGATTTATGACCCATGTTCGTATGCCTTCGCAGATTGATTTCGATAATACCTATGAGATCATCCATGATAGCGATGTTCTTTATACCGCATATATGTCGGCAGCGGGCAGAGGAATGCGAAAAATGCCGCCTCCCGTAACCGCCTTCACCCGCATAGTTGCAAAGAAAATTGTTGCAGTTTCAACCAAAATTGTATTCGTTATGCGCCGATTGGTCGGCGGAAAACAGAAAATGTCATCGCTTTTCTCGGGAGCAAAAAGCCGCTCCGAGTTGGTAGCAACCTTCCTTGCAGTGCTCGAACTCTGCAAGGCAAACCGTATCGCCGTTGATACCGATAAGGGCGATGCCGAAATAACTCTCAGGAGGGCAAAAAACGATGAATAAAGAACTTCTTCCCGCGCTCGAAGCGGTATTGTTTGCAGGTGGCGAGCCCATCTCTGCAGCCCGCCTGGTAAAGGTTTTCGAAATCGAGCCCGATGAACTCGGCGAGCTTCTTGCCGCCCTCGGCGAAAGCCTCGATAAAGAGGGTAGGGGCATAAAGCTTCTAAACCTTGATGGCGCATATCAGCTTGTAACCCGTGAAAAATATGAAAGCTATATCAAGGAAGCCTTCGATCTTCGCCGCCGAACTCCGCTGTCGCAGGCAGCGCTCGAGGTTCTGTCGGGTATCGC
>JAZOXC010000016.1:0-10090 GCA_045659535.1 Acutalibacteraceae bacterium
AGGACAGAAGCGGTTTGAAATTCCTTAACAGCCTTGGCTTAGACGGTATTTTAAGCACAAGGGGCAACTTGATTAAATTTGCTAAAGAAATCGGTCTTATTACGATTCAGCGTTTCTTCGTGTATGACTCATACGGAGTAAATGGTATCGACGATATGGTCAACAACACCAAACCCGATTTTATCGAAATTATGCCTGGTCTTATTGATAAAATCACCGCGCGTTTTTCAAAAGGTATAACTCCGCTAATAGCAGGCGGTCTTATAGAAACAAAACAAGAAATCACAAATGCTTTGAATTCGGGTGCATTTGCCGTGTCAACCGGTAGAGAAGCATTGTGGAATATGTAAAGGAGAAAGAATTATGAACAAAACAAACATTGTGGATTGGAAAACCATAACCAATTTCGTAATCGACTCTTTCGTTGGCTACGGAATCCCCAGAGAAGATGCTGAAATCTGTGCAGACGTACTTTTAGCATCTGACAAACGCGGTATTGAATCACATGGTGTAAACCGCTTTAAGCCTGTATACCTTGACCGTATCAAAGCAGGTATCCAACAGGCAGTAACCAATTTTGAAATCATTAAAGAAACTGAAACCACCGCTGTTGTTGACGGCCATCACGGTATGGGTCAGGTTATCGGCCATAAGGCTATGAGCATGGCTATAGAGAAGGCTAAAGAATACGGTATGGGCATGGTTGTTGTTCGCAACTCCTGCCACTATGGTATTGCCGGCTACTATACCACCATGGCTGCAAAGGCAGGCTGCATTGGTATGACCGGAACCAACGCTCGCCCCTCGGTTGCACCGACCTTCGGTGTTGAGGGTATGTTTGGTACCAACCCCTTCACCATCGGCGTTCCTACCGATGAGGCTTTCGACTTTAACTTCGACTGCGCAACCTCTATCACCCAAAACGGTAAGGTTGAATATTATGAGCGCATCGGCGAGGATGTTCATCCCGGCACCATTATAGGTGATGATGGCTCGGCTATCGAAGGCGATGCAGGCGTTGCACTTAAGAAGATTCGCGGCGGCACAGCTGCTCTTACCACTTTAGGCGGTATCGGCGAGGATCTCGGCGGATATAAGGGCTATGGTTTTGCTCTCGCTGTTGAGTTCTTCTCCTCTATTCTTCAGGATGGCGCTTATGGTAAAGACCTTGATGGTAAGGATGAAAACGGAAACATTCGCCCCTATCAGCTCGGACATTGGTTCATCGCTATTGATACCAACCACTTCATGGGCGAGGAAATCGCTCGCAAGAAGGCAGGCGATATCTGCCGCAGCATGCGCGCTTCCAAGAAGGCTCCCGGCGCAGAGCGCATCTATACCGCAGGCGAAAAAGAATACGAAATCGAGCTTTCCCGCGCTTCGGGTGTTCCGATTAATGAATCGGTTCAGAAGGAAATCATTGCTGTTCGCGATGAGCTCGGTCTAACTCAGTATAAATTCCCCTGGGAGGACTAATAAATGGACATCCGACAGGAATCTCTAAAAAAACACTATGAATGGAACGGCAAAATCGAGGTTATCTCCCGCGCCCCCATCAATTCGCGCGAGGATTTATCGCTTGCATATACCCCCGGTGTTGCCGAGCCCTGCCTTGAGATAAACAAGGATATTTCTAAATCCTATGAGCTAACCCGCCGCTCTAACCTCGTTGCCGTTATTACCGATGGTACTGCTATTTTGGGCCTTGGTGATATTGGTCCCGAGGCAGGTATGCCGGTTATGGAGGGCAAATGCGCCCTCTTTAAGGCTTTTGCCGATGTTGATGCTTTCCCGCTTTGCATCAAGTCGAAGGATGTTGATGAAATTGTTAGAACTATCTATCTCCTTTCGGGCAGCTTTGGCGGAATCAACCTCGAGGATATCTCGGCTCCCCGCTGCTTCGAGATCGAAAGAAAGCTAAAGGAAATCTGCGATATTCCGATTTTCCATGATGACCAACACGGAACCGCTATCGTTGTTGCCGCCGCTCTTATCAATGCTCTTAAGCTTGTTAAGAAGGAAATCGGCAAGGTTCGCGTTGTTATCAATGGTGCAGGTTCTGCAGGCATTGCTATCGGTAAGCACCTTATGAATATGGGTGTTAAAAACCTCACCTTCTGCGATCGCTTTGGTATCATCTGCGAAGGCGATGAAAACAACAACCCCGCGCAGGAAGAGGTTTCGAAGGTTACTAACCTCGAGCATAAGAAGGGCTCGCTCGCCGATGCTCTTTGCGGCGCCGATGTATTTATCGGTGTTTCGGCTCCCAACCTTGTTACCCCCGAGATGGTGGCTTCGATGGCATCGGATGCTATCATGTTCCCGATGGCAAACCCAACCCCCGAAATCATGCCCGATATCGCAAAGGCCGCAGGCGCCCGCGTTGTTGGAACCGGTCGAAGCGATTTCCCCAATCAGATAAACAATGTTCTCGCCTACCCCGGAATCTTCCGTGGTGCGCTTGACTGCAGAGCTTCCTGCATCAACGAGGAAATGAAGGTTGCAACCAGCTTTGCTCTTGCATCCCTTATCCCCGATGATGAGATCACAGAGGACAATATTATTGCTCCTGCTCTCGATAAACGCGTTGCCCAAGTTGTTGCCGAGGCAGTTATCAAAACCGCCCGCGAAACCGGCGTTGCAAGAATATAAGGTAAAAAAAAGAAAACCCCTTCGGGAAACCGAAGGGGTTTATTTTTATTATTATTTAGTTCCGAAGAGGCGGTCGCCCGCATCGCCGAGACCGGGAAGAATGTAGCCATTCTCGTTAAGGCAACGGTCGAGGGTTGAAACGAAAACTGTTACATCGGGATGAGCCTTTGCAACCTTGGTTACACCCTCGGGAGCGCCGATAACGGCCATGAACTTAATATCCTTGCAGCCGCGTTTTTTAAGCATTGCGATAGCATCACAAGCGCTTCCGCCGGTTGCCAGCATGGGGTCAACAACAACAACCATTTTATCCTCAATGCCATCAGGCAGCTTGCAATAGTATTCGCAGGGTTCAAGGGTTTCCTCGTTTCGGTAAAGGCCGATATGACCAACCTTTGCCGAGGGGAAAAGAACATGAACTCCGTTTACCATTCCAAGTCCTGCGCGGAGAATCGGAACAATAACTACCGAATTATCTTTAACCACCTTTTGGGTGCATTTCTCGAGAGGAGTCTCGACCTCGATTTCGGTCATGGGAACCTCGCGGAGACACTCAAAGGTCATAAGGGTTGTTATCTCTTCGATAAGCTCGCGGAATTCCTTCATGCTGGTATTCTTATCGCGGAGATGGGCAATCTTATGATTGATAAGGGGATGGTCGAAGATAACGACATTTTTAAAGTTTTCCATTATTCTGCATCCTTTTCTTTGCCGAGCTTGCTCTTTTCAACCTTGCCTAAGATGAAGTTGGTTACGATACCAACGATAAGAGCGGTTGCGATGGGGGTGATGGTTATAACCTGATCGAAGACGATACCATCGGTACGGCCATAGGGAATCTGGATTGCAAGACCGCCGATACCTGCGATGAGGATAGCTGCAACAACGAACATGTTCTTGTTTTCATCGAGGTCGATGTTCTTGAACATACGGAGACCCGAAACAGCGATGAAGCCATAGAGGGTTAAGCAAACGCCGCCCATTACGCAAGCGGGGATGGACTGAAGGATAACCATAAGGGGTTTGAAGAATGCGATGCCCATGCACATGAATGCGGTTGTAGTAATAGTAACAACCGAAGCATTACGGGTTATAGCAACGCAGCCTACCGACTCGCCATAAGTAGTATTGGGGCAGATGCCGAAAACGGTTCCTGCCATCGAGCCAACACCATCGCCGAGGAGGGTATTCTTAAGGCCGGGCTCCTTGATAAGATCGCGACCGATGATGGAAGAAAGGTTCTTATGGTCGGCAATGTGCTCTGCGAAAACAACGAGTGCAACCGGGAGGAATGCAACGATGATTTCAACAGCTGCGCCTGCATCGATAGCCGAGCCTGCCTTGAGTTCCTTCACGGCCTCAAAGAGGGCAAGGCGGGGATAATCGAAGAATGCGGTTATACCAACGAAGTTGCCGTTTGCATCAACGAAGTTATTAACGATGGGATCAAGGTTTACGATATGGAAATAGTTAATATCGAAAGCCTTACCAATGATGGTTACGATTACAGCGGCAATATAGCCGGTTGCGATACCGATGATAAAGGGGATTAAGCGACCCATGGTATAGCGCTTCTGGGTAGAGCAGATAACGATGGTTAGGAATGCAACCAAACCGCAAGCGAGAGCTGCGAGGTTATAGTTTCCGTTTACTGCAAGACCTGCAGCAAGTCTTGCTGCGAGACCGGCTTTTGCATCGGGGAGGGGAGCTAAAGAGCTACCAACCTTAACCATATCGCCCATAGCATTTACTGCGAGCGAAAGACCGATAAGAGCAACGGTGGGTCCGATAATAACGGGAGGCATAAGCTTGTTAACCCAGTCGCTTCCGGTGAAATGAATGATAAGAGCAAGAATTACATAAACCATTCCTGCAACGATAGAACCTAAAATGATTCCGCAGTAGCCATAAGAAACAGCTACAAACAAGGAGTTAAGGAATGCGAAAGAGCTTCCGAGGAATACGGGGCTCTTAAATTTAGTGAAGAGCTGATAGATAAGGGTTCCAACACCGGCACCAAAGATGGCTGCGGGAACCTGAGCGGGAAGACCAATGATATTCGGAACTGCGATGGTTGCTGCAAGGATTGCAAGAACCTGCTGCAGGGCAAAAATAATCATCTTCCCAAACTTCGGTTTGTCATGGATGTCGTAGACTAATTTTTGAGACAAAATAATCACTCCTAAAACATTTTTTTACAGGGTTCGACGCTACTGTTATTCTACCATATATTTCTCGGTTTGTGAATAGTTTTTTTAATATTTTTATACCTTATTTTCATCGCCCTTGAAAACCGCTCTCCGCTATGGTAAAATAACCTCGAAAAGAAGATACTTTTTTGAAAAAAGAGGTTTTAAATGCTTTCTAATTACCACACCCATTCAACCTTCTGCGATGGAAAAAACTCCCCCGAGGAAATGGTTTTGGCGGCGATTGATAAGGGCTTTTCGGTGCTCGGCTTTTCGGGACACGGATATACCCCCTTTGACCACCGCTACTGCATGACCGATACCGAAGGGTATATAAAGGAAATCCTCGCGCTAAAGGAAAAATATAGGGGTGAAATCGAGATTCTGCTCGGAATCGAGGAGGAAATGCGCCACCGCGCCTTCCGCGCCCGCTATGACTATATCATCGGTTCATCTCATTATTCTTATCCCAAAGGCGAGATGCTCGATGTTGATGGTTCGGAGGAATCCACCCTTAAATGCATAGAGGCTTGGGGCGACCCGCTTCTTTATGCCGAGGATTATTATAAAAGCTTTTGCGAATATATCCTCGAGCGCCGACCCGATATAATCGGTCATTTTGATTTGCTGACTAAATATGACGATGTTTTAGGCGATGGCGGCGTTTCGGCGGCCGCAGGATACCGCGATATCGCAAACAAATATGCCCGCATCGCCGCAAAGGCGGACTGCATTTTTGAAATAAATACAGGCGCTATCTCGCGCGGATATAAAACCGCTCCCTACCCGAGCGCCGATATACTCTATACCCTTAAAAACGAGGGTGCCCGCATAATGCTTAACTCCGACTGCCACGAAAAATCGGCTCTTGACTGCAATTTTGCCGAGTCGCGCGCCATTTTAAAGGATATAGGCTTTAGAGAAATTTATCATTTCCGCGGCGGCGAAACCATAAAAGAGAATATATAATAAGTAGGTCTGCGTTTTGCAGACCTATCTTTTGGGCTTTTACTCTACGAATGGTAGAGTTTATAGGCTATATTGCGGTAAAATTCTCCGATTTGTATATCTTTTAGGTAGGTTTACTATTTTTATTTTCTGATTTATAATGAATTTGAAATGAGGTGCTTTATATGGACTCAAAAATAACAGGCTCGCTGATTGCCTCGCTTCGCAAGGCCTCGGGAATGACCCAAGCCGCCCTCGCAAGCAAGCTTAATGTTAGCGACAAGACCATAAGCAAATGGGAGGTTGGTCTCGGCTACCCCGAAATCACCCAGCTCCCCTCTCTTGCGGCGCTTTTCGGCGTTTCTACCGATTATCTTTTAACCGGCGAGCGCAACGGAATAACCGTTGCGGGCAGTATTATAGTTGATACCGTTAAAAACATCTCGACCTACCCCGAAAAGGGTATGCTTTCGATCATCTCGGGTCTTACCAAGGCGGCGGGCGGATGCGCTCCGAACACCGCTATCGACCTTGCAATTATCGATCGTTCGATTCCGATTTCGGTTGCGGGCTGTGTTGGCGATGATGATAACGGCAGCTTTATAACCGGCGTTATGCAGAAAAACGGCGTTAACACCGGTATGATAACCGTTACAAACGAAAGCGCAACCTCGTTTAGCGATGTTATGAGCCTGCAAAACGGCGAGCGAACCTTCTTTAGCTTCCGCGGAGCAAACGATGTTTTCTCCCCCGCTCATATCAACATTTCGGAGCTCAAATGCAAAATTCTGCATATTGGATATATCCTTATGCTCGCAAAGTTTGATGCGCCCGACCCCGAATACGGAACGGTTATGGCTCGATTCCTTCATGATGTTCGCGAGAAGGGAATAAAGACCTCGATCGATGTTGTTTCGAGCAGCGATGAGGACTATAAGGCAACCATCATTCCCGCGCTTAAGTATGCCGATTATGCCATCATGAACGAGGTTGAAAGCGGAATGCTTACCGACCTTCCGCCCTATGATGAGAACGGCAACATTTTAATAGACAATATCCGCAAAACAATGGAATTTATGGCCGAATGCGGAACCCGCGAAAAGATTATTATCCATTGCAAGCAATGCGGCTTCTGTCTCGATGTTCCGAGCGGCGAGTTTACTATTATTCCCTCGCTCGATATTCCCGCATCCGAAATTAAGGGAAGCGTTGGCGCGGGAGACGCCTACTGCGCAGGCTGTTTATATGGTATTTATAACGAATATTCCGACCGCCGGCTTCTTGAATTCGCATCGGCCGCCGCCGCTTGCAATCTTTTCTCCGAAAATGCAACAGATGGCATGAAACCGAAGGCAGAAATTGAAAAGATGGAAACTCTTTATGGGAGGAAGCAGATATGAAACGAAGCGAATATAATCGCCAAGTAGCACTCGCGCTCGAATATTTCGGAAAAGCAGGCATTGTTTTAACCGAAGCAGAAAAAGGGAATATTGAGGTTGCCGATTTTGGCAAAGGCTTTGTGAACGAGCTCGGGCTTCAGCTTCTTGTTTATGTCAATACCGAGCGCGTTTGCGCCAAGGAGATGGTTCTTCTCCCCGGTCAGACCTGCCCCGAGCATATGCATATACCAACGAACGGACAAGAAGGCAAGGAAGAAACCTTCCGCTGCCGCTACGGAAAGGTTTACCTTTATGTTTCGGGCGACCGAAACACCGATGAGATAAAGGCAAAGCTGCCGCCCTCGGATGTTTCGGTTTTCCACGAAATTATTCTGCTCCCCGGCGAGCAATATACCCTAAAACCCGAAACCTGGCACTGGTTCCAGGCGGGCGAGGATGGCGCTGTTATTTCGGAGTTTTCAACCCGCAGCACCGATGAAACCGATGTTTTCACAGACAAAACACTCGTTAGAGCAACCGTTATTGAGGAGGAATAAAAAATGTTAGTTAATCTTGATGCAGTTTTAAAGGATGCCCAAAAGGGTCATTATGGTGTTGGTCTTTTTAATACAACCGATACCGATATGCTTGAGGCCGCTATTGCCGCAGCCGAGGAGCTCCGCTCCCCCATCATCATCGGCACCGCCGAGGTGTTGCTCCCGAGCGGCGAGTTAAAGCTTATTGCTCCCGGAATGGTTGCAGCCGCCAAGCGCGCCAGCGTTCCCGTTGTTGTTCATTTCGACCATGGTCTAACCCGCGAACGTTGCCTCGAGGCTATCGAGCTCGGTTTCTCGAGCATTATGTTCGATGGTTCGGCAGGCGATACCGAGGAAAACCTTAAGAACACCGCAGAGATAGTTAAGTATGCTCATGAACGCGGCATAACCGTTGAGGGCGAGATTGGTCATGTTGGTCTCGCTGATCAAAACGATGGCGCCGATACCGATATGTACACCACCCCCGAAGAGGCCATCGATTTTGTTAAGGCAACCGGAGTTGATGCTCTTGCAATCGCAATCGGCACAGCCCACGGCGCATATAAGGAGAAGCCGAAGCTCGATATCGAGCGCCTCAAGGCCATCCGCGCAAGCCTCGACACTCCGCTCGTGCTTCACGGCGGCTCGGGTCTTTCGGATGACGACTTTAAAAATACCGTTCGCGAAGGCATTGCAAAGGTTAACATCTTTACCGATGTTTGCGTTGCAGGAATCGAGGCTATGAAAGAGGGTCTCGAAAAAGACCTCCCCTACCTTGCCATTCGCGATCTCAAGGTTGAAAAGATGAAGGAAGCTATTAAAGAAAAACTCGTACTTTTCGGTTCTGCCGGTAAGTGCTAATTGATTTTTAAGTCAGTAGAGAGTATAATGCATATAGAGGTGAAACCATGAAAAAAACCTTATGCATTATACTCTCTCTTTTATTTTGCTTTATGCTTTTTGGCTGCGATGCCAAAACGATAGATTTTTCGGAAGAGCTAAAAAGCGAAGAGGCGGCCAAAAAGACCGCTACCGCCCATTTCCCGCTAACACTTTCGGTTTCTTATGAGTTCTCGGTTGATACAACCCTTTTTAGAATTGATGAAGAGGGAAACTTCGACGGAAACTACTATCACTCCAAGTTTAGCGAGAGCGGCGAAGGCTATACCTATACCGTTTATCGCAGCACCTTTAAGGGCGAGTTCGATAATTTCGAGATGGTAAATGATTACACTATAAAGATGCACTGCTATAACCTCAAGGCCGAGGAAGAAATCGGGGTTGAGGAGATTGATGCGGTTGCAGGAATTCGATATATAAATGCTCTGCCCGAAGGGTTTACCGATAACAAGGCCACCTTTATTCTCTACACTCCCGAAACCCCGCTTTTGGATGCGCCGAACGAAATCCTCGGTCATATCCCCTATGGAACCAGCGGAACACTCGGAGTTTATGTTCTTGTTAACGAGGATGCAAGCATTATTCTAACCTCGAAAAACCCGCAAACCGACTACTATTATTAAACTAAGGAGAGCTATATGCCCTTTCTTCCCATCGCTAAAAAGGAAATGCTCGAGCGCGGCTGGGACCGCCCCGATTTTACTTTAATAACAGGCGACTCCTATGTTGACCACCCCTCGTTTGGAACGGCGATTATTTCGCGCGTTCTCGAAAGCGAGGGTTTTCGCGTTTGTATAATTCCGCAGCCGCGAAGCGATAGCGATTATACCCGCTTTCCCGCTCCGCGACTTGCCTTTCTTATAAACGGCGGCAACATCGACTCGATGGTTGCCCACTATACCGCTGCAAAAAAGCGCCGCAGCGATGATGCTTATACCGCGGGAGGAAAGAGCGGTGCTCGACCCGACCGCGCGGTTATTGTTTATTCAAAAAATGTTCGCCGACTTTTCCCCGATGCAGCCATAGCCATTGGCGGACTCGAGGCATCGCTTCGCCGATTTGCACATTATGATTATTGGGATGACCGCGTTCGCCCCTCGATTTTAATTGATTCCGAGGCCGACCTTTTGATGTATGGTATGGGCGAGCGCCACATAATAGAAATCGCAAAACGACTCGATAACGGCGAAAGCATCCGCGAGCTTCGTGATATAAGAGGAACCTGCTATGCCGTTCCCACCCGCGAATACAAGCCGGTGCCCGTTAAGGAGTGTCCCTCCTTTGAGGCGGTTTCGCAGAATACCGACCAGGGCAAACGCCTTTATGCCGAGGCCTGCCTTATAGAAAACCGCGAGCATGACCCCGTTCGCGGAAAAACGGTTATTCAGCGCCACGGCGATAAAATTCTTATCCAAAATCCTCCCCCCGAGCCCCTATCGACCGAAGAGATGGATAGGGTTTATGCGCTGCCCTTTATGCGAACCTA
>JAZOXC010000017.1:0-1571 GCA_045659535.1 Acutalibacteraceae bacterium
TCATTGCTTGCGATTTCTCAAGCGCAGAAAAAACTTTCGAATTCCTCGATAAGTTTACAGGAAGAAAGCCTTTTGTAAAGATTGGTATGGAGCTTTTCTATGCAGAGGGTCCGCAGATTGTTCGTGAAATTAAGAAGAGAGGACATAAAATTTTCCTCGATCTTAAGCTTCATGATATTCCCAACACCGTTAAAAAAGCTATGAGCGTTCTTTCGGGTCTTGATGTTGACCTTTGCAACCTTCATGCAGGCGGAACCGTTCGCATGATGGAGGCTGCTATTGAGGGTTTAACCCGTGAGGATGGAACCCGCCCGCTCCTTATTGCTGTAACCCAGTTAACCTCTACCGATCAGGAGAGCATGGAAAATGATCTCCTTATCAAGGAGCCGATCGATAAGGTTGTTATGCATTATGCCGCCTGCGCAAAGAAGGCAGGACTTGATGGCGTTGTTTGTTCTCCGCTCGAGGCAGGTAAGGTTCATGAAACCTGCGGCAATGATTTTCTTACCGTTACCCCCGGCGTTCGCTTTGCCGATGGAGACATTGGCGATCAGAAGCGCGTTATGACCCCCGCTGCGGCAAAAAAGATTGGATCCGACTATATCGTTGTTGGTCGTCCGATTACTGCTGCAGAGGATCCGGTTGCCGCTTATGAGCGCTGTGTAAACGAATTTGTTGATTAATTTGGGAGGATATTAAGATGGAAAGCTACAAGAGAGAATTTATCCAGTTCTTAGAGGGTGCAGGCGTTTTAAAGTTTGGCGACTTCACTGCTAAGAGCGGAAGAAAGATCCCTTATTTCATAAATGCCGGCGACATTAAAACCGGCGATCAGATTTCAAAGCTTGGCGAATTTTATGCAAAGGCATACTTCGATAAAATCGGCAACAAGAAAACAGTTTTATATGGTCCTGCATATAAGGGTATTCCGATTGCCGTTTCGGTTGCTGTTGCTCTTTCCAAGGAAGGCCTTGATGTTCCTTTCTTCTTCAATCGTAAAGAAGAAAAGGACCATGGCGAGGGCGGCGTTTTCGTTGGCTTCAAACCGCAGGCCGGCGATGAAATCGTTATCGTTGAGGATGTTATAACCGCAGGAACCGCTATCCGCGAGAGCATGGCAATCCTTGGAGGCTTGGAGGGAACCCGCGTTGCAGCAACCTTCGTTATGGTTGATCGCAAGGAAAAGGGTCAAACCGAGAAATCTGCTATGGCAGAGGTTGGCGAGGAGTTCGGATTCCCGGTTTATTCGGTTGTTGATGTTTATGATATTATCGAATACCTCGAAGAGGATGAGAAAAATCGCGAAAATGTTGACAGAATCAAGAAGTATCTTGAGGTCAACGGTGCAAAAGCATAGTCCTTTCCCTAAATTAACTGAAAGGAAGCAAAGTTTATGAGAAGCCTTATCGATATTTTGGATTTATCGGTATCGGAAATTGAAGAACTTATAGCAACCGCTTGCGACATTATTGATAATCCGCAGAAATATAGCGAAAAATGCAAGGGCACAAAACTTGCAACACTATTTTTTGAGCCTTCAACCAGAACCAGACTTAGCTTTGAAGCTGCTA
>JAZOXC010000018.1:0-9013 GCA_045659535.1 Acutalibacteraceae bacterium
CCAAATTCTTATTTATCGAACAGAATTATATCATAAACATCTGCAATAAGCAACTTTGGGTGAAGTTTGGGCTTAGCCCAAGTGAAGCAGCGCCGCCGAGCGAGTCGGACAACTATTTGATAAGGTTATATTAGCAGAAAACCCACCCTTCGGGGTGGTTTTTTATTGGTAAGATTCCGGCGATGAGACTCGAAAAGGGTGGTTTTTGCATATATAATTGTATTTACCGATTACCTATGATATAATAATAAAAACTTTTTAATTGCGAGGATGAACATGGCAGACAAAATATATCTCGAGGCGCAGGCAGCGCTTTCGGAACTTATAGAAAAGGCGGGCCTTTCGGCGGGGAAGACCGTTATAATCGGTTGCTCTACCAGCGAGGTTGCGGGGGAGAGAATAGGCTCCTATTCGAGCCCCGAAATAGCCGCAAGCATCTTTTCGGGTCTATATGATATAGCCGCCGAGAAGGGAATAAACCTGGCTTTTCAATGCTGCGAGCATCTTAACCGCGCGGTTGTAGTAAGCCGCGAGGCGGCGCCCTATTCAGAGATAGTAAACGTTATACCGCAGCCAAAAGCAGGCGGCTCGCTCGGAACGGTTGCCTATAAAACCCTGCCCGATGCCGTTGTTGTTGAAGAAATCAAGGCCGATGCAGGTCTCGATATAGGGCTAACCCTTATCGGAATGCATTTAAAAAGGGTTGCAGTCCCCGTAAGACTCGAGCAAAACCGAATCGGTGATGCATTGGTTGTTGCAGCCAAAACCCGCCCGAAATTCATAGGCGGCTCGCGTGCGGTATATAGCGAATAAGGAGATATATATGGAAAAGGAAAGACAAATCGCGCTCATAACCGCGGTTCAAAACGGCGATTCGGCCGCCGCAGATGAGTTTTTTGGCGAGATTTATAACGATGTTTATTATTTTGCACTAAAAACAGTTAAGGATGAAACCCTTGCCTGCGATATAACCCAAGAAACCTTAATCGAGGTATTTAAAAAGATTGGCGAGCTGCGCGATCCCGCGGCATTCCCCGCTTGGTGCAGGCAGATTGCCTTTTTCCAATGCACCCGATATTTCCGCAAAAAGAAGGATGTTATCCTCGATGAGGATGAAGAGGGCGCATCCATATTCGATAATATAAAGGAAGAATCGGCCGAGTTTATCCCTGATGAGGCGCTCGACCGCAAGGATTTCCAAAAAACTATTCTCGCCTTTATCGATACCCTCTCGGAGGAACAGCGAAGCGCTGTTATGATGTTCTATTTCGATGAGCTTTCGGTTTCGCAGATAGCCGAAATCCAGGGTGTTTCGGAGGGAACTGTTAAGAGCCGACTAAATTATGCCCGAAAAGCAATTAAGGCACAGGTCGAGGAATACGAGAAGAAAAACAACACAAAGCTTCGCGCTTTTGCTTTCTTCCCCTTCTTCTCTTGGCTATTTTCTTCCGACTTTCTTTCGGCAAAAGTTCCCGCCGGTGCATTCGAGAGCGCCAAGGCAGCAACCCTTGGCGGTTCTGCAGCCGCTACTGCTACTGCCGCTACCGCTACCGCCGCAACAACAGCCGCTACTGCAGCAGCGAGCGGCATAGGGGTAAAGATTGCCGCAGGTATCGTCGCCGCCGCCGTGGCAGTTGCAGGTGTTTGCGCCATTCCCGGAACAGTTACCAAGAACGGCGAAAAGATGTCGATCATCGGCGCAATATTCAGTAGCGACTCGCATATGGTTATCCCCGAGGGCGGAGTTTATGAAACAACCGATCCCGAAACCGGCGAAGAATTGGTTTTAGAGGGCGATGGCAAAACCCGTTTCCCCGAAGAACCGCGTGAAGGCGATGTTTATACATATCAAAGCTATGCATATGAATACAGCAACGAACGACTCCATCTCTTTGGCGGCGATTATTGCGATTGCCTCGGCTGGAACGCTTATACAGTAGATAAAGAGCAGACAAGTTATGAACCGATAGTTGCTAAAATAGGCAACATTCCCGTAACCGGAATGGCAAGAACCTATGGCGACTGCGATAATTTGATAGTTGCCCCCGAAATTCCAAGCGGTGTTACATGTGTGGCCTCGGCATTTTTGGATTGTGATTCACTAACAACCGCGCCCAAAATCCCGAATGGTGTTATCGATATGAACTCAACCTTCCAGGATTGCGATTCGCTCGACCCGAGCACAATTCATATCCCCGAAAGTGTTATGCTGATGGATAGCACCTTTGCTCGAAGCTTTTTAAGCGGCGGTAACAGCGCCTTGCATGGCGGAACATTCCGAATCGATGCAAACCCCGCCGTGTATGATGACTGCTTCTTCCAAATCAGAAAAGTAACCGTAACTGGTAAAACCAAACTAAAGGCTGAACTCGAGGGAACCGGTTCGGGCTCGATGTCGCTCTATTAAAAATTTTTTAGAAAACATAAAACCGAATAGATTTTAAAAACCACCTATTGTCAGAAGGGCAAAAAACCTTCTTTCGATAGGTGGTTTTTCTTTTTTGAAAAAATTTTAAAAATTTTTCGAAAAATATAAAACCGAAACAAATCTCGGTGGCACCTATAGACAGAAGGGCAAAACAAAAGCCCCGAAAAAAACTTTAAAAATGAAAGAGGAAACAAAAATGAACACAGCAGTAATCACAAACAACGAAATCACCACAGCAGATTTAATCGCAGAAAACAACATGCAGGCAAAGGCATACGGATTTATGGACACACTCGCATCTATCCGCCACTTCCTTCCGCTTCTCTCAATCGCAGGCGCAGGACTCATGGCAATCGGCGTTGAGGTTCTCGCAATCATCGGCATCATCTTCGCTTTAGTAGGCTTCATCTCGGCTATGACCGTTTGCCCCCTAAAGCTTATGGCATTCCCCGTTAAGTGCATCGTTAAGGGCTTTAAAATCTGCCGCGGCTTCATCCCGGTTTATGGCGTTGCAGATTTCACCGCAGCAGTTATGGGAACCATCCTCGGTTTCTGCTTCGGTATGGCGGTTATCATCTTCCTACCCGCGATATTCACCATTAAGAAATACTATCAGAAAGATGAAGAAGAGCTTTATTAAGAAGGTTTTTTAGGAGGAAACAGACATGGCAAAAACAGTTAATTGCGCATTTTGCGGCAAAGAAATAACCAAAGGACTTTTTGGCGAAAACAATCAGCTCGATATAGCGAGTTTAGTATATGTTGACTGCTGTGACGAGTGTTATAAAGAGCGCAAACGCGAGGCAAAGATTCTGCGCCACCGCTTTGCGCTCAAGCTCGAAAACTATAAATGGGAAAACCGCGCAAAGCCGAGAAAAGAGCAGATTTTAGAGATGTATAAGAGCTATTCGCATGAATGCGCGGTTCACATCCTCGAAAAGTCGTCCCTTGCTCCTACCGGCGTAGCCGAATTCTTCGTGTATGATGGCGAGGGTCATTTCGGATGGCTCGAGCGCAGGGTTGGATTTATGGGCGCAGATATCTCGACCGAGGCAAAAATCGAAACCATAAAGAACAGCAAATATGATACCTTCGGTTTCACAAAGGATGATATCTCCTGCATCGAGTTCCGCCTCTGCCATGGCGAGTTTTCGGGACTCTTCCATAAAGGCTATTCGGTTGAAATCTGCCTTAACCACGAAAAGAATTTAAGCTTCAAGCCTTGCTATGGCAAGAGCGTTGCCATCGGCGGCGGATTCGGCTTTGGCTATCGCAAGAGAGCCCGCAAGCAGGCTCTAAAGCAGCTCTTGGCCTTTAAAAAGCTTATAGGCTCCGACCTCGAAATCCGCGAGGTTAAAAAGTTTAGATAATAGATGAATAAAAATCGCCTTCGCAGGAAACAATATCCTGCGGAGGTGTTTTTTATGAAAAATTTTACTGATAGCAAAACAAAAGAAAATCTAATGCGAGCCTTTGCGGGCGAAAGCCAGGCGCGCAACCGCTATTCCTTTGCCGCCGAGCAAGCAAGGGGACAGGAAAACTATGTTTTAGAGGCGGTTTTTAGGTTCACATCCGACCAAGAATGTGAGCACGCCAAGGTTTTTTATAACCTTCTTTCCGACCTTTCGGGCGAGAGCATCGAAATCGATGGCAGTTATCCTGTGGATATCTCGAATTCCCTTTGCGATTTGCTGTCTGCCGCTGTGCATAACGAAACAGATGAGCACGATTCGGTCTATAAATCCTTCGCCGAAACCGCCGATGCCGAGGGCTTTCCCGATATCGCGGCAAAGTTTAGAATGATAGGCGAAATCGAAAAGAGCCATGCCGACCGCTTCGCGCTGTTTTTAGAGCAACTAAAGAGCGATAAACTTTTTGCTTCCGATGTTAAATGCAAATGGATGTGTCTTAACTGCGGCAACATTTTAGAGGTGGAAAAGGTTCCGCCCAGCTGCCCCGTTTGTTCCCATCCGCGCGGATATTTTATTCGAATCGAGTTTTCGCCCTATACCGCAAAATAAAAGAAAAAACCCGCCTTTTTGCTGAGGCGGCTTTTAGTAATATTTGGATTGAAAAAAATTACCATAGATGGTATAATCAACATAAGCCTAAACAGAGGAGCAAAAAGATGAACCCAATTCTTTATTTTGTTATACCCTGTTACAACGAGGAGGAGGTTCTCCCCGTAACAGCGCCTATGTTCCGCTCGGCCTTGTGCGGAATGATAAATGATGGCTTGATAAGCGATGATAGCCGCGTTTTGTTTGTAAACGATGGCAGCCGCGATAAAACCTGGGATATTATAAGCGCTCTTGCCGAGAACGATAAATATTTCGAAGGCATCAGTCTTTCGCGCAATCGCGGGCATCAAAAAGCGCTGCTCGGCGGTCTCATGTATGCAAAGGAGCGCGCCGATGTTACCATTAGCATCGATTGCGATGGTCAGGATGATATAAACGCATCCCGCGAGATGGTAGAGAAATATCTCGAGGGCTATGATGTTGTTTATGGAGTTCGAAATTCGCGAAAGAGCGATAACTTCTTTAAAAGAACAACCGCTCGAGGTTTTTATAAGCTCATGAAGGGAATGGGCGCCGATACGGTTTATGACCATGCCGACTATCGCCTTATGTCCCGCCGTGCGCTCGAGGGTCTCTCGCAATTTAAGGAGGTAAATATATTCCTCCGCGGAATGGTACCGCTTGTTGGCTTTAAAAGCACAAGCATATTCTATGACCGAACCCCGCGCCTTGCGGGCAAGAGCCATTATCCGCTAAAGAAAATGCTCTCCCTCGCTTTTGATGGAATAACCAGCCTTTCAACAAAACCCATAAAGCTCGTAACGGGGCTTGGCTTTTTTGTAACCCTGTTTAGCTTTGTTGGAATCATTTGGTCGATAGTTCAGTATTTTCTAAACTCGGCCGCTGTTGGTTGGGCATCAACCATCTCGATAATCTGCTTCCTTGGCGGAATTCAGCTGCTTAGCATCGGAATTATTGGTTCCTATATAGGAAAAATCTATCTCGAAACCAAGCAGCGCCCTCGCTATATAATTGCCGAGGAAACCGAAAAAAAGGATAATAAATAATCCCGGAGGGGCATTATGATAGAATATTACAATAACTTATATTGCGGCTCGCGCGATGAATTTTTCGCTTTTATTGATTCCCGCGCCGAAAAGGGCGAAAAAACCTTTGTTGTAACCGCAAACCCCGAAACCTTTATGCATGGCTCTCGCAACGAGGAGTTTCATAAACTCCTTTGCGATAGCGAAACGATTATAACCCCCGATGGCATCGGTGTTGTTAAGGCGGCAAAATGGGCAAAAAAGACCCCAAACGGTCGCGTAACCGGTGTTGAAACGGTATCCGAGCTGCTCCGTTTTGGCAGCGAAAAGGGTCTTTCGGCATATTTCTATGGCTCAAAACCTGAGGTGCTTGAAAAACTGAAAGCCCAGATAGATGAAAACTATCCGGGACTTAATATAGTTGGTCTGCGCGATGGCTATCAAAATAACGATGATGAGGTTTTTGCCGATATGAAGGCAAAAAAACCCGACCTTTGTTTTGTTGCCCTCGGCATTCCGCGCCAAGAACTGCTCATCTATAAAAATCTTCCCGACTTCGATAAGGGAATATTTATGGGAATCGGCGGCTCGCTCGATGTTCTCTCGGGAACCAAAAAGCGCGCACCGAAGCTCTTTATAAAGCTTAATTGTGAGTGGCTTTATCGCATAATGTGTGAACCCAAGCGCATAGGCCGTTTTTATAACAATAATGTTAAGTTCTTCAAATGCATCAAAAAGGAAGCGAAGAAAAATGAAAAAAATTAAGGTTATGACCGTCTTCGGAACCCGCCCCGAAGCGATAAAGATGGCGCCGCTCGTTAAGGAACTTAAAAAACACGAGGACAAAATCGAAACCATCGTTTGCGTTACCGCGCAGCATCGCCAGATGCTCGATCAGGTGCTTGAGATTTTCGAAATAGTTCCCGATCGCGACCTAAACCTTATGAAGCAGGGTCAAACCCTCGCATCCCTAACCTCATCGGCGCTAACCGCCCTCGATAGTGTTATGGAGGAGGAAAAACCCGACCTCGTTTTGGTTCATGGCGATACAACAACCGCCTTCGTTTCAGCTATGGCCGCATTTTATCGACAGATTCCTGTTGGTCATGTTGAGGCAGGACTGCGCACCTATAACAAATATTCGCCCTTCCCCGAGGAGATAAATCGCCAGTTTATATCGCTGGTTGCCGATTTCAACTTTGCTCCTACCGAGAAGAGCAAAAACAACCTTCTCGCCTGGAATGTTCCGAAGGATAGCATCTTTGTAACCGGAAATACCGCAATCGATGTTATAGCAACAACCGTTAAGGATAGTTATACCCACGAAGCCCTCGAATGGGCAAAGGATAGCAGGCTCATCCTCTTAACCGCTCATCGCCGCGAAAACCTGGGAAAGACAATGCATGATATGTTCTCGGCAATCCGCGAGGTTATCGAAAAGCACCCCGATATAAAGGTTATCTATCCGGTTCATATGAACCCCATCGTTGTTAATACCGCTAATGAGGTTTTGGGCGATTGTGATAAGGTTCGCCTTATCTCGCCGCTCGATGTTCTCGATTTCCATAACTTTATGAATGCCGCTCACCTTATCCTAACCGATAGCGGCGGAATCCAAGAGGAAGCCCCCTCGCTTGGCAAGCCGGTTGTTGTTCTCCGCGATACAACCGAGCGTCCCGAAGGCGTTGAGGCAGGAACCCTCGTTTTAGCGGGAACCGAAAAGGATGATATTTTCCGCATCGTTGATGAACTTTTAACCGATGAGGAAAAATACAGCGCTATGTCGCATGCGGTTAACCCCTATGGCGATGGAACAGCCAGCCGCCAGATAGTAGAGGCAATCCTTTCTAAATTTTTCTAAAATAAAAGACCACCCGAGGGTGGTCTTTTTTATTTTTTATAATACCGAGAAAAGAGAAACAATCTCGGCGGTATCGGTATATGCGTTTATCGAAACGGTTATAAGATATTCGCCGCTTTTTATTAAGAATTCGGTTCGGGTCGATTCCTTCCCAACAAAAACCGAAGAAACCTTCGATGCGGGGATCGAGGAGCCACCGATTTTAACGGTGGTCATTTCGCTTTTAATATCGGTCGAGCTCATCTTCTCAAGGGTCCCGATAGTTGCTTTTTGGAGCTCGAGCAGAGCATCCTCGATTTCCGTTTCGGCCGAGAGCTTTTTAGCGCTTATCTTGATGGTGTTAAAGGTATTGATTTCCTGGCCATAGAAAATATAAACGGTCTCGGCGCTGTTTAAGGCTTTTTGCTGCTCTTCTTCGGTTTCGGCAGTTATGTTGTTTGCCGCGAGCAGCTCCTCGCGGGAGAAAAACACCCAGTTTTCCGAAAAATTAATCTCGAGCCCTAAAAATTCGTTTTTATAATTCTGCTCCGAAAATGTGCCGAAAGAAGGGTTGCCTCCCGCCGCGGAAAGCTCGTTCTCAACGCCCGAGGAGGTGGTTTCCTCGCCCGAGCCGCAAGCAATAAGCGATACTGATAGGCATAAAGCGATTATAATACTTAGCAGTTTTTTCATTATTTTCTCCTTCGAGGCTTTTTGCCGTGGGGTTGGTTTTTGCGGTTTCGGTCGCCGCTTCTCTGCGTAGCGGGACGGCCTGCGGGCTCAGCAACGAGACAGTTTTTACCCGTTCCGATAAGATCGTGGCGTCCCGCTTTTTTAAGGGCGCGCAAAACGATTTCGCGGTTTTCGGGTCTAAAATACTGCAGCAAAGCGCGCTGTTCGGCCTTTTCTGCCGCCGTTTTGGGAACAAAAACGGGCTTCATGGTATATGGGTCAAGCCCTGTATAGAACATACAGGTCGAAATTGTTCCGGGCGTTGGATAAAAATCCTGCACCTGTTCGGGGTGGAGCCCCTCTTTTTTTAGGAACTGCGATAGCTCGATAGCATCGTTTATGGTGCTGCCGGGATGCGACGACATAAGATAGGGAACAAGGTATTGCTTTTTGCCCATACCCTCGGTTAGTTCATAAAATCGCTTCTTAAAGCGGTTATAAACCCAAATGTTCGGCTTGCCCATTTTATCGAGAACCGCCGCCGAGCAATGCTCGGGAGCCACCTTTAGCTGACCGCTGACATGATGGCGAACAAGCTCCTTGAAAAATTCCTCGTTTTCATCTGCTATCAGGTAATCAAAGCGAATGCCCGAGCGGATGAAAACCTTTTTAATTTTAGGCAGCGCGCGAAGCTTTCGCAGCAGCGAGAGATAATCGCTGTGGTCAACCCTTGCGGCGGGGCAAAGCTCGGGTGCGAGACATTTCTTATCGGCACAAACGCCGCGTTTTGCCTGACCCTCGCATGCCGAAAAGCGGAAGTTAGCGGTCGGTCCGCCAACATCGTGGATATACCCCTTAAAATCGGGCATTTCGGTTATTTTCTTTGCCTCTTCAATAACCGATTCATGGCTGCGGCAGGATATTCTTCGGCCTTGATGGAAGGCGAGCGAGCAGAAATTGCAAGAACCAAAGCAGCCGCGGTTATGGATAATCGAAAACTTAACCT
>JAZOXC010000019.1:0-2829 GCA_045659535.1 Acutalibacteraceae bacterium
AAATACATTATGTTCCAAGGTGAACCTTTTGAGGAGGAGAACTTTGGCGAGGCAATTTATCAGGTATGGGATGCAATCAAAAAGTACAACCCTGAAAGCATTGGATACGCTTGGGATAATAGCAACCCCCGTATTCAATTAGAGCCTATCGGCACAAGAGGATATATTGAACTGCATCCAGTAAAAAGCATTTGACAAATTCCAACCAATTATATGGTAATAAAAAAGCAACCAACCTTTATGGCTGGTTGCTTTTGATTTATCCGAAAATTTTGCTGAATAGGCTTTCCTTTTTGGTTAGCTGCGCACTCATATCGCGGCTCAAGGAATAGGAAACAAGATCGTATTCACCGAGGTTTGCAGGCATTTCGCCGGTATTATGTACTGCGAATTCAATGCGATCGGAATAGATGTAGATCATCATAACCTGAATAACCTTGGGATCCTCTTTGCCGAGGTTTCCGGGATTGTAAAAATCCTTATAATATCCGAGCGAACCCATATAGCAGCTGATAGCCGAATTATCGTTATCTTCGATAATCGGGTTGATTACCTCATCGGTTTCAGCAAGAACCTCGATGGTTTCGCTGTGGAGATGACCATAGCAGTAGATAACATTGCTGTATTCAGCCATAAGCTCCTGCATCTTAACTCTGCTGGGGTTATCGGTGCTCATATTTACCTCAAGGATGGGGGAGGTAACGGTGTTGATATAGTCAACGGGATAGTGGCAGAGGATAAAGGTGGTTTTATCTTTTCCAATGGATTTGAGTTCATTTTCAACCCACTCAACCTGCTCTATATAGAGGCCATTATCGCCAACCTGGCCGCGAATGGTTCTGCGGTCGCCCTGAGGAGTGTTGATACAAAGGAATTCGATGTTGCCAACATTGTATCTGTAGCAGAGCAACTCATCATCAAAAGGATATGCAAGACCCTCTTCAATTTCGGAGGAATAAAGAGTGGAAGAGGGGGCACCCATAGCCGATTCGACATACTTGCTGTAGTCGTTTGAGTTGATTTCCATTGTATCACTGTGAACGGTCGGCTCGGAATCGTGGTTTCCGGTTACAAGAAGGATGTCTCCATTCTTGGACGCCGATTTGAAAACATCAAAGGAGGCATCCATGGTGTTTTTAATGCTTTCATCAGTCCAAACACTAAATCTGCCGGTAATGTCTCCACCAACCAAAACTAAATCAGCGCCACCATTTGTAATGCGGTTAACATAGTCAACTGCTTTCTGGGTTGAGGGGCGAATATAGGGTTCGCTGTCCTGAATGCCGTAGTCATGGTGCGGGTCGCTAAAGCAGGCGATTATCATAGGCTCTTCGGATGCAACTTCAAAGAACGGGATAAAAAGAACAGCAGCGCATAATCCTATGAATAATGCGATACAAACCGAAAGTATAATTTTCTTCTTCATATTTTGCTCCTCAAAATTTACTTTTTAAAAAGAATAACATATATATCTATGTTTTTCAAGCACCCCAATCTTCTTTTTGTGGAAAAATCATCTAATATCGGTTATAATGATGAAAAGAGGGAGGGATTGAATGATTTATGCTGTTGTATCGGTAGCGGTTCTCGCTATAATTTGGCTGCTTTTTGATAACAAAAGGCTAACCGTAAGCCGCTATAAAATAGAAAAAAATTCGCTCCCAAATGCCTTTTCGGGACTTAAAATCCTTCAACTTTCCGATATCCATGGAGCCGGCTTTGGCAAGGATTTTAAGCGTCTTATATTTAAGGTGAAAAAAGAGTTCCCCGATATTATTGTTATAACAGGCGACCTTATTGATGCGCGAGCCCCAAAACTCGCCCGCGCGATAGAACTTGTTAAAAAACTTATAACCATAGCGCCTGTTTTCTTCGTTAGCGGAAATCATGAAGCGCGATACGATGGCTATCCGCAGCTCGAAAAAGAGCTTAAAGAAATTGGCGTTAAGGTTCTCGAAAACGAATCTTTTGAGCTCTTGCGCGATAATGAAAAAATTGTTATCGAGGGTGTAAAAGACCCGCGTTTTACAACCGATTATAATTATGAAAACTCTTTGGCGGTGGTCCGCTCCGAGCTCGAAAAAACCGATGTGAATTTGGATTGTTTTAGGGTTTTATTATCGCATCGCCCCGAGCTTTTTTCGTGTTATTGCGATAGGGGGATAGACCTCGTTTTTAGCGGTCATGCCCATGGCGGGCAGTTCCGTCTGCCTTTTATAGGAGGGCTTTTTGTTCCGAACCAAGGTTTATTCCCAAAGTATGATGCAGGGGTTGTTTCTTCCAAAGAAACAACCATGGTAATTAGCCGAGGACTCGGCAAAAGTATTATCCCTCTTCGAATAGGCAACCCGCCCGATATTGTGGTTGTTTTGTTGACAAAATCGCATTTGTAGTATAAAATAGCCTTGCGGCAAAAAATATTCAGGAGTAATTTTATGAAGAAAATTATTGCAGTTTTATTATCAGCTTTAATGGTAGTAGCTCTATTTGCGGGTTGCGGATCTGGATCCGAATCAACTGCTAAGGGTTTGTTTAACTATGACCTTTCCGAATATGTTACAGTAGGCGAATACAAGGGCATAAAGGTTTCGCCCGATGATGATCTCTTTATTGATATCATCAAGGAACAGCAGGAATCTGATCTCTCTTCTGCCGGTTATGGTGAAGAGGTTGAAATCGCTTCCGGTAAGGTGCAGGATGGCGATACCGCAACAATCACTTATGTAGGAACCCTTGATGGCGTTCCTTTTGAGGGCGGCACAAATACATCGGGTCATGATCTTGTTATCGGTTCGGGAACCTTTATAGATGGTTTTGAAGAAGGGCTTG
>JAZOXC010000020.1:0-6075 GCA_045659535.1 Acutalibacteraceae bacterium
TATATTCCAACCCGATGTTCTTTGTATCGGCGGCGGAATCTCGCATGAGGGCGAAACCTTTATCGCGCCCATCCGTGCAGAAAATGAAAATCAGCGCTATTCTAAAAATGTTAAAAAGCAAACCGAAATTCGCGTAGCCGAGCTTGGAAACGATGCAGGAATTATCGGTGCTGCTTGCCTTTATAAACTCAACTAACAGGAGGCTTTTGTATGACGGCATATCTAAAGGCGTTATCCGACCTAAAAATTGAATATCGTGAAAACTGCCCTATGTCGCCCTATACAACCTTCCATATCGGCGGTGAGGCAGATGTTTTGGTTTCTCCCAAAAACAGAGAGGAACTAAAACAGTCGCTCTTGCTTGCCAAACAGCATGGTCTTCCCATTATGATGCTTGGAAAAGGTTCGAACCTTTTGGTGTCGGATAATGGCATCGAGGGTGTTGTTATCCATTTGGGAGAGGGCTTTGATGAAATCGAATTAACCGATGAAAATACCGTGGTTTGCGGTGCGGGAGCATCCCTGGCGGCGCTTTGTTCTTTCGCGCTGTCGAACTCGCTTTGCGGTCTTGAATTCGCATATGGAATTCCCGGCTCGGTCGGCGGCGCAGTATATATGAATGCGGGCGCCTATGGCGGCGAGGTTAAGGATGTAATCGCATCCGTAACATATCTAACACCCGATGGCGAGATAAAAACCGCAGCGGGGGAGGAGCTTGATTTCTCCTATCGCCATAGTCGTTTCAGCGGCAAAAACGATGTTATTTTATCTGCGGAATTTAAACTTTCTTTGGATGAGAAAGAGAAAATCCGCGAGCGAATGGATGATTATATCGGTCGCCGCAAGGATAAGCAGCCGCTCAATTTCCCGTCTGCGGGTAGTGTGTTTAAGCGACCCGAGGGGCATTTCGCTGGAACACTTATCGAGCAGAGCGGTCTTAAAGGCTATACTATAGGCGGTGCGCAGGTAAGCGAAAAGCATGCGGGCTTTATAATCAATATCGGCGGAGCAACCTGTAAGGATGTGCTTGATCTTATCGAGCATATAAAGGCGGTTGTTTTCGAGCGATATGGTGTTGTTCTCGAAAATGAAGTTATAAAAACGGGGAGGTAAACAAGGTGGAGCTACTTATAGTAACCGGAATGTCGGGCGCAGGTAAATCTCATGCTGCAAAGGTTCTCGAAGATATAGGCTACTACTGTGTTGATAATATTCCTCCTTCGCTTATTGTAACCTTGGCAGAAATGATGGCGGCAAACAAAGAGATAGGAAAAGCCGCCGTTGTAACCGATGTTCGAGTTGGAAAACCTTTTTCCGAGCTTTCAGCAGTTCTCGATCAGCTAACCGAGAAAAAGATTAGCTATAAGGTTGTATTCCTTGATTGCTCGGATGAGATTCTTGTTCGCCGCTATAAAGAAACCCGCCGCAAGCATCCGCTTGTAAAGGCAGGGGTAGGCATAGTTGATGCTGTTAAAAAAGAGCGCGAGCAGCTTCGCGCTATTCGCGAGCGAGCCGATTATGTGTTCATAACCTCGCAAACCTCCGTAAAACAGATTCGCGAGCAGATAACCTCTATGTTCCTCGGCAGCCCGAGCGATGGAATGCTTGTGCGCCTTATGTCGTTTGGTTTTAAGCACGGAACCGCGCTTGAGGCCGACCTTATGTTTGATGTTCGCTGCCTCCCGAATCCCTTTTATGTCGATGAGCTTCGCCCCTTAACGGGACTCGAGAGCGAAATAAAGGACTATGTTTTAAACAATGATATTTCGCGCGAATTCAGGGCAAGACTTTTATCCTTTATCGAGTATGCCATGCCGCTTTATTGCAGCGAGGGCAAGAGTCAGCTGGTTATAGCCGTTGGTTGTACCGGCGGCAAGCATCGTTCGGTGGTTTTTGCCGAACTAATAGCCGAGCAGCTAAAGGCCAAAGGCTATAATGTCGATGTTACCCATCGTGATATTACGAAATAGGTGATATAAATGTCTTTCTCACAGGATGTAAAAAGTGAACTGTGTTTACTGAGAACTGCCGGATGCTGCAGGTTTGCCGAATGCTACGGTATGCTGCTCTTCGGCAGGTCTTTTTCTAAAAACGGTATCTCTTGGCTCTCAACCGATAAAAATGCGGCAGAGCATTTAAGAGAGCTGCTTTATAGCAATTTCTCTGTTGTCGCAACCGTATCGGAGGGTGGAGTTAAAAAGCCGACCTATCTGGTATCGGTTGACCTGCCCGATGATATTAAAAGAATATTGATTAAATACGAGCATTACGGAAGCAATGCCAAAGAAGGTATCAATCATACCGTTTTTGTTAAAGAATGTTGCACCGAGGCGTTTATTCGCGGAGCATTTTTATCTTGCGGAAGTGTTTGTGACCCCGAAAATGACTTTCATGCCGAGTTTGCGCTTAAAAATCCCGCTATAGCCGAGGATTTTGCCTATGTTCTTGAGGATCGAGGCCTAAAACCGAAAATTTTTAACCGCGCAGGCAAAAAGGTTATTTATTTTAAAAACGGTGCCGATATCGAGGATTTATTAACCGTTATCGGAGCTACCATGCATTCGCTTGAGCTTATGAATATTCAGATTTATAAGGATATGCGAAATAAAACAAACCGCATAAAAAATTGCGATAACGGAAATATAGCCAAAACCGTTAAGGCATCTATGGAACAGCGCGAAGCTATCGAAAAGCTTCAAAAAAGCGGCGCAATAAATACCTTGCCGCCCGAGCTTTATGAAGCTGCGATGCTGCGAATTTCCCATCCCGAGGCTCCGTTATCCGAACTATGCATTATCGCCGAAAATAAAATTACCCGATCGGGACTCAATCACCGATTCAAAAAAATCGTTGAGATAGCAAATATGTAAAGAAAGGGCAACTGCAATGAGCTTTGTTCATCTCCATGTTCATACGGAATATAGTTTGCTGGATGGTGCATGCCGTATCGGCAAGCTTCTTGATGCCGTAAAATCGAATGGACAAACAGCCGTTGCCATAACCGACCATGGCGTTATGTATGGCGCCATAACCTTTTATAAAGAAGCAAAAAAACGCGGAATCAAGCCGATTATCGGATGCGAGGTTTATGTTGCCCCCGGCAGCCGATTTGATAAAGCCCGCGTTAACGAAACTGCATACCATCATCTGCTCCTGCTTTGTAAAAACGAAACAGGCTATAAAAACCTTATAAAACTCGTTTCCGCAGGTTTTACCGAGGGCTTCTATTCGCGCCCGCGAATCGATAAAGAACTCTTAAAAGAGCATAGTGAGGGAATAATAGCGCTATCAGCCTGCCTTGCGGGTGAAATACCGCGCCTTTTATCTCGCGAGGACTATGCTGCCGCAAAGGAAACCGCCCTATGGTATGATTCCGTTTTCGGCAGAGGAAACTATTATCTTGAACTGCAAGATCATGGACTTATCGAGCAAAAGCAGATAAATCCGTATATCATAAAAATTTCCGAAGAAACAGGTATCCCGCTTGCCGCAACCAATGATGTTCATTATGTTGAGCGCGAAGATTGGAAGATGCAAAAGGTTTTAACCTGTATTCAAACAGGAAGCAAACTAAGCGATGAGAACGTTTTAGAGTTCAAAGCGCAGGAATTTTATCTTAAAACCGCCGATGAGATGAAGGAGATTTTCTCTTCCTATCCCGCGGCTATCGAAAATACCCTAAAGATTGCCGAAATGTGCAATCTCGAGTTCGAATTCGGCAAGATAAAGCTGCCGTATTTCGATATTGGCGAGCGCGATCATTATGAATATTTCCGTTCGCTATGCTTTGCGGGACTTCGCAAAAATTATGGCGAAAATCCTCCTCCCGAGGTTATTGAGCGCCTTGAATATGAACTCGAAACCATTAACAAAATGGGATATGTTGATTATTATCTCATTGTTCAAGATTTCATAAACTATGCTAAATCCAAGAAAATCCCGGTAGGTCCCGGAAGAGGTTCGGGCGCGGGAAGCTTGGCGGCATATTGCGTTGGAATAACGGGTATCGACCCAATAAAATATAACCTCCTCTTTGAGCGATTTTTAAATCCCGAGCGAGTATCAATGCCCGACTTTGATGTCGATTTTTGTTATATTCGCCGCGGCGAGGTTATCGATTATGTTATCGAAAAATACGGTAGCGACCATGTTGCCCAAATAGTAACCTTCGGAACTCTTGCGGCCCGTGCCGCTGTTCGCGATGTTGGTCGCGCTATGGATATGCCTTATGCGGTTTGTGATAAGATTTCAAAACTTATCCCAACCGCTATGGATATGAGCATCGAAAAGGCGGTATCGCTCGTGCCCGAGCTTAAAGCCTTGGTGGATACCGATGTGGAGATTGCAGAGCTTATATCGATTGCCAAGAGCATCGAGGGAATGCCGCGCCATGCCTCAACCCATGCGGCAGGTGTTGTTATATCGGATAGAGCGGTATCGGATTATGTTCCGCTTGCGCTAAACGATGATATGGTAGTAACCCAATATACCATGACCGCCCTCGAAGAACTCGGCCTACTTAAAATGGACTTCCTCGGCCTTCGAAACCTAACCGTTATCGATGATTCCGAGAGGGAAATAAGAAAGCTGGAACCCGATTTTGATATCGAGAAAATCCCGATGAACGATCCTGCTACCATGCAGATGCTTGCAAGCGGTCATACCGATGGTGTTTTCCAATACGAGTCGGCGGGCGTTAGAAATGTTATGCGCCAACTCCGACCCGAAACACTCGAGGATCTTATCGCGGTTGTATCGCTTTATCGACCCGGTCCGATGGATTCTATACCTAAATATATTCACAACCGCCATAATCCGCAGGATGTTACCTATAGCACCCCGCTGCTCGAGAACATTCTCGATGTAACCTATGGATGCATAGTATATCAAGAGCAGGTTATGCAGGTTTTCCGCAATTTAGCGGGCTATTCGCTCGGTCGTGCGGATATAGTTCGCCGCGCAATGTCGAAGAAAAAGCATGATGTTATGGCGCGCGAGCGAAATGCCTTTATTTATGGCGAAACCGCTCCTGACGGAACCGTTATCTGTGAGGGTGCTGTTAATAGGGGAGTCCCCGAGCGCGAAGCAGAGCGCATATTCGATGATATGAGCGCCTTCAGCTCCTATGCCTTCAACAAATCCCATGCGGCCGCATATGCTGTTGTTGCCTATAGAACCGCATATCTAAAATGCCATTATCCCGCAATTTATATGGCGGCGCTAATGACCAGCGTTCTTGAATCCGCAGATAAAATTTATGAATACACCTGCGAATGTCAGCGCCTCGGTCTAAAAATTTTGCCGCCCCATATCAACAGCAGTAAAAGCGATTTCAGCGTTTGCGATGGCGGAATCCGATTTGGTCTTTTGGCTATCAAAAACCTCGGTCGCGGCATGATAGATCGCCTGATTTTAGAACGCGAGCAAAACGGCCCGTTTACCTCTATGTTTGATTTCTGCCTTCGTGCCGATGGCAGGGATATGAACCGCCGCGCACTCGAAGGATTAATCAAGAGCGGAGCCCTTGATGGGCTCGAACAAAACCGCCGACAAATGCTTCAAAATATTGATGCGGTTTTATCGGCCGTTTCCGACCATAAGAGATATACAAGCGGTGGTCAGCTCGATTTATTCGGTGGCGGGCAAGATGCGGTAGGCGAACTGAGGCTTGCTCCATGTGAAGAGCTTGCGGCATCCGAACTTCTTAAAATGGAGAAAGAGGTAACAGGACTATATCTTTCGGGTCATCCGCTAACCAATTATGAAAAATATATATCTTCGCTTTCGCTTGCGAAAATCAATCGCATAAATGCTCGCGAGTTTCCCGATGGCAAAAAGGTTAGCTTTGTTGCTCTTCTTTCGGCAAAACGCGAAAAGACAACAAAGTCAAACAGCATTCTTTGCAATATGATTTTAGAGGATATGACGGGAACCATAAACGCAGTAGCCTTTGGCAAGGTTTATTCCTTCTATAAACCGAATCTTTCGGAAGGCGGGGTTTATAAAATAACCGCAACCGTATCCGAGCGCGAGGATCGACCTATCGAGCTTATAATCGAAAAGATGGAGCCGATA
>JAZOXC010000021.1:0-22123 GCA_045659535.1 Acutalibacteraceae bacterium
CACGTCCATGGTATGGTGGGCATCGCCCGAAAGCACGTAGGCAATTTCAAGGAAATTATGATAGTGCATAAAAACACGGTTGGTATCGTCTAACCTCGAAATTTCGATTTTATTTTCCATATTTCGTTCAATGGTTACATACATTAAAATCACGCCCTAAATAAGTAAAATGGGGTATAGATTTATACTACACTAAGGGGTATAATGGTGTCAAGAAAAACGGAGGTGTTTTTATGTTTAATGCAAATTGGATTCGCACAGCCGAGCCGACAGGTGACGTTTGCGCCATCTACCGCAAGGAGTTTTCGGTTCAAAAACCGATAGCCTCTGCAACGCTTTTTGCATCGGCAAAGGGTGTGTACGAGGCAAGCCTTAACGGACGCAGGGTAGGCGACTATATTCTCGCTCCCGGACGCACCGATTATACCAAGCGAATTCAGTATCAGACCTATGATATAACGGAACTTTTATCCGAACAAAACACACTCGATATTTTGGTGGCTGAGGGCTGGTGTTGCGGAAGGATATCCTATGGTGTGAGAAAACCGAACACCGCCTTAATAGCAAAAATACAGCTTGAATATCGTGACGGCACAAGAGAGGTTATCTATACTGACGATACCTGGACCGCCGCTAAAAGCGGACTCGAGTTTTGCAAGATTTGGGACGGCGCCGTTTTCAATGCGCAGACAGAACCCGATTTTTGTCTTAAAACCATGATAGACGATGATAACGACAAGTCCATTCTCGTGCCCCAGCAGGGCAAAAAAATAGTAGAGCGCGAGCGCTTGTCGGCGGTCGAGATTATCCATACTCCCAAGGGCGAAACGGTTATCGATTTCGGTCAGAATCTTACGGGTTACGTTGAACTTAAAATAAATGCCAAGGCAGGGGATAGGGTAAGCCTTTCGTTTGCCGAAATTCTTGATAAGGACGGCAATTTCTATAACGAAAACTATCGCTCGGCCGAGTGCCGCTATGATTATATTTGCCGCGATGGCGAGCAAAGCTTTAAGCCGACCCTAACCTTCTATGGCTTCCGCTATATCCGTATCGATGAATTCCCAGGCGAGCCCTCGCTCGATAACTTTACTGCCATCGCTGTCTACAGCGATATGAAGCGTACGGGCTATATCGAAACCTCCGACCCCATGCTTAACCGCTTCTTCCAAAATGTTATTTGGGGTCAGCGCGGCAACTTCCTTGATATACCCACCGATTGCCCCCAGCGTGACGAGCGTCAGGGCTGGACGGGCGATGCGCAGGTGTTCATTAAGACCGCATCCTATAACTACGACGTTAAAAAGTTCTTCCATAAATGGCTGCGCGATATGCGTCTCGGCCAGAGCGAAGAGGGCGCCCTTGGTGATGTTATTCCCACTATTTGGGAGCCCGTGGCCGCCTGCGGCTGGGCCGATGCGATAACTATTTGTCCGTGGCAGCTTTATCTCACCTATGGCGACAAGGAAATCCTTGAGGAAATGTTCCCCTCAATGAAGAAGTGGGTCGATTACATAATAAGCGTTACCACCAAGAAAAACTTGTGGTTTGGCGGTCGGCACTACGGCGACTGGCTCGAACTCGGCGCACCCTACGGCAACTACAAAGGACCTACCCGCGACGATCTTGTAGCCTCGGCATATCACGCTTATTCTACAGAGATTCTCTGTAAGGCAGGCAAGGTGCTCGGCGAGGACGTATCCTTCTATGAGCAGCACCTTGAGAACATAAAAACGGCCTTCCGTGAGGAATTTAAGGAGGACTACAAAACCCAAACCGAATATGTTCTTGCGCTTCAATTTTGCCTCACTAAAACTCCGCAGGCGACGGTTGAAAAGCTGGTTGAACTTATACATAACGACGGCGACAAGCTGCAGACAGGCTTCCTTGGAACACCCTATATTTTACACGTCTTAACCAAGTTCGGTCACGCTGATTTAGCCTATAAACTGATGCTTCGCAAGGAATATCCGTCGTGGCTTTACCCCATAACCAAGGATGCCACCACCATTTGGGAGCATTGGGACGGCATTATGCCCAACGGCGACATTTGGCCCGTAAAGATGAACTCCTATAACCACTATGCCTACGGCTGCGTTGCCGATTGGATTTATGGTGTTGCTGCAGGTATTAATACGGTTGAAGAAAAACCGGGCTTTGCATCGGTTCATTTCGCCCCCGTGGCCGACAGCCGAATCGATTGGCTAAAGGGCGAAATCGAGACCGCTTACGGTACCGTTAAATCGGGTTGGAAGCACGTGGGTGGCAAGGTTATCTACGAGATAACAACACCCGTTTTAGCAACCGCCAAAATAGCGGGCAAGGACTATACTTTAGAACCCGGCAGTTATACCTTTGAGCAATAAAAATAACCCCTCGGATTTCCGAGGGGTTTTGTTTTACTATAAGGGGCAGGAAAGAAGCGCTACATTTTTTTATTAAAATTCAAAATGCGCACGATAACGGGAGACAAAACGGCATTTGATATAATTTCAAGCGCAAAATTACCCATGGCAAGAGCCCAAAAAACAGACATACCGGAAAAGCTCAAACCAAGCAAATCTGCGATTTGTGCAGCGCTGTCCATAAAGAATATATAGCAACCGAGCAAAAATGCTCCGGTATTAATAAGAGGACATACGATAGAGGCGGCTAATACGGCGAGGTATTTGTTGTATTTAGATAGCGATTTGTATGTTAATCCGGCGGCAAGTCCGCATAATGTGCCCTTGAACAATACGGTTATTATTGTACCAGGTACATCAAATGCAAAGAACAATGCTGCTCCGCCGGAAAGGATTACCACCATTCCAAATACAAAACCCAGCCAAGCGCCAACAGCGGTGCCACACATTGCAGCGCCTAAGACAATTGGTATGAGCGCAACCGCGGTTGAAAACGGTCCGAAAAATGTGGTGAAACTGGCTAATAGTTGCAAAATCACGACAAGAGCAGTCATGATTGCGCCTAAAACGAGTTTCTGCGTTTGATTTCTTGTTTTTGACATAAAAATACCTCCGATGCCGTTCCAAAAAGGATACAGCTCATATTATTTTTACCGCAAAAGCGGATTTCAGAAGAAATTAAGAATATTTAGTTGTTCTTTTCGTAGATGATTCGGAGACCATCGAGGAGAAGATTATCGTTTAGGATGATATCATGGCGGCAGCAGGAGATAATTTCTCTCGCTCTTCCGCCGGTTGCAACAACTGCGGGTTTTTCGCCGAGCTCATCTGCGATGCGGTCGATTATTCCATCGAGCATGGCGGCGGCGCCGAAAACAATGCCCGATTTCATGCAGTCAATGGTATTTCTGCCGATAACCGACTGCGGAGCTTCGATATTGATAAAGGGAAGCTGCGAGGTTCCGGTTGCAAGTGCGTTAAGGGTGAGTCCTACTCCCGCGGCGATAACACCGCCTAAGAATGAACCGTTTCTATCAAGAACACTAACGGTATTAGCGGTTCCCATATCGATAACAATGCAGGGCATGGTATATTCATGGAGTGCGCCAACCGCTCCCGCAACAAGGTCGGCACCGAGCTGGGCGGGGTCATCAATCTTTATATTAAGACCTGTTTTAACGCCGGGGCTCAAAACGAGGGGAACGATATCGCAAAGCTTGCTGATGGCGGCGGTAACAGCAGTACCAACCTGCGGAACAACCGAGCCGATAATAGCATCCTCAATAGCCGAAACATCGGTTCCGCTTATCTGCAAAACATTGAAGATTTCAACGGCATATTGGTCGCTTGTTCTGCGAATATCGGTTGCAAGACGACTTGTGCAAACAAGATACTCGCCATCATAAACACCGAGGGTTATATTGGTATTGCCAATATCAACTGCCAATAGCATAGATATATACACTCCTTTTATGTTTTTCGGCTGTATTTTATCATATAAAAAGAAAACTGTCAACAAAGTTATTGACAAACATTGTCGCTTCTGTTATAATTCTATGGCTATGGGTGGGAATATGCCCACTTTATAGTTTCCTTGCCGGCAAAATGACCGGCCAAAAGTCCAAAAGGAGGTGCAACGAATGATTACCAACAAGTACGAAGCAGTAATGATTTTCTCGGTAGCTAACGGTGAAGAAGCAGTAACCGCACTTGCAGAGAAATTCAAGGCTCTTATCGAGGCTAACGGTACCATTGAAAACGTTGACGATTGGGGTAAGCGCCGTCTTGCCTATCTCATCAACGATGAGGCCGAAGGCTACTATGTTATCACAACATTTGAGAGCGCAGCCGAATTCCCGGCAGAGCTCGAGCGTGTTGCTAAGATCACCGATGGTGTTCTTCGCACAATGATTATTAAAAAGTAAGAAAATTAACGGAGGTTAGCGCAATGTTCAATCTTGTAGTTTTGACCGGCAGACTTACTGCTGATCCCGAACTCAGATACACTTCTAATAATATCCCGGTAACTTCCTTTTCCATCGCCGTAAACCGCCGCTATAAGGCAGGCGAGGAAAGTCAGGCAGATTTTATCAACATTGTTGCTTGGAGACAGACTGCCGAATTCGTTACCAAGTATTTCAAAAAGGGCAGCATGATAGGCATCGAAGGTGCTATCCAGACCCGCAAATATGTTGATAAGGATACCGGCAAGAACAGAACTGCATTTGAGGTTATCGCCAATAATGTTCAGTTTGTTGAGTCTCGCCGCGATGATGCAGGCGCACAGCCCGGTGCCAGCTTCAACAATACCGATTCCGGTGAGTTTGCTGAGATCGCAGCTGATGAAGATCTGCCGTTCTAATTCTAATTTAAGGAGGCTTGTTTCTCATGGAGAAAATTGATAGACCCGCTCGCAGAAAGCCCCACAAGAAGGTTTGCCATTTCTGCGTAGATCGCGTTGAAGAGATAGATTACAAGGATGTAGCCCGTCTTCGCAAGTTCATTTCTGAGCGTGCAAAGATTCTTCCCCGCCGTGCTACCGGCACCTGTGCCAAGCATCAGCGTGAGCTTACAACCGCTATTAAGCGTGCTCGTCAGGTTGCATTACTTCCCTATGTAAACGACTAATAAAACGCATAAAAGATCGCCGATTTCGGCGGTCTTTTTTTGTTTCCAAAAAACCGCTCCGTTTTTGCTGTTTTGGGCAATATGCATAATAAACAAAGAAATGTTGAACAATTTTGTTAAAAATAGCAACAATATCTTGACTTTTATATAAATATTTTGTTATTATATATAAGCATATTATACTGCCGAGGTGTTTGCTTTTAAATTCTTCGGCAGAGCAAGAAAAAAGGAGTGTTTTTTATGAAAAAGTTGCTTAGCACGCTTTTGGCTGTTGCACTTATCGTAAGCACCTTATCGGTTCTTATGATTCTCCCCGCAACAGCCCAGACCGAGCAAACAACAGCTCCCCAGAATCTAATCATCAATGGCGATGCTTCCATGGGATCATGGGGCGAGAGAGGTTATGAAACCCCCGCCATGGGCGAAGAGAATTGGGGAATGATTACCGCGAATAATGCATTCGGCTGGCGTTCATCGGGATATGTAACCGATACTGCAAACGCCTCCTATGGTGCAGCCTACGGCAATGCGGCTTTGTATTGGCATAATGTTGGCGTATTCCGCGCCGCCAATCCCAATAGCACCGTTACTGCCCCCGGCATTCAGGTAAACAGATGGAACCAAACCATGCAGGACATTAAGATTGAGGCAGGCAAAAGCTATAAGGTTTCTGTAAAGGCCGCATATCTTCCTGTAACCAACGGCGCAAACTACACCGGCACATTCGATGTTGCCATCGTAAACGAAGGCGGATTATTTGTTGATACCGTAACAAACAAATACGCAGGTGTAACCGGAAAGTCCTATGATCTTTGCGATTCGGGCGATGCTATTTATAATGCCCTCCGCGTTGATACCGCTTCCGGCAATATCGGCACCTTCACCTATAACGATGCTACATATTGGAACTTCGGCGATTTAAAGGAATATTCTTTTATATTCGCAGCAGATGATGTAATCGCTGATTACAAATTAGCTGCCGATGGCGAAGGTAAATACCTCGCAACCCTCGCAGTTCAGAACGATTCGGGTCTTGTTTTGATTATCGATGATGTTTCTGTTTACGAGGTTGCAACCATCAAAGCAGGCGAAGGCGGAACCGTTAGCGCCGATAATGCTATTGTTGGCGAAACCAAGACCGTAACCGCAAAGCCCTTCTATGGAAACGGCTTCGCAGGTTGGTATGCAGGCGAAACCCTCGTTTCGACCGATGCTACCTATACCGGCGTTATCACCGAGAACCTTACCGCAAGATTCACCGTTTTAAACCAGATTGTTGACGGCGACTTTGAATCGGGCACAACCGCAGGTGTTGATGCTCTTAATGCAATAACCAACCATTATGCGCATCCGGGCGCTTGCTATAATGCAGCGCTCATTTCTCCCACCGGTTATGGTTCAACCGCAGCTAAGCACGGAAACAATGTTATTAAACTTAACTTAACCAATCCGACAAGCGCATCCAACCGTCAGGTTCTTAATATTCCCGTAACCATCGAGAAAAATAAGACCTACTATTTCGAGGCTGCTGTTTATAACATTGATACCAATGCTGCAGAGCCCCGTTATAACATAGTATTCACTCCCTCTAATGCTCTCGCATGGAACTCGGGCAACGTTGCTCAGTATGTCGATGCCTTCACCTTCAACTTCTATAGTGAGAAGAATGGCGTTTCTACCAATACTTGGTCTTGGCAGGGAAGCGCTACCGTTGATAGCGGAAAGACTGTTAAGAATACTGCATTCGAACTCAACTCCGCAGCTAATGTTGGCGTATATCAGCCCAATGAGTGGTCGGTTATCCGCTTTATCTTTGAATCGGGCGATGATGAAACCCTCTTTGGTGCAAACGATTCTATAACCCTTAACCTTCAGCTTGGTGCTCAGGGTTCTGCCAGCACCGCAGGTCGCGACCTTCTCTTCGATAACTTCTTCTTTGGCGAGGCTTCGAGCGCAAGCACTGCTCCCGTAGCCGGTAAAGGCGGTTATATCGAAACCAAGTCGGGCTCGCAGAAGGCAACCGATCCCATGTATATCAAGAGCACCGCTTCGGGCGCAGCTTTTGGTGCAGATGATAAGAAGGTTTCTTATTATCCCGTAGTTGCAAGCAACGATGTTGTTACCGCATATCCCTACTATGGTAACGAATTCCTTGGTTGGTATGATGGCGATACCCTTCTTTCAACAAATGCAACCTATGCAGGCGGTAAGCCCGGCGTTGTTGCAAAGTTCGCACAGCACAACCTGATGGATAACGGCAACTTCGAGAACGGCGATGCTGCCCTTCATACAAACAAGGCAGCTTATACCGCAACCATTAAGACCGAAGATGGTAATAAGTATCTCCGCATGGAGGCAACTACCGCAAGTAACGACCTCTATGCATTCCAGTTCCCTGTAACCCTTGAGAAGAATAAGAAATACATAATTTCTTATGACCTCCGCTCGGGTGTTGATGAGAACGGAAACCTTCTCTCGAGCGTTGATGGCTCGTTCAGAAGAATGGTTCTTCATCATAAGGGCAACTACTCCTATACCTGGAGCAAGGTTAACTTCGCTGATAGCTATACCTATGTAAGCGGAAACAATGGCTCCTATAAGGGCGCATTTGATGCCTTCCCTGCAGGTGGTAGTGATCTTAACCCCTCGGGCAATTCTACTTCCTTCCCCGGATCCTTTACTAAGGCAAACGGCGATTGGACCCACTACTCCATAGTTGTTGACACTTCTTCCGTAACTCTTGCAAACGGAACTGATATCACCGATGCTATCGACCTTGGAATCATGTTTGGTACCAGCAATGGCTGCACCATGGTTCTCGATATTGATAACTTTGTTGTTTCCGAGGTAAACAACGAGGTTGATCTCGGAACAACCAGAAACGGTATTGTTGAGGTTGACCGCATCGCTTCCACCGCAGTTCTCCCCGTAACCTTTAAGGCTCATCCCGAAAATGCTCTCTATTCCTTCCTTAACTGGACCGATGAGAATGGCGAGGTTGTTTCGGAGGCCGATCCCTATGCTACCTTTGATAGCGTAAAGCTTAACGCAAACTTCGAATCCTCGATGCCCACCACCAATAATGATGGCGGCTTCGTAGTTGATAATGGCGATGGCACCTTCACCGCAAAGCCCTACTACGGCAATGTTTTCGTTGGTTGGTACACCCTCGAAGGTCTTGTAACTTCCAATGATACCATCAGCTATGAGCAGGCTTCTGCAAAGTGCGTTGCAACCTTCACTCAGTATAACCAGGTTGTTGACGGTGCATTTGATACCGATAAGGGCGTTGCTCTCTGGCAGAGCTACGAAAGCGCAAATGGCTTCTTTATTGATGCTGCCGATGGCATAAGCGGCGCAGGTATGCAGGGCTACTCCACCGGTAACTCGCTTATGGCTGCAAAGTATCCTGTTGTTGTTAAGAAGAACAGTGCTTATGTAATGCAGTTCAATATGAAGATAGGCGATTATACCGCAAACGGAGCAAACACTCCCGTTTGGTCGATGATGGTTTCGGGATCTCCCGATGGCAACAATTGGGGCAACTGGCCTAAGCTTGATAGCTATAGATTAACCATCAACCTAATCGATAATCCCTCTGTTCAGTATGTTGCTTCGGGCAATGATACCGCATTCATTCCCCAGATTGCCTTCGCAACCTTAGAGGAAACCTTTGGTGATGCTTGGGTAAATGTTACCATCGAAATCGCATTCGATGATGATACCTCTTATAGCGGCAAGGGCAACCTCTTCGCAGAATCCGATACCGCAACTGTTTATCTCGCACTTGGTCATAACCAGGCAGTAAACAAATCCGCTACCTACTATGATAACTTCAGCTTCTATGAGAAGACCGATCTTATCACCTTCACACATAAGGAAAATGTTCGTCCCGTTCGCGATGGTATCGGCCCGATGTCGGTTGGAACCACCTATTCCTTCACTCTTGATAAGGCTGCTGATGTTGCCGCAACCGTAACCGTAAACGGTGAGGCTATCGAGGCAGTAAACGGCATTTACTCCTTCATCGTTGAGGATGAGAATGCAGTTGCAATCGCTCTTGCAAACGATGATGAATATCCCGAAGCAGGTAAGGACTTCGATGGCAACAGCTTAACCGCTTATAACCACGATCTCTATACTAAGAACATTTGGGATGGCAACATCGTATATCACGAAACCGCACTTGTCTACAAGGGCAGAACCGAGATAGAGCTTATGTATCCCGTTTCGGATATTATCTCTGTTCGTTCTTATGATCTCCAGACCTCCTATGTTGAGGGCTTCGACTTCGAGATTAATGAAGAGGGCAACCTTGTTATCCTCGAAGGCTCCAAGATCCCGGTAGCCAAGTTTGCGATGACCGCCGATCCCGCAACTTCTACCGGCGGTTGGGAATCGGATGATCCGAATGTATTAATCTCCGAATACAGCGATGCCACAAGCGCAAACAGCAGCATCGTTGTTACCTATACCCACGATACCGAGTGGGAGGGTGCAAAGCAGACCTCTGTTGCTAACAAGCTAACCGTTTACGAGAAGCTCAAGAACGGCGAAGATGTTCACATCGTATTCTATGGCGATTCTATGAGCAGCGGTTGGAGCGCCAGCGGCGGTAAGACCAATGTTTACACCGCAGACAACGATGGCACTACTACCTCGAGCGGCGTTTACTTCGCTCCCTATGCTCCCAACTGGATGATTATGTACATCGAGGGTCTCAAGAAGACCTATCCCGATGCAAACATCACCTGGGAGAACCTCTCCCTCGGCGGAAAGGCTTCCGAATGGGGTCTTGCAAACTTCGAGGCTCGTTATAACCTCCTCAAGAATAAGGATATCGACCTCTTTATGCTTGGTTGGGGTATTAACGATAACGGCGCAGGTCATACCGTTGAAGAATTCAAGGCAAACGATCAGGCAATCATAGATGCTGTTCGTGCAAAGTGCCCCGAGGTTTCGGTTCTTCTCTATGGCGCAAACTGCACCAATACCTATTCTAAACTTTACGACTACGAAACCCTTATGGGTTACGAAGGCGCTCTCCATGAGCTCGCAAAGGAAAACCAGAATGTTGCTGCAACCAACCTAACCTCCATCTTTATGGATGTTGCTGCAAAGAAGGAAGTTTGCGACCTCCTCGGAAACAACCTCAACCATGCAAACGACTTTGGTTGCCGTATCTATGCTCAGACCATGATCTCTGCATTACAGCCTGTAACTATAGTTGATGCCGATAACAACTTCGATGTTCCCGGCTCCGATATCAGCTCGGTTGTTACCTTAAAGGATGGCGTAACCGCCGAAGTTATGGGCTATACCGATGCCGATAAGCTTGTTAACGGCTATGATGCATCCATGGGCGATGGCTACCTCAAGGTAACCGCAAACGCATCCGATAACTCTTATGTTGATATCGGCTTCCCCGTAGAGCTCGTTAAGGGAAACAAGTATCTCGCACACTTTAAGCTCCGTGTTCTTTCTACCGTTTCGGATGCTCGCTTTGATGTTCGTATCGATACCAAGGCAGCTTCTTGGTCGGGCGCTCCTGCAGGACTTTCGGGCAAGACCTATGCAAGCTTTGCATATGGCGATTTAAGAGCAGGAAACAGCGATGTTGCAGCCTTCTTCTCCGATTGGAACACTAAGGGCTATAACAAGCAGGGCTATGTTGATTTCTATATGGTTCTTGATGCAACAAATGTTGAAACTCAAACCGCATATATCAACATCGGCGTTCATAGCGGCGGCGAATTTGCAGTAGATGGATTCACCTTCATCAATCAGGCCGACCTCGCACCCACAATGGTAGGCGCAATGCTCGACGTTGATGGTTCTACCGTACACTATGTAACCAGCGTTGACCTCCCGGCATATGTTTCGATGAACCTTGTAACCACTCATATGATTGCAAAGTACTACATCGATACCAAGTATCCGGATCGCGCTTATGACTTCGACTTCAAAATGAAGGAAGCAGGCTTCGCATCTATGCGTGCTGATGAAAATAGCCGTGTTCTCCTCGGAAGCGAAGGAGAGGTTATGAGATCGGGCAACTTCTATACAACCTACGAAGGCTTTGCTTCTATGGAGCCGACCGCAAGAGTTCTCGCCAGAACCGAAATAACCATCTGCGATAACTATGGTAACTCCTTAGGAATTGTACTCGGAACAAATAATACCGATGCAGCCAAGGCAATCGACAACGGTGTATATAGCCGCTCGCTCACTCAGATGAAGCGCTTAACAGCAAAAGCAATGATAACCGCATCCGATGATTATGCCGCTCTCGCTGCCTCGATGATTACTCCGGTAGCAGGCAAGGATCTTTGGAACTGCGATATCGAAGAAGTTTGGGCATTCGTACTTGCCGCAAACGCACAATAAGATAAGGAGGATTCAAGGATGAAAAATTTCTACGATGCTCCCGAGTTTAAGATTCTCGAAATCAAAACCGATTCCGAGATCTGCGGTCCCAGTCAGGCAGAAATAACCAACCCTGGCGTTGGCGATCCTGATGGCGATTTGATCTAACTCAAAAAAATAACCCCTGTGGCTTAGGCCATGGGGGTTATTTTTGTTTCCATATTGCTTATATTAAATATAGGTGCCGCCTATCTCGGGAAAACCTGCATTTTTTGTTAAAATAATACAAATTTCTGCCAAAAAATACTACAACTGCATTTTATTTTTCACAAAAACAGGCTTGAAAAGGCATCTAACATTTGATAAAATTAAAATAAAGTATTATGAGGGAGGATTCGCGCTTTATGGAGAGAATAAAAGATTTCTCAAATATGCTGCTAGATGATGCCTATAAGTATATGGGTTGCCATAAAGAGGGCGATGGCTTTGTGTTCCGCGTTTGGGCACCGAATGCCAAAAAGGTTTCGCTCGTTGGCGATTTCAATGGTTGGGATACGGGCGCGAATATCATGACCCGAAACGGCTCGGTTTTCGAAACCTCTGTTTCGGGGTTATCGCAATATGATAACTATAAATTCGCGATAGAGGGTGCCGATGGCCGATTGGTCTTTAAGGCCGATCCATATGCCTTCCATGCCGAAACTGCTCCGGGAACCGCCTCAAAGGTTTATCCGCTCGAGGGCTTTGCTTGGACCGATACCGAATGGCAAAAATCCAAAAAGCGCGGCAATATATTCGAGAGCCCCGTTAATATCTATGAGCTCCATTTAGGCTCTTGGCGCCGCCGCGAGGATAATTCGTTTTTAAGCTATGTAGAAATAGCCGAGGAATTATCCGAATATGTTTTAAAAATGGGATATACCCATATCGAGATAATGCCGATCGCCGAGCATCCCTTTGATGGCTCGTGGGGTTATCAGGTTGGCGGCTATTATGCTCCAACCTCGCGCTATGGAACTCCCCATGATTTCATGAAATTTATAGACATTATGCACGCAAAGGGAATAGGGGTTATCCTCGATTGGGTTCCCGCCCATTTCCCAAAGGATGAGTTTGGACTCTATCGTTTCGATGGCTCCGCCGCATATGAATATGAAGATCCGCGAATCGGCGAGCATAAGGAATGGGGAACTGCGGTATTTAATTACGGCAGGGTAGAGGTTATGAACTTCCTCATATCCAATGCGGTTTATTGGATTCGCGAATATCATATCGATGGTCTGCGGGTTGATGCCGTTGCCTCGATGCTCTACCGCGATTATAATCGCCGCGATGGCGAATGGTTGCCGAATTCCTATGGCGGAAGAGAAAATCTCGATGCCATCGAGCTGCTCCGCAGGGTTAATGAATTTGCCTTCCGCGCCGATCCGAATGTTTTGATGATTGCCGAGGAATCAACCGCCTGGCCAATGGTAACCAAGCCTGCCGATATCGGCGGTCTCGGCTTTAATTTCAAATGGAATATGGGTTGGATGAACGATATGCTTCGCTATATATCGCTCGACCCGATATATAGAAAATTCAACCATGAATGTATAACCTTCTCGTTTTTCTATGCGTTTTCCGAAAACTTCGTGCTCCCTATGTCGCATGATGAGGTTGTGCATGGAAAGGGCTCGCTAATCGGCAAAATGCCGGGCGAATACGATGATAAATTCGCATCGCTTCGTGCCTTCTATGCCTATATGATGGCGCACCCGGGCAAGAAACTGCTCTTCATGGGTCAGGAATTCGCGCAGTTTGCGGAATGGGATTATAAAAAGCAGCTCGATTGGATGCTGCTCGATTATGATAAGCATTCTGCGATGCAGGATTTTGTTAAAAAGCTAAATGGTGTTTATCTAAAAACTCCCGCGCTTTGGGAGATCGACTATTCTTGGGAGGGCTTCTCTTGGATAGCCAATGATGATAGCGAGCAAAGTGTTATCGCATTCCGCCGAACCGACCGTTCGGGCAAGGAGATAATCGCGGTTTGCAACTTTGTTCCCGTTGCTCGCGAGGGCTACCGCATTGGTTTGCCGTTCTCGGGCGAGTATAAGCTGATTCTGAACACCGATGATAAAGCCTTTGGTGGCAGCGGATTAACAATTCCCAAAACCATAAAAAGCGAAGATATTTCCATGCATGGACTTTCGCAGTCGGCAGAGCTTTATCTGCCGCCGCTCTCGGTACTCTATTATGAATATAAACCGACCGCAAAACGCGGCCGCAAGAAGGGAAGTTAGCCATTATGAAAAAGACCGAATGTGTTGCGATGCTACTTGCGGGTGGTCAGGGTAGCCGTTTGGGTGTCCTCACCCAGAATGTTGCTAAGCCTGCCGTTCCGTATGGCGGAAAATATCGTATTATCGATTTTCCGCTCTCAAACTGCGCCAATTCAGGTATCGATACCGTTGGCGTTCTAACCCAGTATCAGCCGCTCGAGCTAAATGATTATATCGGCAGCGGAAAAACCTGGGACCTCGACCGACTCGAGGGCGGAGTTCATGTTCTCCCGCCCTATCAAAAGAGCACCGGAAGCGATTGGTATAAGGGAACCGCAAACGCTATCTATCAAAATATCGGATTTATCGAGCGCTATAATCCCGAGTATGTTCTTGTTTTATCGGGCGACCATATCTATAAAATGGATTATTCCAAAATGATAAAGCAGCATAAAAAGACCGGCGCGGACTGCACCATCGCGGTTTTAAACGTAACCCTCGAGGAAGCGCGCCGCTTTGGAATTATGAACGCAAATCCCGATGGAACCATATATGAATTCGAAGAAAAGCCCGCCGAGCCCAAGAGCACCTTGGCATCAATGGGTATCTATGTTTTCACCTGGGAAAGACTCCGCAAATATCTAATCGAGGATGCCGAAAAGCAGGGCTCATCCAACGATTTCGGCAAGGATGTTATTCCCGCTATGCTGTCGGGCGGCGAAAAGATGTATGTCTATCGCTTTGATGATTATTGGAAGGATGTTGGAACGGTTGAATCTCTATGGGATGCAAACCTCGACCTGCTTAACCCCAATATCGATCTAAACCTTGCCGACCCCAACTGGAAAATCTATTCCAAAAACGAGGGCCTGCCGCCGCAGTATATTTCGGCCGATGCAAAAATCGAAAACTCCCTTATATCCGAGGGCTGCGAGGTTTGCGGAAATGTTGATTTCTCGATCCTCTTTAGCAATGTTGAGGTCGAAAAAGATGCGAATGTTATGTATTCGCTTATTATGCCGGGCGCAAAAATCGAATCGGGCGCTACCGTTAAATATGCGATAGTTGCCGAAAACGCGGTTATAAAATCCGGCGCAGTGGTAGGCGAGAGCCCCGAGGAATGCAACGACCTTGATGGCTGGGGTATCGCGGTTATAGGCGATGGCCTAACCGTTGGCAAGGATGCTACCGTTACCGCCAAAAAGATGATAACCAAAAATGTGATGGAGGGCGAAAAAATATGAGAAACAATAATGTTTTAGGTATAGTTTTCGCAAGCGCAAATGATGAGCGCCTTGGCGAATTAACCTCCCGCCGTTCCATCGCATCCGTGCCCTTTGGCGGAAGATACCGCCTTATCGATTTCGCGCTTTCAAACCTTGTTAACGCAGGAATATCGAAGGTTGGTCTTATAACCAAATCAAATTATCAATCGCTTATGGACCATGTTGGCAGCGCAAAAAGCTGGGGACTCGACCGCAAAAACGGAGGACTACATATTTTGCCGCCCTATGGTCGCGCCTCTTCGGGTGTTTATGTTGGTCAGGTTGATGCGCTTTATGGAATCGGACATTTCCTCCGCCGCTCAACCGAGCAGTATGCCGTTATCTGCAATAGTGATATGGCGCTCAATATTGATATCTCCGATATGGTTGAGCAGCATATATCCTCGGGCGCAGATATAACCGTTGCATATAAGCATGGCTCCCTTCCCGAGAACGATGGCGATATCATGACACTCAACCTAAACGAGGGTAGGGTAAATCGCGTTATGATGTATCGCAGTCTCGAGGGCGAATGTGATTACAGTATCGGCATCACCGTTATATCCCGCCTTCTTTTGATGGAGCTGGTTGATAAAGCGGTTGCCGCCAATAAAACCGATTTTGCCCGCGATGTTATAATGCCCCGAGTTGAGAGCCTTGTTATCCGCGGCTATGAGCATAAAGGCTTTATTGCGGTTATGGATAGCGTTCAGGGCTATGTTGATGCCAATATGCAGCTGTTATCGCCCGATGTTCGCGCTGATTTGTTTAGTAAAACCCGCCCAATTTATACCAAGGTTAAGGATTCAATGCCAACTCGTTATGGTATCGGCTCGAATATAACCAATTCTCTTATCGCCGATGGTTGCGTTATCGAGGGAACGGTTAAGAATAGTATTCTTTTCCGTGGTGTTCGAGTTTCTAAGGGCGCAAATGTTGAAAACTGCATCATAATGCAGGGAACCGAGATAGGCAGCGGAGCCGACCTAAAATATCTAACCCTCGATAAAGAGGTATCGGTTGGCAATAATCGTTCGCTTTGCGGCTCGCCTTCGTATTATGTTTATGTAAGCAAGGGTTCAACCGTTTAATAAAAAAGGAGAAACCGAATGAAAGTTTTATATGCCGCAAGTGAGGCTTATCCCTTTGCGATGTCGGGCGGTCTTGCTGATGTTGCGGGCTCGCTCCCGAAAGCGCTTCGCAAAAGGCTTATTGGTTGCCGCGTTGTTATGCCGCTCTATTCCGATATATCCGAAGAGCTTCGCGCCAACATGAATTTCATAACCCATATAACCGTTCCGGTTGCATGGAGAAGGCAGTATTGCGGAATCTTCGAGGCAAAGGTAGGCGGAGTTATATATTATCTGCTCGATAACCAGTATTATTTTAAGCGCGATGGATTATATGGCTTCTATGATGATGCCGAGCGCTTTGCGTTCTTCTCTCGCGCCGTGCTCGAGATGCTGCCGCATGTTGATTTCAAACCCGATATCATCCATTGCAACGATTGGCAAACCGCAATGACCCCCGTATATCTCGACCGTTTTTATAGTCAAAACCCCTTCTACAGCAATATAAAAACGGTGTTCACAATCCATAACATTCAATATCAGGGCCGCTATGGCTATGAACTGCTTGGCGATGTTTTGGGACTGCCGAGCGAGGACAGCCGCTTTGTCGAGTATGATAGCTGCGTAAACCTCTTAAAGGGCGGTATTGAGTGCGCCGACCGCGTTACAACCGTTTCGCCAACCTATTCGCGCGAGATCCTAACCCCCGAGTTCGCGCATGGGCTCGACCGCATCCTCCGCGAGCGCGAGTTTAAGCTTTCGGGAATTATAAATGGTATTGATACCGAGGTTTATAACCCCGAAACCGATGAAAATGTTTATGTGAACTATAATCTCGATTCCATCGAGAAAAAGGCCGAAAACAAGGAAAAACTCCAAGAGCGAATGGGTCTGCCCCAAAAGGCTGATACCCCGCTTATCGGCATCGTTTCCCGCCTTGTAGGTCATAAGGGACTCGATATCGTTAAGGCGATTTTCGAGGAGCTTTTAAAGGGCGATGTTCAGTTCTGCATTTTGGGAAGCGGAGAATGGGAGTTCGAAACATTCTTCCATGATATGGCCGCAAAATATCCCGATAAAGTTGCGCTAAAGCTCGGCTTTGTTCCCGAACTCGCAAGAAAAATCTATGCAGGCGCCGATTTATTCCTTATGCCCTCAAAGAGCGAGCCCTGCGGTCTTTCGCAGCTCATCGCTCTGCGCTATGGAACCGTTCCCATCGTTCGCGAAACGGGCGGACTAAACGATACCATCCGTGATATCTCGCTCGAAAACGGCAACGGATTTACCTTCGCAGAATATGATGCGGGCAAACTGCTTGAAACCATAAACCGCGCAATAGCTGCATATCGCGATGTGGAAAGGTTCGATGTTTTGCGCCGCGTAGCCATGCAGTGTGATAATAGCTGGGGCAAATCCGCAAGCGCTTATATCAAGCTCTATAAATCTATTGATAGATAAATCCCGTTTGTTAACAGTTATTTAACAGTTATTTAATAGACAAAAGGTTAATAGTATGATAGAATACCCATATAATCCTATATGGGTATTTTATTTTGGAGTGTGATAACATGACTGAATATATAAAATCCGCCGTTTTGGGCGTGGTTGAGGGTATAACCGAATGGCTCCCCATCAGCAGCACCGGTCATATGATTCTGGTTGATGAGTTTTTTACTCTAAAAACCCAGAACGGAGCCGCATTTACCAACTTCTTCCTTGTGGCTATTCAGCTTGGTGCGATTTTAGCGGTTATCCTGCTTTATTTTAAAAAGATTTGGCCGCTTCATCTTAAAAGCGCAAATGTTACGCCTTACTTTAGCGGAAATGTTGGCACCTTCAAAAAGCTTTGCAACAACTATATCCATGTTGATAAGATGGTCCTTTGGTTTAAGATATTGGTTGCAAGTGTTCCCGCCGCAGTTTTGGGAATTTTGTTCGATGATAAAATCGATTCAATGCTAACGGGTAACAGTCGTGCCTATATCGTTGCCGCAACCCTTATTATTTATGGTGTTCTCTTTATTGTTGTTGAGAGCCTAAAAAAGAAGGAAACAATATTATCTACCGATGATATCAGCTATCGTTTGGCTTTCTTTATCGGTATGATTCAGTGCCTCGCGCTAATCCCCGGAACCTCGCGCAGCGGAACAACCATCCTTGGCGCAATGCTTTTAGGTCTTGGCAGAACCGCAGCAGCAGAGTTCTCATTCTTCCTATCCATTCCCGCAATGGCAGGCGGCAGCATAATAAAGCTTGATAGCTATTTAGATGCGGGACATTCCTTCACCGCGCAGGAAATCGGCATTTTGGCCGTTGGAATGATAGTTGCCTTTATCGTTTCGGTGCTCGCTATCAAGTTCCTTATGTCTTATATTCGCCGCCATGATTTCAAGGCATTCGGCTACTACCGAATAGTCTTGGGCGCCGCGCTTTTGGTTTATTTCTTGGTATAAAAAAAGAACTCCTTCAGCCGAAGGAGTTCTCTTTTTTTATTTTACCATTGTTCCGATACCGCTTATAAAATCGCCAACGGCTCGCATAGCCTTTGCAGAGCCTTTAGAAACATTTTTGCGGTTCGACATAATCGCCTTGCCAACCGTTGCGGCAATAGCGCCTGCCGCCATTCCTGCGGCAATTCCCTTTGCAAACGATGCTGCACTCTTCATATAGGTTACTACTCCTTTTCTTTTTCTAAGAGTAGTATTCCGCAAATCAATTTTATTAAACCTCAAAATATTCGGCATGCCAAACCAAAAAAGTGTAAATTGTCCAAATTTTTCGGCTGTTATCGGCCTTGCCGTTTTTGTGAGCTGAAAGCAGCTTTAGCAGCGCCTTTGTATTAAAATATTTTTTTGCAGTTTCGGAAAGAAATGCGGTTTTAACCCGCTCGTAATATTCATCCTCGCAAAGCCAAAGCCTGATGGGAACGGGGAAACCGAGTTTTTCCTTCATGGCGGTCTTTTGCGGGATGCTGCGCTCGGCGGCCTTGCGGAGCGCTATTTTGGTATTATAGCGGTCAACTCGGCATTCGCGCGGCAGCTTTTCGGCAAGCGCCATTATATTTTTATCGAGAAAAGGAACTCGAAGCTCAAGCGAGTTTGCCATGCTGGTTTTATCGGCCTTAAGGAGTATATCTCCCATGAGCCACATATTGATATCGAGATACTGCATTTTGGTAACAGTATCGGCATCAGAGACCTCATCATAAAACCTTTTGCAGAGCATATGGGGCTTTATTCCGTTATCGCGAAGGAGAATTTTCTTTCGCTCGCGGGAGCTAAAGATGTTCGCGTTTCCAATAAAGCGCTCCTCTAATCTCTTGCCTCGGCGGGTTAGGAAATTGATTCCGTGCCTTTGCGGAAGAAAAGAGCAAACCTTTCCGATAAACCGTCTTAGGGGGAAGGGGATAAGGTCATAGCTTGTTGCGGTTAGCGGCTCTTTATAGATTCGATATCCGCCAAAAAGTTCATCCGCTCCCTCTCCCGACATAACAACCTTAACATGCTCGCTCGCAAGCTTTGCAACAAAATATAGTGCGATCGCGGCAGGGTCGGCGAGGGGCTCGTCCATATGATACTGAATATGGGGGAATTCCGCCCAATATTCCTCTGCCGTTATAATTCGGCTGATATTCTTGAGCCCAACCTCATCGGCAAAAGCCTTGGCATAGTCGATTTCGCTATATCGGCCATCGCCTCCCGCAAAACCAACCGTAAAGGTTTTATCAACCCTTGCAGTTGCGGCTATATAGCTCGAATCAATGCCCGAGGATAGGAAAGAACCAACCTCAACATCGGCAATCTTATGAGCCTCAACCGATTCGCGAACCGCCTCATCGATTAAATCGGCATAGTATTCGGTAGCGCCCTGCTCGGCCGAAAACTCGGGCTTCCAATAGCGGGTTGTTTCCAACTTGCCATCGCGGTAATAAAAATAATGGGCCGGCGGAAGCTTATAAACATTGCGGAAGAAGGTTTCTTCAAGCGGGGAATACTGAAAAGAAAGATAATTGGCAAGGGCATTCTCGTTCAGCTGTTTATCAAACTTCGGATGGCATAAAAACGCCTTAATCTCTGAACCGAAAATAAATGAGCCGCCCATATTGGTATAATAAAACGGCTTGATGCCAAACATATCGCGCGCGCCGAAGAGCGAGCCATCAGCTTTGTTATAAATAACAAATGCGAACATACCGCGAAGATGGGAAACAAGCTCTTCGCCCCATTCCTCGAATCCATGGAGCAGAACCTCGCTGTCCGATGCGGTTCTGAATATATGACCCAAAGCTACGAGCTCCTCGCGAAGAGCGGGGTAGTTATAAATCTCGCCGTTAAAGGTTAAAACAAGACTGCCATCCTCGTTAAAGAGCGGCTGGTTGCCATCCTCAAGGTCGATAATGCTCAGTCGCCTAAAGCCCATGGCAATATTCTCATCGATATAGGCGCCTTTTGAATCGGGACCGCGATGAGCGATCTTTTCCATCATAGGAAAAAGGTAGGTTCCGTTGTCCTTTATCTCGTTGGTAAACCCAACAAATCCGCACATAATAAAACACTCTTTCAAGAAATATTCTTTGCAAATATATAAGAAAGTATAACATAATTTTTCTTTTCTGTAAATTCAAAAATATCTTGCGAGAAGCCTTCGCGGGCGGTATAATAGTTAAAAAGGAAACAAAGGGGTGAGGAAAATGTCGATATATGTTGTTTCGGAGCAGATTGGCCTCGATGGCTATTGGATAACCGATATTCTAAAGGGGATAAAGGCCGAGGCCGATAAGAAAAATCTTCATATCGAGGATTCGTATTTGCCAACCGATGGAACACTTAGCAGCGAAAAACAACTTGTGCTCGCCGTTGGCTATACCAAGGGATGGCTCGAGCAGGCCGTTGCCCGCATACATAGCACAGGCGCTCGCGCCGTGGTTGTCAATGCCGCACCCGATAGCGGGGTAGGGGATGCAGAAGCATATGTGTCCTTCGATTATTCCTCCGCCATGAAAAAAGCGGTAGATTATCTTCGCGCTTGCGGAAAAACCAAAATCGCCTTTGTTGGCTGCTCCGGTCGCCTTTCGTATGAAACCAAGCGAAAAGCCTTTGCCGCTGCAGCAGCAGGTAGCGGTGTATATTACCAAAGCTTTAAATATATAGGTATATCCGAGCTTGCCACCTCGTTTTTGCGTGAGATGCATTCCTTTGATGCCGTTATATGCTCCCGCGATGCCGAAACCGCCCATCTGCTAAAAATCCTTAAAAAGCGCAAGATATATGTCCCCGAGGATCTATATGTTATGGGCATCGGCGGAAACGAGCTCTCCGAGTATTCTTCGCCTGCGGCAACAACTATAAAAACCGATTTTGCCGCCCTCGGCGCCGCTGCGGTAAAGCTCCATCGCTTCTTATCCCAAAACCTCGATATCAACGGCGTAACCATTAGGGTTGATTGCCCCATTATCGTTAGAGCAAGCACCGCAAAAAAGCATATTAATAACCGAATTGAGGCGGTTCCGCCGCGTCAAATTAACTATCGTGATGATGGTGATTATCTATCATATTTGCGCGCCGAAACCCTTGCAAAAACCTGCGATAAGCTCGATCGAAGCATCCTAAAACTGCTCTCAAAAGGCAAAAATATGTCCGAAATCGCCGAGGAAATGTTCGTTTCGCAGAGCGCTGTTAAGTATCGAGTTCGCCGAATGTTAACAACTGCCGACATCCCGGATCGACAGGAATTGATAAAAATTTCGCAACTTTATGGGTTGTTGTAATTTTGCACAAACATATCAAAAAATCGCAATTAAGGTCTAAAATTTTCCTATACTTTAGGAATTTTTTAGACTTTTTTTATGCAAATAATATGGTAAAATGTATAGAGAAAATGGCGTGCTATTATATAATAGGTAATATGATTAGTAAATTTCAACAAACAAGATATGTTTTGATTGTAATTTTAGAGATTTTGCCAATATTTTGGGCACACATTCTGTAACAAGCGCCTCATATAGCGATTCTTGGTAAAAAAGTGCTAATTTTGCCAATCGCTGAGGCTTATTTTATTCGAATGGAAAACCGTTCGAGGAACACGGAGGTTGAGCAATGAAAAGAATCAAGTCGGATCGTAGCCAT
>JAZOXC010000022.1:0-2916 GCA_045659535.1 Acutalibacteraceae bacterium
CCCCGATCCCGAACCGACTCCTGCCCCGACACCTGATCCCGAACCGACTCCCGAGCCCGAGCGAGAGCCGACCCCCGCCGAGCTTCATAAGACCCACACCTATACAACCGGTCAGCAGCACACCGCAGTTCCTTACAAAGAGCGCTACCTCTATTCAATACTTAGTGAGCAGCAGAAGGAATGGTATCGCGCCATTGATAATGCGGTTCACAACCTTGATGGAAGGGTTGCCATTAACGGAGCTTTGAGCGAAAACAAAAACTATTACATCTATTTCCTTTATGTTTTTGATAACCCCGAGCTAATCTACCTCGGCAATTATATGACCATTTATTCGCACGGCAATGGAACCTCGGAGATACTCTTTTGCTACTCGGACGGCACAAACTACTGCGGCTACGGCAGAAGCGATGGAACTGTTCCCGCTTCGCTAAAGCAGAGTATCCTTGCCAAGCAAAGAATTTTTGATAACAAGGTTAAATCGATAATTTCAACCATACCCGCGGATGCCCCCGATGTTGAAAAAGAGCGCCTCATTTATGATTATATTATCACCCATGCCAACTATAACCTCGGCGCAAAATGGAACGGAGTTTGCGAGGATAACTGGAACGCATATGGCGTTCTTGTAAACGGCGCAGGTGTTTGCGAATCCTATTCCGAGGCCTTCCAAACCCTTTGCCTCCAGGTTGGTATTGTTTGCACCGGAATTGTTGGCGATGCGGGCGGCGGCCACAAATGGAACGCAATCAAGCTTGATGGAGAATGGTATGCCTGCGACATAACCTTTGACGACCCCATTGGCGGCGGCGACGATTATGTAGGCCACTACTACTTTAACCTAACCACCGAAAAAATGGAGTATCTTAACCACACCATTAGAGATGATTACCCTACCCCCAACTGCACCGGAACAAAATATGAATATGCTACCTATTACCGCGAATATTAAAGGAGGATGCCTATGAACGACACCCCCCGCAAACATTTTAATCTATATTATGTTTTTCTCGCGGACAAAGAGGCGCACCCGCCCCCCGAAGACAAAAAGCAAGAGCTTTTCAACCTGCTTTTTCCCGAGAAAAAAGAATAAAAAAGCCCCTCGAGGTTTCCTCGAGGGGTTTGTTTTTTTATTGCTTTTTTGTGATGTCCAGCGCTTCGCCATCGCTATCAACGAGGGTATAGCCGTTTTCGTTTTCGATAAAGAAGATTGCCTCATTTTCGCCATCAACCTTGGTTTCGAGAACACCGTTTTTATAGGTGTAATTAAACACATCAGCATCCTCGCCGTCTTTGAAGGACATGGTTGTTGCGGTGAACTCTACGGTAGAACCTTCAAAGCCTTCGATATTCCAAGAGCCGATAAGCTCGCTGTTCTTGGGGGTATCGGCGCGCTTATAGGTGATTTCATATATTCCGCCCTCGCCGAGGTCGGTTGCTGCGGTCATCGTATCGCCTGCTATAACAACCTTTTGCGTTACCTCGCCATCATATTCGCTATCGATGGTTAGGATGCCGCCATCATAGGTATATCCCCAGCCTACCATTTCGCCATCATAATATGTATAGGAAAAACCATATTCGGTAAACATGGCATAGGTTTCGCTATCGCCAACAAGATCGGCATAATCCTGGGTTTCGCCCTCATAGTTTATGCTATCGGGCAGCCAAACGCCAACGATCGAATTTAAAGCGGTGTCTTGGGTTTCGGTCGGTGCGCTATCGGTTTTATCGGCGGTTTCTTCGCTGCTGCCGCAGCCTGCAAGAACCGAGAACATAAGAGCAAAAGCTAATAAAAGAGCCAATAATTTTTTCATTAATATCTCCTCCGAGAAAAAATTGGCACAAATTTTGTGTCTATAAAAACTATAGCACATGAGAGATTTTTGTCAAGCAAGAAAACTCTTTTTACATATTTTTAACCGCTCTGACAATAATATGTTGGAGCGGTTTTTTTATGCCGCGGGATTCGCCAAAAGGATACCCTCTTCCCCATCGGCTTTCGCGGTTTTTCTATCCCGCCGCTATGCTACAATCAAGACCGATGGAACCTTTTTTAAAATATGAAAACGGAGGATTTTTTATGAAAAAATTATTATCCATCTTTTTAGCCATTCTAACCCTTTCGCTGCTCTTTGCGGGCTGCGGCAAAAAGGGGAACAGCACGGGCAAGGTTTATTACCTTAATTTCAAGCCCGAACAGGATGCGGCTTGGCAGCAACTCGCAGCCGAATACACAAAGCAGACCGGTGTTGAGGTTCGAGTTGTTACCGCGGCCGAGGGCAAATACGAAGAAACCCTAACCGCCGAGATCGATAAATCCTCGGCACCAACCCTTTTCCAAATAAGCGGACAGCAGGCCCTTAACAGTTGGAAGGACTACTGCCTCGACCTGTCGGGCAGCGCGGTTTATTCCGAGCTATCAAGCGATGATTTCGCCGTTAAGGAAGGGGATGCGGTTTATGGCATCGCCTATGTTTACGAGGGCTACGGCATTATTGTTAATAAAAAGCTGCTAAGCGAGGCGGGCTATAAAATCGAGGATATAACCTCGTTTGCGAAGCTTTCGGAAATCGCAAAATCGATAACCGCGCGCAAAAACGAGCTCGGATTTTCGGCCTTCACAAGCTCGGGTCTTGCTTCCTCGTCCTCTTGGCGTTTTTCGGGTCATCTTGCCAACATCCCGCTATTTTATGAGTTCGAAAAGGATGGCATAGATAAGCAGCCCGCAACCATAAAGGGAACCTATCTTGATGCGTTTAAGTCGATTTGGGACCTTTATATCAACAACTCGACCATCTCGCCGAAAAATCTAACCTCGGAGCAAAACGATGCCGCGGTTGAATTCAAAAACGGCAAGGCTGTTTTTTATCAAAACGGAACCTGGGAATACAGCAACATCGCATCCATCGGCGA
>JAZOXC010000023.1:0-3759 GCA_045659535.1 Acutalibacteraceae bacterium
ACTCGGTTCCGCCTATGGAATTCGGAACAATGCTGCTCACACCTGCGTGAGCCGAATCATAGTCGATATAGTTATTGTAAACTGTTGCGGTATTGGCATTTATCTCGTAATCGCCATCATAGATGAGGTTATCCTCGGTGAATACTGCAACATAGCCGAGATGACCCGCCTTCTCAAGGGTAGGTTCTGCGGTTTTGAAGGTATAGGGGGATGTTGTTCCATCATACCAGCCGAGGAACTTGTTGCCATAGAAGGCCTTTGCGGTATAGGTTCCATCGCCATTATCTTGGAGGGTTCCGCCGCCTTCGGCCGAGATATCGGTTGCAAACTTGGCGGTATATTTCTCGCCTGTCATCAAAAGGTATGCAACATGTTCCTTCGAAACACATTCGCCGGCATTATTGAACCAACCAACAAACTCGGCGCCATCGGCCTCGGTTGCATAGTATGCTTCATATACAGAGGGATAGTATAGCTTGGAGGTATCGCGGTTGGTGAATACATCGGCATCGCCGCGCTTACCTTCGGTATAGGTATAGAAATTTTCGCTGTTTCGAGGAGAGAGAGCGGTAATGCTTCCGTTTTTGGTTGCGGAAACGGTGGTTTTATTGTTTTCGCCTGCCTCGGCAATCAAAAGATTATCGAGCCAGATGGAATCGGAGGTATTATAATGGGTTCCGAGCGAGAAGAAAACGGTTCCCTCGTTGCCACCGCGGAATACCTCTGCATCCTCGCCGGGATTGAAAACAATATAAACATCCTGCCAAACATCGGCTGCTGCTAAACCGTTATCGGTAAAGTATTTATCGCAGCCTTCATCGTTGGCGCTATATCCATTACTTCCGCCCCAGGAATAAACGCTCTTATACTTGCTGTTGCTTTCATCAAGCGCAGTTCCTGCCTGCTGAGAATGGAAGGTCCATTTAATCGAATGATTGTTATCGCTATAGGGAATGTTTCCATTGCCATCGGGACTATTAAGCGCCATATAAAGAGCATAAGTAGTTCCGCTGGGGGTGAATCCCGCAGCGTTATCATCAAACTTATAGGAGAAACGAATTATGTAGTTTGTATTCTTCTTAACGGTTACCTTGAAGTTTGCAAGGTTCTTAACCTTAGCGGCTGCGGCTGTTCCCAAAGTTTGCGAGGGGGTCAGCTTTAGCGCATAGCTTCCATACTCATCTCCTGTATTCAAGAACTCGGCGGTTGGAATAACCGATGCGGTTCCGTAATACTGGGTATGGTATTTTTTAGCATTGTTGATGCTATCGGTTAAAACCTTATGGCCCGATTCGGCCTCGGCATCACCGTTTTCAACCATGTTCTTGATATCAAAAACTGCGGTTAGGGTGGTATTCTCTGTTGGGGCGAAGGAATAGTTCAGTTCCTTCGATACGAGGGTTTCCCCTTCATACCAACCAAGAAAACCATTTCCATAATAAGGAACTGCCGAAACGGTAGCAAGTTCCCCTTCGGGAATATACTGAACGGCATCACAAGAAACGGTACCGCCATAGCGACCGTTTTGTTCCTTTACCGAAACAGTAACCGAGTTTTGACCCTCGATGGTTTCTGCACCTGCGGGCGGGGTTGAAAAGCTGATTCCTGTGAACACGCAGGACAACAGCAATATTGCCGCAAGCACAATCGATAACGATTTTTTCATTAAATCCTACTCTCCTTTATCTCGAAAATTTCAAGATATAATTTCTCTATTTACATTATAAGAATATAGCATAATATTTTCAATGGAAATTATTACTACCGATATGTAAAAAATTTAAGCCAAAAATCGCGAAAATGCCATGTTTTTTGTTAAAAACTTATCAATTTTAAAATTTTTTAATTTTTTTAAAACCTTTTTCGCCTCTCGTTCCCCTTTATTAGTGTAAGGGGCAAGAAGCCCAAAAGAAAAAATTTTTAAAAAAGAGGTTTTTATCATGACAACATTCACTTTATTCTTCATTATATTCATCGCAGTTTTCGCATTCGCAATTTTTAATATTGTTAGAGCCGTTCTAAAAGCACCCAAAGGCAGAAGACTTGATGTTTTCATCGATCCTTCCATCGCGAATGCTTCCTCTCAGCGCATGAACGACCTTATGCATCAGCAGCATATGGAGGCTCACAGAACCGCTTGCCAAATGCATGATCAGGCTGCTCGTACCGCTATCAACCACCATATGTCCGCGATAAACAACTTCCCCCATCACCCCCATATGTTTTAATTTTTGTCGATTTTTTAGTTTTCATAGAAATGCTCCTAAAAAACGAAAGTGTGCCGCAGTTTTCTGCGGCACACTTTCGTTTTAGTTTGCTATGATTTGCAAAAAAAATTGAAAATCGTACTACTTATTTACTACTTTTAAAAACGGAGAAAGCCCTAAACATGATGAACGGTGTAACCATAAAATTTGGTTACACCGTTTTTGTTGATGATATGTAATGCCCCTGCGGTTATTTTTTCTTTTTATATTTCGTTGGCGGTGTTTTCATAATTTTTTTAAACACATTGCTGAAATATGCCACCGAATTGAATCCGCATTTTTGAGATATCTCCTGTATGCTTTTATCGGTTGATTCCAAAAGCATACAGGCGTTTTTTATTTTTATAATATTAAGGTAATCTATAACCGTCATTTTCATTGTATCCTTAAAAAGTCGGCACAGATGGAATTTTGAGATAAAGAACTGCGAGGCGATTTGCTCTATATTATCGATCTCGGCAAAGTTATCGTTTATGTATTTTATAATTTTGCTTATTTGCTCGTCATAATTCGTATCAGGGTTGCATTTTGAAAGTTTTTCGAGCAAAACCCCCAAATAGAGCGCGAAGGTAGTTTCGCTATCGCAATCTTTTAGTTCCTTTAAAACCTTTCGCAGTTCCGCCCCAAGCTCTTTAGGGGGTGAGATATGCAAATGCGAAAAGCAAGAAAGCAGTTCTTTCAGCGCTTCACTTCTATAGGTTTTGGCAAGAAAGGCATAATCAAAGCCGACCAGCGTTCTAAGTCCATACTGTCCACCTGTTCGGTGCAGCTTTTGGGGAGGGATAAGAACAAAATCGCCCGCTGAAACATTAAAGAATTTATCGCCAATAAAATACTCTCTCGTTCCTACATCGAGATAATATATTTCATAAGTATCGTGATAGTGCATATCGGGCATGGCGCCGCTGCTCTCGCGCATCTCTACAAAATATTCACCGGTTTTAGAATAGTTCGACATAGCAATTCTCCTTAATTTCATCACCTAAGCAATATTTTACAATATTTTCGTGAAATAAGCAATATATTGATATCAATTTGTAAAAAATTGATTTACAATTATGCCAGAACGATTAAAAGGAGAAGCAATATGGAAAAACAAATACCCGTTGTAGTTATTAAGGAACTATCCGAAACGGATAAAATCTTAACTGCACTTAAAAGCGGCGGAATCAACTGTGCTGAGATAACCTTCCGCACAGCTTGCGCTAAGGAGGCTATCGAATATGCCTGCAAGAATTATCCCGAAATGTCTATCGGTGCAGGCACGGTTATAAACGCAAAACAATGCGAGGAAGCGCTCGATGCAGGTGCGCAGTTTATTGTATCACCCGGTCTTTCTGTAGCGGTTGCTAATATTTGCCGCGAGAGAAACATTCCTTATTATCCCGGTTGTGTAACACCAACCGAAATAATGCAGGCTTTAGAACTTGGCATTACCACAGTTAAGTTTTTTCCCGCTAATATATATGGAGGACTTAAAGCGCTCAAAGCG
>JAZOXC010000024.1:0-8875 GCA_045659535.1 Acutalibacteraceae bacterium
AACCCATGAACCTCCCCCGCTGGTTAAAAGCGCAATGCTGCTAAGGCAGGGTCGAAGCGATAAGGTTAACAAGCTAAACGGATATTTGGAGGAAATCGACCGCAGCTGCACCTTCCGCCATTGGTATTTCGGAAGCATGCACGAGGACCGAACAGTTACCCCCAAGCACACCTGCGTTTTCAATAAAATTATCCCCCTCGATACCTCGCTTATTGCTCGCAAGGCGGCCAAAGCCAAGCTGCTCGGCAAAACGACAGATACAGAAAAAAGCACCGATTAGATCGGTGCTTTTTAATTATAATTTATTTTCCGAGCAAGCGGCTCATAATAGAGGGACCATGCTCGATAAAGAGGCCGGTTGCGGCGGCGGTTTCTTCGGTTAGGGTAGGTACTCCCGCCATAGCGTTTTTAGAATCGAATATCATAAACGGAACGGGTGTTGAGGAATGGGTCTTGGTGTCGAGCGGGGTTGGATGGTCGGGCATTATAAGGATGCGATAATCATCGCCCGAAGCATCGAGATACTCAACAAGCGGAGCCACAACAAGATTATCAATCAGCTCGATAGCCTTATTTTTGTTTTCGGCCTCGCCGCGATGACCACATTCATCGGGAGCCTCGAGATGAACATAAACCAAATCGCATCCGTTTTCGAAAAGCTCCTTTGCGGCGGCGGTTTTACCCTCGAAATTGGTATCGATATAACCGGTTGCGCCCGAAACCTCGGGGGTTTCCATTCCGGCGCAGATGCCGATACCCTTTAATAGGTCAACTGCCGAAACAACGGCGCCCTTAACCCCGTTTTTCTCATAGAAATTCTCGAGAGCGGGTCGCCTTCCCTCGCCCCAAAGCCAAATTGAGTTTGCGGGGCGCTTGCCGCGGGCTACGCGCTTTTTATTTATCTCGTGGTCACGCAGAACATTATAGCTCTTTTTCATAAGCTCGATAAGCTCTGCTGCATTTTCGCTATCGCTTAAATATTCGCCAACTACCCTACCTGAAATATCATGGGGCGGGGTCATGGTTCCGAGGTCGGTTGTTCCGTTATCAACAACCAAGCAATGGCGATAGCTAACGCCGCTATAGAAGGTATATTTTTCGCTATCGAAAACTTCTTTAACGGTTTTAATAATCTCCTCTGCCTCGGCGGTAGAGATATCATCGGCGCAGTAATCAACCATGGTTTTATCTGCATAGTTCTCTTCATCCGAAAGGGTTACAAGGTTGCAGCGGAGGGCAACATCGGTTTCCTTTAAATCAACTCCGATGCTTGCGGCCTCGAGGGGCGAACGACCGCGATAGCAAACTGCGGGGTCATAGCCCATAACCGAGAGGTTGGCAACATCGCTGCCGGGTTTTAGCCCTGCGGCAACGGTTCTGCAAAGACCGCATTCCGCAGTTTTTGCGAGCGCATCAATCGCGGGTTTGTTTGCAAGCTCCATAGGAGTTTTGCCACCGAGCTTTTCGGTTTTCATATCGGCCATACCATCGCATAAAACGACCAAATATTTCATAATGCATTCTCTTTTCATAAAATACTTTAAAATTTGTTTAATTTATTATATAATGAAAGTAAGAAAAAATAAAGGGGTGTTTTTGAAAAAATGAAAAACACAATAAAGGTTAAGGTTGGAGGCATGGAATATTGCATCCATTCCGATGATGACGAGCTCTATGTTAAATCCTTAGCGGCCGAACTCGACCGCCGCCTTGACACCATTGCGAAGAACAGTCCCTTTTTATCAACAACCATGGTAGCGGTTTTTGCCGCGCTCGAAGCATCCGACCGCGAGAAAAAACAGCTCCGCGAAAACAATGAGCTTCGCATGGAACTCAAGCGCGCATTAGAGGATACCGCCTGCGCAAAGCTCGAGGCCGATATCCTAAAGCGCAAGCTCGCATACTACGAAAGGGGAAACTCCGACTACGAATAAGATAGAAGTTTTATCCCCTGTTGGGTCGGAGGAAATGCTCATAGCCGCTGTTCGCTCGGGGGCGGATGCGGTTTATATGGGTTTTTCGAATTTCAATGCTCGCAGAAGTGCCGACAACTTTGATAATCAAGCATTTATCAAGGCTGTTAAATACGCAAAAGCTCGAGGGGTTAAGGTTTACTTAACCCTTAATACTATTTTGTCTGATAACGAGCTCCCGCAGGCGCTCGAGGTTGCAAGAATGGCATACTCGGCAGGTGCGGCAGCAGCAATAGTGCAAGATATCGGACTCGCAAGACTTATCCGCGAGCAGCTTCCCCTATTCCCCATTCACGCATCAACCCAGCTAACAGCCCATAGCCCAGCAGCGCTCCCGCTTTTAAAGAGCCTTGGGTTTTCGCGCGTTGTTGTTTCCCGCGAAATGAGCCGCGATGAGCTAAAAGAATTCACCCGCGCCGCCCGCGAACTCTCGATGGAGGTCGAGGTTTTTGTTCATGGCGCTTTATGTATGTCGATGTCGGGTCAATGCTATATGAGCGCTATGCTCGGCGGCAGAAGCGGAAACCGCGGTCTTTGCGCCGGTCCGTGCCGACTTCCCTTTGCGGCAGAGGGCGGAACAGGCTATGATTTGAGCCTTAAGGATTTAAGCCTTATTGAATATATCGATGAACTGAAAGAAATGGGTGTCGCCAGCCTTAAAATCGAGGGCAGAATGACGCGACCCGAATATGTTGCGGCGGCAACCGCTGTTTGCCGCAAAACGGTTGATGGCGAGGAATGTGAGGCCCTAAAGGAAACCCTCCGCAAGGTTTTCTCGCGCAGCGGTTTTACCAGCGGATATTATGAAAATCGCCTCGGCAAGGATATGTTTGGTATTCGAACCCGCGATGATGTTATGCTATCCGCCGAGGTTATAAACTCGCTGCACGAATTATATCGCCGCGAGCGCCAGAGTGTTGCCATCTTTGGCTCCTTCTCGCTCCCCGAAATAGGCGCCCCCGCTACACTCACCGTATCGGATGGCGAAAATGAGGTTTCGGTTTCGGGCGGCTGCGCCGAGGCGGCAAAAAACCGACCAGTAGATGAAGAATTCCTGCGCGGAAAGCTCGAAAAGACCGGCGGGACTCCTTTTTATTTTGAAAAACTCGAGTTTCATCTTGGCGAAGGGCTCGCGATTGGTGGCGCAGTTCTCGGCTCTCTTCGCCGCGAGGCGCTCGAAAAGCTGCTCGCGCTTCGAATGAAGGATATCCCCGCGCCCAAGATAGACCTTACTGCAGAGGAACAAAAAAAGCAATACAGAACCCCTAAATTCTTAGGCGTTTTCTCGCATATAAAAAATATCCCCGAGGATATATCGGGGCTCTCGGCAATCGCTGTTCCAATCGAAGAGCCTTTCGAGAATTTATCGCTGCCCATTCCCCTTTATATTACCCTGCCGCGCGGAATTGGGGATGAGGAATTTCTCCTATCGCGCCTCGAGGTCGCAAAGGAGAATGGCATAGAATTCGCCTTTTGCGGGAATATCGCGGCCGTAACCCTATGCCAAAAGGCGGGGGTAAAGCCATGGTTTGATTTCTCGATGAATATCTTTAACAGCCATAGCGCCAAAACTGCCGAGCAGCTTTCGGCAGGCGGAATAACAGTATCTCCCGAGGCCAAATGCGATATGATTAACGCGATCCATTCGCCTGTTCCCACCGCATTCATCGCCTATGGCAGACTTCCGCTCATGCTAACTCGCAACTGCCCGCAGAAAAACGGGGTTGGCTGCGCCGCATGCTCGGGGCTTACCGACCGCAAGGGAATCGTTTTCCCCGTTTCCTGCCGCGGCGGATATTCGGAGATTTATAACTCGCGACCCATCTATCTCGCCGAGCGAATAGATGAATTCTCGACCGATTATGCAATACTTTTGTTCACCCTTGAAACCCCCGAGGAATGCAGGGAGATAATATCCCGCTACCGAAACGGAAGCGGTGCAGAGGGCGACTATACCCGCGGACTTTATTACCGCGGGGTTGAATAAAATGAAGGGTTGGTGGACCTCTTTGAAGGCTATTATATTATCACTCGTTATGCTGCTCCTGCTTGCGGGCTGCGGCGCGGAAACACCCGAAACCGTTTCCTCCGAGGCAGGCGGCTATGCAACCGATATGCTCGAATATGCCCCCGCCGAAAAGAGCGAGTTTACGCTCAAGGAGGAAAGCCTCTCGCTCGCGATTGGTGATTCGATAGGCGGCTATAAGCTCGAGGAGCTTTTATCCCGAACAACCGAAGAGAATTTTACCAACATTAAGGCAAAGTTTTCCTGCGAAATTGAGCTTTCGGGAACCATTAAATACAACATGAACAACACCTATAAAAATCTTATCCTGTTCTACCCCGATGATACCTCGGTTTTCCCGAGAGCAAAGGGCGACACAGAGCCAATGAGTTGGGTTGTTGTTTTAAACGAGGGCGACCCGATGGCGGCTCTCGGTTTCTCGCCCGGAGTTGCGGCCGAAAAGAAACTAACCCTTACTATGACCTCCTATTCCACCAATTATATGCAGCACAACACAATAAACTACATAACAATTAAAATAGGCGAATAAAAAAAGACCCGATAGGTAATCTATCGGGTCTTTTAATTATAATACTTTGCTTAAGAAATCCTTAAGGCGGGGGCATTCGGGGTTTGAGAAGAACTCTTTAGGCGGTTTTGCCTCCTTGATAACGCCCTCATCGATGAATACAACCTTGCTTGCAACCTCGCGGGCAAATCCCATCTCATGGGTTACAACAACCATGGTCATACCGCTCTTTGCGAGGTCCTGCATAACCTCTAAAACCTCGCCAACCATCTCGGGGTCGAGCGCACTTGTGGGCTCATCGAAAAGCATGATATCAGGCTGCATTGCAAGCGCGCGAACGATGGCAACGCGCTGCTTCTGTCCGCCCGAAAGCTGCGAAGGATATGCGTTTGCGCGGTCGGCAAGACCAACCCTTGCAAGCAGCTCCATTGCGCGAGCCTCGGCATCGGCCTTTGAAAGCTTTAAAAGCTTCATGGGTGCCAAGGTCATGTTCTTTAAAATGGTCATATGCGGGAAGAGATTAAACTGCTGAAAAACCATTCCTATTCTCTGGCGATGCTTGTTAACATCGTTTTTGGGATCGGTTATATCAACACCATCAAAGAAGATTTTTCCCTCTGTTGGTTCTTCCAGCAGGTTAAGTGTTCGAAGGAAGGTTGATTTTCCGCAACCGGAGGGTCCGATTATACAAACAACCTCGCCCTTTTGGATATCGATATCAATACCCTTTAAAACCTCTACCTTGCCGAAAGACTTATGCAGTCCCTCAACCTTGATTTGAGTTTCATTAGTGGTCACTGTCTCTCAATCTCCTTTCAAGTTTTTTAAGGAAATATGAAAGCAACATTACGATTGCCAAATAGATAAGAGCAACCGAGATTAGCGGGAAAAATGCTTCATATGTTCTTGAGCGAATAAGGTTACCAACATAGGTAACATCCTTAAGCGCAACATAACCTGCAACCGAGGTTTCCTTTATTAAAACTATAAATTCGTTTCCAAGCGCAGGCAAAATGTTTTTAAAGGCTTGGGGGAAAACAATATGCCACATTGTTTGAATATAATTAAGTCCAAGGCTGCGGCCTGCTTCGAACTGACCCTTATCAATGGACATAATTCCCGAGCGAACAATCTCGGCAACATAGGCTCCCGAGTTTATACCAAAGGCAACGAATGCTGCATATATACCGTTTCGCACATTGGCAAAAATGATAAAATACATAATCATTAGCTGGATAACGATAGGTGTTCCTCTAATGACGGTTAGATAAACATTGCATATGCCATTGAGTATCTTTAAAACAACATCACTAAACTTGCGGCATTTTTTGCCGGCCAAGTTTTTATCATATGTAGCACGAACGGCCGCAACCAAAAAACCGAGTACGATACCGATAAGGCAGGCAACTAAGGTTATTTCGAGGGTTACAAGCAGTCCATCAATAAATTGGCGCCATCTATCCTGACGGATAAAGGTTTTTTCAAAGCTATCCGCAACATCTTGAAACCAAGCGCTTTGGGTTAGACTGTTTAAAAAATTCATTTCTTTTTCCTTTTATATAACATCAAATATGGAGCAGCATTTTATGCCGCCCCATATTCTAAATACTTTTTTAATTACTCTTTAACAATGATAACCTGAGTTGCGGTGGTGTAAGGATCGGTAAAGTCGATCTCCTCGAGACGCTCATCGGTAATGGTCATACCAGCCATACCGAAGTCAGCCTTATTCTGCTGAACAGCGGTGATGATGGAGTCGAAGTCCATATCATCGATTACGAGCTTGTAGCCTAAGATATCGCAGATAGCCTGAGCGATCATAGCATCGATACCAACGATCTTGTCGCCATCGTAGAACTCATAGGGCTCGAAGAAAGCATTGGTTGCCATGTGGAGAGTTCCCTTAGAGGTATCAACATTAGCGGGAGAAACATAGGGGCAAGTACCCTTTGTATCATCGCCGATGAAGTTCTTGATAATCTGATCGATGGTTCCGTTATCTTTTAAGGTTTTGAGAGCTGCGTTGATAGCTGCGGTGAGTTCAGGGTTTTCCTTGGAAACGCAGATAGCATACTCTTCAACTGCAAACGGATCATCAAGGATCTTAAGACCCTCATTTGCTGCAACGAAAGCCTTTGCAGGCTCAACATCGATGATTACGCAGTCAACCTTGTTCTGAACGAGAGCTAAAACAGCGTCTGCACCTTTGTTGTAACGCTCAATGGTAGAGCCTTCTGCTTCATAATCAGAAGCGAAGATATCGCCGTTTGTTCCGAGCTGAACACCAATGGTTGCTCCCGGAAGATCATCGGCCGAAGCAATGGTCTTTGCTTCCTCGGCGCCGCCACAAGCAGCGAACGAGAATACCATAACGAATACGAGAAGTAAAGCCATAAGTTTCTTTAGGTTTTTCATTTTTTATTTCTCCTTTAGATAAATATTTGTTGGTTATCTTGTCTATGCATAAATATTAACTCAAAATGCATATTTTGTCAAGCATTTTTTAAAAAATATTTATTTTTATGCAAAATTATGCATATTTTCTCATTTTTAGGCGCGTTTTTGCTATATATTCACAGCCTAAACCGAATTTATATGCAAAACACTATATATGTATGCATTAAATACATTATATATATGCAGTTGAATGTAAAGAAATCGCCCCACTTCCCCACTATTTATATTTAAAAAAACAAAAAGAGCAGGTTCTAAAGCGAACCTGCTCTAAAATATTAGGTTAAATCTTCAACAAAGATTTCGCGAACGGTATTCTCATCCTCAACCGCTGCGTTGCGCTCGGCAAGGAACTTGCCTGCAACCTGCGGGAAGAGTGCATAGGAGAGAACATCCTCCTCGCACTTTGCAAGATCGCCTGCCTCGGCGGTATATTTCTCAAGTTCGGGCTCAAGTAAATCGGCGGGACGACAGGTTATAACCTTATCATTGCCGATTGCCTTGCGGCGAACCTCTTCGTTTACCTCGCCGGGAACGCGACCATACTCGCCGCGGAGAAGACCCTTGGATTCCTTGGTTATCATCTTATAGCGCTCGCCCGAAAGAACATTGAGAACTGCCTGAGTTCCAACGATCTGGCTGGTCGGGGTTACGAGCGGAGGATAACCGAAGTCCTTACGAACGTTCGGAATCTCGGCAAGAACATCATAGAACTTATCCTCTGCGTTAGCCTGCTTGAGCTGAGAGAGAAGGTTCGAGAGCATTCCGCCGGGAACCTGATAAAGTAAGGTTTTGGTATCAACATTTAATACCTTCGGGTCAAGGATGCCTTCGGCCTTTAGGCGGTCGGCAACGGTGCGGAAATGTGCAGCTGCATCCGAGAGAGCATTGAGGTCGAGACCTGTATCGCGCTCGGTTCCCTTAAGGGTTGCAACCATAGCCTCGGTAGACGGCTGTGAGGTACCGTTTGCCAAGGGCGAAAGTGCACAGTCAACAATATCAACACCGGCCTGAACAGCCATAAGGTTGGTCATATCACCGGTACCGGTTGTATTATGGGTATGGAGATGGATCGGAACCGAAACCTTCTCCTTGAGCTTTTTAACGAGCGAATATGCATCATAGGGAAGAAGCAGGTTTGCCATATCCTTGATACAAATAACATCAGCACCCATTTTCTCGAGTTCGAGAGCCAGATTAACAAAGTATTCCTGGCTATGAACCGGGCTTTCGGTATAGCTGATAGCGGCCTCGCAAACGCCGCCATATTTTTTGATGCTCTTCATAGCCTGAGCTATGTTACGGGTATCGTTAAGCGCATCGAAAACACGGATAACATCGATACCGTTCTGAATCGACTTTTTAACGAAAGCATCAACAACATCATCTGCATAATGCTTATAGCCGAGAAGGTTCTGACCGCGAAGAAGCATCTGAAGCTTGGTATTGGGCATAGCCTTGCGAAGAGCACGAAGGCGCTCCCACGGATCTTCGTTTAAGAAGCGCATGCAGGAATCGAAGGTTGCGCCGCCCCAGCACTCGAGCGACCAATAGCCAATGCTATCGAGCTTTTCGCAAGCGGGGAGCATCTCTTCGATACGCATACGGGTTGCGGCCTGCGACTGATGAGCGTCGCGAAGGATGGTATCAGTTATATATAATTTATTAGCCATTACTTATCCTCCAATTAAGCGAACAATGCGATAAGCACGCCGGCTGCGATTGCCGAGCCGATAACACCGGCAACATTCGGGCCCATAGCATGCATAAGCAAGAAGTTCGAGGGATTCCCCGCCTGACCAACCTTCTGCGAAACGCGGGCAGCCATAGGAACGGCCGAAACGCCTGCAGAACCGATAAGGGGATTGATCTTCTTCTTTAAGAAGTCGGGCCAAGCGGTCTTAGGAAGACAAT
>JAZOXC010000025.1:0-1250 GCA_045659535.1 Acutalibacteraceae bacterium
AGGGTGTCTATGATGCCGTTATGCAGTTTCCGATGATGGCCGAGCGAAAATGCGTTATCCTGGCCGATTATGATTTTGAAAAATGCGGCGAACATAATTTGGAGCGACTTTTATCGCTCATCGCCGAAACTCCCGATACAACAACCCTTATTTTATGGTTCGATTCGGTGGAGGTGGATGATAAAAAATCCGCCAAGGTTAAAAAGCTCTTTGCCGAAACCGAAAAGGTTGGGGGTGTGGTTGTTCGCCTCGATCATAGAACAACCGCCGACCTGGTTCGCATGCTTTCTGCGGGAGCCGAGCGAAGAGGCTGCAAGATGGAAGGCTCTACCGCAAGATACTTAATCGAAACCTGCTCTGCAGATTTTAATATCTTGAAAAACGAGCTCGAAAAGCTTTGCTCCTTCTGCGGATCAGGGCTTATAACCCGCGAGATTATCGATTCGGTTTGCGTTCGCTCGGTTGAAGCATCCATCTATAATATCTCGCGCGAGCTAACCGCAAAAAACATCGGAAAAAGCATCAATATGCTTGATGAGCTCCTGTTTTTAAAGGTTAAACCCCATGTTATTTTATCGGTTCTATCTTCGGCTTTTGTCGAAATGTATATAGCCAAAACTGCCGCGGATGCAGGCATAAAACCCGCCGATGCCGCCGCCAAATTCGGCTATAAGGGTCGCGAGTTTGTAATAACCCGAGCCCTCGATAATGCCAAGAGAATGTCGCAACTGCAGATAGGTCTTTGCTTATCCGAACTGCTTTCGGCCGATGAAAAACTAAAAAGCACCTCGGTAAACGGACAAACCGTTTTAGAGGAGCTTATGGTAAAATTGGTTTACATAATGTCGGAGGGCGAAAAAATTGATAAGGCTTAACGGCGTTGTTCTCGTTGAGGGAAAATACGATAAAATCAGGCTTTCATCAATAATTGATGCCCCCATAATAACAACAAACGGCTTCTCGATTTTCAAAGACCGCGAAAAGATGGAATATCTTCGCGCCGTTGCCGAAAAAAAGGGGCTCATAGTGATAACCGATAGCGATAGTGCGGGTCAGTTTATTCGCCAGCGCCTTCGCGGATTCATTGATGAAAAATATATAAAAAATGTATATCTGCCGCAAATAGAGGGTAAAGAGCGCCGAAAGGAAAAACCTTCTGCCGAGGGAATTTTGGGCGTTGAGGGAACCGATAACCAAATTATTATTGATGCCCTCGAGCGCTTTGTATCTGATGAAAAAACCGATGAGAA
>JAZOXC010000026.1:0-1435 GCA_045659535.1 Acutalibacteraceae bacterium
TGGAAATAGCGGAGAATATGATTTTAGCGGTCGCCCCGCATTCCTCTCAAAGGGTGGTCTAACCCCCGCCGAGCGCGGAACCGCTACCCATAAATTCATGCAGTTTGCTAATTATCATGATGCCGCCGATGATGTATCGGCAGAGCTCGAAAGATTAAAATCCGAGCATTTCTTATCCGATGCCGAGGCCGATGCGGTTGATAGCAAAAAACTGGAAAAATTCTTTTCAAGCGAACTGTTCGCTCGTATGCAGAAGGCGGAGCTCCATCGCGAAATGCGTTTCATAACCGAAATGCAGGTAGGCGAGGGAGAATACGATGCTACTGTCGTTCAGGGAGTAATCGACTGTGTGATTGATGAGGGCGATAGCCTATCGGTTCTCGATTTCAAGACCGATAGGGTAGATAGCGCCGATGAACTCATAGCGCGCTATGAAAAGCAGCTTGATATCTATGCAGATGCCTGCCAAAAGCTTTTCTCAAAGCCCATCCGCGATAAAATTATCTATTCCTTCCATTTAGGAAAGGCAATAAAACTCTAACAAAAAAGCGCTGTATGTTTTCATACAGCGCTTTTGATTTCAAGCAGCGGTTTTAGCTGCCGTCCCTCGAGTGCCGCCCGCGCCGCCTCGGGAATGAGCGAGAAATTTGCAATCATCGAGGTCGGTTTTGCTTCGGGATCATCCTGGAATAGGGGAACGAAAAATACATTTTTGGTGTTAAGTAAAAGTCCTATGTTCTTGGCGCTCGCCGAAAGTGCATCATTGGTTGCAACCGCGAGCAAAATCGGCTTTCCGTTTCTTATGTGTGCCTTTAGCGCCATCGTAACCGAGGTGTCGGTGATTCCGAGGGCAAATTTGCTTAATGTGTTTCCGGTGCAGGGCGCGGCTATCAGTAAATCGAGATATCCGCGCGGTCCTATCGGCTCGGCATCAACAACGGTGTGAATAATCGGCTTTCCGCAAATATCCTCAACCTCTTTTTGCAACGCTTTAGCGTTGGTAAATCGGGTATCGCTCGAAAAAACGATAGGCGACATTATGGGTGTTATATCTGCGCCTTGCTCCTTTAGTATCTTCATTTGCTCTATAGCGCGGCGCATGGTGCAAAAGGAACCGCACATAGCATATCCGATAGAAAGTCCCTTCATAAAAAATCTCCGTTTCGCTATATCTTTTGGTCAATTATGTTCATTATGGTATCAAAAATTATATCTGCTGCGGTTAAGGGAGCGGTTTTTCCGGGCAAGCTCGATGCCTTTATAACCCGAACCCCAAACTTTTCCGCCGCGGCAAAATCAACCCCATATGGTGCCGAGGCGAGCTCGATTATGGTGCAGTCGCGTTTCATTCTCTTTAGGATTCCCTCGGTCAAAACCATTTCGGGCGCGGTGTTGAAAATTATATCAAAGCTATCGATGTTTTGCTCTATATCGG
>JAZOXC010000027.1:0-7229 GCA_045659535.1 Acutalibacteraceae bacterium
ATGGTAAAAAGAAAACAGCAAAGCTTTGAATATGGCGCAATGATTCTTATCATATCAACCGCCCTTTCAAAAATTATAGGCGCAATCTTTAAGATTCCGCTTGCAAACCTTTTAACAACTGATGGCATGGGATCCTTCTCATCCGCCTATGAACTCTTTACCCCAATTTATGGTCTTGCCATGGCGGGATTACCTATAGCAATCTCGCGAATGGTTGCAGAGAGTGTTGCAAAGAGGCATTTTCGCGATGCTCGAGCCATAATTAAGGTCGCCAAAAAGGCATTTTTTGTAACAGGTATTGTTGGTTTTACCGCCATGCTTGCCTTCTCGAAGGTGTTTGTAAACGCGACCGACCCCTCGGGTAAATCTATATACAGCATTCTAATGATAGCGCCTTCGCTTTTGTTCTGCTGTATATCTTCTATCTACCGCGGATATTATGAGGGTATGCGCAACATGTATCCTACTGCTATTTCCGATATAATTGAGGCGGGCAGCAAATTGGTTCTCGGCTATAGCTCGGCATACATCATTTTGGAATATACCAAAAATGTTGATTATGCAGCCGCAGGCGCCATTATGGGCGTTACAATAGGAACAGCGCTAAGCTCTGCTTTCTTGGCCTTGCGCCATAAAATTCGCGGCGATGGAATAACAAGCGAGGAACTCGCAGCATCGCCCGAGCCCCGTTCGCAAAGGGTGATTCTTCGCGCATTGGCAACCATAGCCATCCCGGTTGTTTTAACCTCGGTTGCAACCAATGTTGCCAGCTTCATCGATGTGTTTATGGTGAAGTGGCAGATTGGAAATCTGCTTGATACCTCGCTCGATACCTTGAAAGGAATGTACGCCGCCGCTATCGAGGACTATAACCTCCATGCTGTTGGCGAAACCCTGGCGGATGATAAAATCCCCAACTTCCTTTTTGGTGTTCGCAGCCAAGCTTTCACTATATATAATCTCGTTCCTACAATTGCATCGGTTTTAGGTGTTAGCGCTCTGCCGCTGCTTGCCTCCGTTTGGGCAACCGATCGCAATAATAAGGTTGAGGTTAAGAAAAGTGTTGATTCGGTTATAAAACTAACCGCCGTTATCGCAATTCCCGCAGGTATTGGTATGGCGGCGCTTTCAACCGCGATAATGGATCTTTTATATGGTGATGTTGCATCGGTTCAAATTGGCGGACCTATGCTCGCTATATTCGGAATCGCGGCCGTATTTGCAGGACTTTCTGCTCCGATGACAAGTATCCTTCAAGCAATAGGAAAGCAGATGGTTCCAGTTAGAAACATCGCTATCGGCGCGGTTATAAAAATTATTGTAAATTTCGTTCTTGTTGGTATTCCTTCTATTAATATTTTGGGTGCTCCGATAGGAACCCTGTGCAGCTTTATTTTTGTTTTTGTTGCAAACTTTATAAGCCTTATTCGCAATATTGGAGTTATGCCCAACATCTTTGGAACACTTATCAAACCATTGATATCGGGCCTCGCGTGCGGAGGAACTGCATATGCTGTTTTCCGCTTTGCTCCGGGTGGTGCAATCTATACCGTTGCAGCTATCGGCGCAGCAGGAGTGGTATATCTTGTTATGCTTTTTGCTCTCAGAACCTTTACCGCCGAGGATGTTTTGGCTCTGCCCATGGGCAAAAAACTCTTAAAAGTGTTCAGGAAATTCCATCTTGTTGGATGATTTTGTGGTCTTTTACTAAAAATTTTGCACATTTTGTGGTTTAAAGAGGCAAAAATACAAAGATTTCTCTTGATTTTTTATAAAAAATGTGGTAAATTAACTTATGTGATTTAAGGCTTGTCCTTTTTTCACGGACATAGCTAATTTTTTGACCGTTTGGTCAGATATTTTTTGGAGGTTTTTATAATGAACAAAACAGAATTAGTAGCAGCAATCGCAGAGAAGGCTGGTCTTTCCAAGAAAGATGCAGATGCAGCAGTAGCAGCATTCGTTAGCACCGTTGAAGATGCTCTTAAGGCAGGCGACAAGGTTGCTCTCGTTGGCTTCGGTACCTTCGAGGTTCGTGAGCGCGCAGCTCGCACCGGTATCAACCCCCAGACTAAGGCTACCATCAAAATTGCAGCTTCCAAGGCTCCTGTTTTCAAGGCTGGTAAGGCTTTCAAGGATGCAGTTGCAAAGTAATTAAAGCTTATTAAAAAGAGGCCGCCGTTCGGCGGCTTTTCTTTTTGCGAGGATAATATGAGACTTGATAAATACCTAAAAGTTTCTCGACTAATTAAGAGAAGAACTATCGCAAACGAAGCATGTGATGCAGGGCGAGTAAGTGTAAACGGAAAGCAGGCGAGAGCATCATACGATGTCAAGATTGGCGATGTTATAGAAATTGCTTTTGCGGGCCGAACCGTGAAGGCTGAGGTGCTTGTTGTTGCCGAGACTGTTCGCAAGGACGATGCAACCGCAATGTATAAAATAGTTGAGTAATAAACCCTCCCTTGTGCTTCATAAAATGAAGCGTAAGGGGGATTTTTTATGTCTGGTGATAAACAAAACCTGTCTCATAGCCTGATCATCGAAGAGCGAAAAAAGCTAACTGTTAGCGGAGTTTTGGATGTTCTTTGTTTCGATGAACGAGCAATAATACTTGAGACAACACTTGGCGAACTCACCATCAAGGGTGAAGGACTTCATATTGAAGGATTTAATAGCGAAACAGGTGACCTTTCGGCCGTAGGAAGGGTAGCCGCTTTTGCATACACCGGCGATGGGCAAAAAGGCGGTTCGCTATTTGGGAAAATTTTTAGATAATGTGGGAGATTAGTGGTGTCGGGCAATCAAAAACCTTTCTTGTTTTTTTGTTGCTCGGTTTTTTCTTTGCGGTAATATATGATGTTATAAAATCGCTGCGTCTAACGGTAAGACACGGCGCTTTTTCTGTTGCGGCAGAGGATATATGCTTTTCACTTTTTTGCGCTTTGGTTGTCTTCTGCTTTTTTATGTTTACAACCAATGGTGAGCCAAGGGGGTTCGCATATCTTGCCATGGCGATTGGGTTTATATGTTGGAGGAAGACCTTATCTAAAAAAGCGGTGCATTTTTTTCGTCTCATTTTCTCATATTTCAGAGGGCTGATTCTCGCTTTAGGGTGCTATTTTTCAGCTTTGCGCGGCAAAATTTTGCAGCAAATCCAAAAACTTTTAAAAAAGTTGCAATTTTGGTTAAAAAAAGGCTTGAAAGGTGTAAAAAGGATGGTGTATAATCTTTTAAAGAGAGAATAGGAAAAAGGCGCTTTGCGCCGTGATTTTATAAAAGGAAAATTCAAATGGCTAAAAGAAAAAAGAGCGTGCTTCTCCGCGTAGCAATTTTTGCTTTTTGTGTGTATATGGTTTGTTCGTTGTTCTCGCTTCAATCTCTTTATATAAAGAAACTTAAAGAGAAAAATGCAGGACTCGATCAAATGGATACCCTTCAGTATGAAGTAGAGGAACTCGAAAACCTTCTCAAAAACGGGAATGATACCGAGCTAATCGAAAAAGCGGCGCGTGAGCGTTTGGGTTATTCGTATCCTAATGAGCAAATTTATCAGGATTCAACCCGGTATTAACCGGTTTTTTATTGAGGGCATTTCAAGGAGGATTTCAATTTTTTATGCAGTTAACCGTTGGAGACATTGTTGAAGGAAAGGTAACGGGAATAACCAACTTTGGCGTTTTCGTTGACCTTGGTGAAAATCAAACAGGAATGGTTCACATTTCCGAAGTTGCACAAACCTATGTTAGTGATATCCGCGAATTTGTAAAAGAGGGCGATATCGTTAAGATGAAGGTTCTTAATATCGGCGATGAGGGAAAGGTTAGCCTAAGCATTAAAAAGGCCATGCCCGAGAAAAAGCCCGAGCGCAAGCCGAAGCTTCCGCCGAAACCCGATAACTCCTTTGTTTGGACCGCAAAGAAAGAAGAAACCGGTTCCTTCGAGGATATGATGAATCGCTTTAAGCAGGTTAGCGATGATAAGTTCTCCGACCTCAAGCGTAAAAATAATGATGCAAGACGTCCCCGTCGCGGCGCATCAAGATAGTTAAAACGATGTGGCAGACAAAAAAGTTTTGTCTGCCATTTTTTTAAAGGATGTAATATGGAAAGACTTGATTTAACAGCCATAGCTCTTTTCGGAACAGAGGGAATTTTGGCGGATGAATTAAAACGCATGGGCGCAGAGGAAGTAGTGTCCGAAAACGGAAGAGTGAACTTTAAGGGCGACCTTAATATGCTTGCTCGCGTTAATATTGGCAGCAGATTTGCCGAGCGTGTGCTTATTCGCGTCGGCGAGTTTTCGGCGCTTTCTTTTGAAGAGCTTTTTGAGGGAACAAAGGCGCTCGAATGGGAACGCTTTATAGGTATTGATGATGCCTTCCCGGTAACCGGATGGAGCCTTAATTCAAAGCTGTTTAGCATACCCGATTGCCAGTCTATTATCAAAAAAGCTGTTGTAGAGCGACTTAAGAAAAAATATTCCTGTTCATGGTTTTCCGAGACAGGTCCCGAATATAAAATCCGTTTCTCCATCATGAAGGATACTGTATCGCTCATGATAGATACATCGGGAGTAGGACTTCACAAGCGCGGCTACCGCCCCGCATCAAACGAGGCCCCGATAAAGGAAACCTTGGCCTCTGCCATGTGCGACCAGATTCGAATTTTCCCCGATACAAAGCTATATGATCCTTTCTGTGGATCGGGAACAATTCTTATTGAGGCCGCCTTAATGGCAACAAAAACTGCTCCCGGACTTGGTCGTTATTTTGCGGCTGAAAGATTCGGATTTATTCCAAAAACCGTTTGGCAGGAAGAGCGAACTCGAGCGCTCGATATGATTGTTAAAAATGCGGATTTTGAAGGAATCGGAACCGATATTGATCCCCGCGCGATAGAATTAACCCTTCAAAACGCAAAAAAAGCGGGTGTTGCAAAGTATATTAAGGCTTCTGTTGCCGATGTTTCAGCGCTTGAAATTCCCGATGATCGCTGCTCGGTTATAACAAACCCACCATATGGCGAGCGTTTGCTCGATATTCGCGAAGCCGAGAATTTATATAAAGTTTTGGGCGAGCGATTGCCTAAACTTTCGGGCAAAAAATATGGTATTATCAGCCCGCATGATGAATTTGAGAAACACTTTGGAAGACCTGCAGATAAGCGCAGAAAACTATATAACGGCATGATTAAATGTCAGTTTTATATGTATTTTAAGGGATGAGAGGCTACCGAAATGAAATATTTATTTTTCATTAACCCGGCGGCAGGAAAAGGAAAAGGGCCGGAAATTTTATGCCCCGCAATCGAAAAGGTTTTCGAGGGTAGGGATGAAGATTATAAAATCGTCATAACCGAGTATAAGGGTCATGCCATGGAAAAAGCAAAAGCCGAGGCCGAGTTGGGTCATGAGGTTTGCATGTTTGCGTGCGGCGGCGATGGAACCTTTTTCGAGGTTTTAAATGGTGCTTATGGCTATCCTAATGTTAGCCTCGGTGTTATTCCTTGCGGCTCGGGAAACGATTTCCTCAAGTTTTTTGATTGTCGTGAGATGTTTTCTGATATCGCTGCTCAGCTTGAAGGCGATGCCGTTCCCATGGATGTTATCAAGGCTGATGATACATATTGCATAAATATTTGTTCGCTTGGTATGGATGCGGTAGTTGCCGATGGAATGAGCCGATTTAAAAAATGGCCATTTGTATCGGGTGGTATGGCATACAAACTTTCGATTGTTAAAACATTGCTCGGCAAGATCGGTCAGCGCGCAAAAATTACCGTTGATGGTGAAGAAAAGGGAACCTTTGATTGTCTTTTTGCTGTTTGTGCTAATGGACCTGTATATGGCGGCGGTTATAAAAGCGCACCTAATGCAAATCCGATGGATGGAAAGCTCGAATGGCTTATTGTTGAGAAGATTTCCAAGTTTAAAATTCTTAAGTTTATAAAGCTGTATGAGAGGGGAGAGCATGAGCATCTTCCTATCTGCCACCTTGGTAATTGCTCTGTTATGGAAATCGAGGCTCTGCGCGAAGAACCTATCAATTTAGATGGCGAAATTGTTCATAAAAACAAGGTTCGTTTTGAACTCATCCGCGGCGGAATAAAATTCATTTTGCCTAAAGGAGTTAGCGCAAAAATAGCCGAAAAAGAGCTTACCAAAGCTTGAAAAACCGCGAAAAATAACGGTTATTGTATTAGTTGTTAATAATATTTTAATTTTGATTAAAAATTAACCTAAAGGTATTGCATTTTATGTTCCGAGTGGCTAAAATGTAAATTACCACTCAAAAAGAGTGCTTGAAAGATTATAAATGTTTTCATATAGGAGGAAAATACTATGACTATCAAACCTTTGGCGGATAGAGTTGTAACCAAGGCAGTTAAGGCCGAAGAAACAACCAAGAGCGGCCTCATTCTAACCTCGGCCGCACAGGAGAAGCCGCAGATAGCTGAAATCGTTGCTGTAGGTCCCGGCGGAATGGTTGATGGAAACGAAGTAAAAATGTATGTTAAGGTTGGCGATAAGGTTCTTACCGCCAAATATTCCGGCACCGAGGTTAAGGTTGATGGCGAGGAATATTCGATTATTCGCCAGTCCGATATCTTGGCAATAGTTGAATAGGAGGATTATTTCTATGTCTAAAGAGATTATTTTCGGCGAAGCCGCAAGAAAAGCTCTTCAGTCGGGTGTTGACCAGCTTGCAAATGCAGTAAAGGTAACTCTCGGACCCAAGGGAAGAAATGTTGTTCTTGATAAAAAGTTTGGCGCTCCGCTTATTACCAATGATGGTGTTACCATCGCAAAGGAAATCGAGCTCGATGATCCTTTTGAGAATATGGGCGCTCAGCTTGTTAAAGAGGTTTCGGTTAAGACCAATGATGCAGCCGGCGATGGAACCACCACCGCAACCGTTTTGGCTCAGGCTCTTATCTGTGAGGGCATGAAGAATGTTGCTGCAGGTGCAAATCCGATGGTTGTTAAAAAGGGAATCAGCCGTGCTGTTAAAACCGCAGTAGATACCGTTGTTTCCAATTCCCAGAAGGTTAGCGGAAGCCAGGATATCGCCCGTGTTGCAACCATCTCGGCAGGTGATGAGGTTATTGGTAATCTTATCGCCGAGGCAATGGAAAAGGTGTCGGCCGATGGTGTTATCACCGTTGAGGAATCCAAAACTGCCGAAACCTATTCCGAGGTTGTTGAGGGTATGCAGTTCGACCGTGGTT
>JAZOXC010000028.1:0-9317 GCA_045659535.1 Acutalibacteraceae bacterium
CCATGATGGTTCGCGATTTCCAGAGCGTTGTTGGTATTGAGGCTCGCGAGCAGTTTATCGAGATGACCGGACATCTGCCGACCTCGATTGTTGCTTGTGTTGGCGGCGGCAGTCATGCGGCAGGCCTTTTTGCAGGCTTACTTAACGACCCCGTTGATATTTATGGCATTGAGCCTTTGGGTCGCGGCGAAAAGCTCGGAGACCATGCGGCAAGCCTTAAATACGGAACCGAAGGAATTATGCACGGCTTTAACAGCATCATGCTCAAGGATGAAAACGGCGAACCCGCACCTGTTTACTCGGTTGCAAGCGGACTCGATTATCCCTCCTCGGGACCCGAGCATGCCTTCTTGCAGGAGCTTGGCAGAGTTAAATATGATGTTATCAATGATGAAGAAACCATCGATGCATTCTTTAAGCTCGCTCGACTCGAGGGTATCATCCCCGCAATCGAAAGCTCCCATGCTGTTGCTTTCGGCATGAAGCTCGCAAAGAGAATGGACCATGGTTCGATTCTTATCAACCTCTCCGGCAGAGGCGACAAGGATATGGACTTTGTTCTTGAAAACTACGGAATCAGATAAAAAAATCCCCCGAGATTTCTCGGGGGGATTTTTTTATACTATAAATGTTTCATTCGGAACGAGGCGAACTCCAACCTTGTTATCAACAACATATGCTGCGGCACGACCTGCGTTTTCGCCCATTGCACAACAGTTTCCTGTTACACGGTAGGATGCCATTGCGGTATGGGTTCCCGAGATGGTTTTACCAACTACGAGCAGACCCTCAAGTCCCTTCGGGATAAGGCTGCGGTAGGGCAGTTCATACTCGGATACATCGCAAACAACCTGCTCCTGCTCGTTGCCATGGATATCAACATTAAAGGTTACCTTTGCAACGGCATCGGGGAAATGCGAGCCGTTCATAATATCATTGGTATCAACACAATATTCGCCCTCGATTCGGCGGGATTCGCGAATGCCAAGCTGCGGTGCCGACGCAACGAGCGAAAGACCCGAGAAATCGGGATTGTATTTTTTGAGCATTTCGAAGGTTTCGATCATTTGGCGTCTACCCTCGACTACTGCGGCAGTTCTCGATGCGGCAGATAGCGATTCGGCATTCATATGGGTTAGCTGAACAACGCCAAAGCCCGAACCCGGAACGGGTATGAGATACGGAACCTCGAAAGGAGGCTCTTTTCCGGTTTTTGAGGCTTCATAAGCGGCGCGAAGCTCATCATAAATCATTGCGCCATCCTTATATTTCGCGGGGATTCCCGCAACGATATACATAAGAGTTACCGACTGGCATTTGCCATCCTTATCACCAACGCGGCAAACCGCGCCTGCATCGGCGGCAACCAATGCATCGCCCGAAGCATCGATAACAACATCTGCATAGCATTCGTGAACGCCCTCGATATTCTTAAAGCGGATACCCGCAACGCGATTGCCATCCATAATAACACTATCATAGGATGAGCCATAAAGCAGGGTTACTCCCGCCTCGAGGCATTTGCGCTCGAGCATCTCTTTCATATATTCATATGTGAAGCAGGAATCCCAAAAGCCGCCCCAATGACCCATTTCCTTGAGTTCATCAATGAGCTCCTTCATGATTCCTTTTTTGTTTTCATAATCAAAGATGGGATTAACGAATCCCGAAGTCCACATTCCGCCGAGGCAATAGCTCTGCTCGATAAGGAGCACCTTTTTGCCGAGGCGAGCGGCTGCGATGGCTGCCGGAGTTCCCGAAGGACCACCGCCAACTACTATAATATCATAATTACTGTTGATCATCGTTTTTTAACTCCTCGGGAAAGGCTTTACTTTCCCGTTTTTTGATGCTATAATAATTTTATAGAATAAACTTAACCTTATTTTTCGGTTTGAGGCGATATTTATGGAAAAAACCAAAATAAACTTATATGCCTATTTTGCGAACAAGGAAAGGTTCGATTTTGATAAAGAAACCTATGATTGCTCGGTTCTTTTCATCAATGTTTCGGGCAGTTTTCAATATCGAATCAATAGCTCTGCCCCTGCGATAGTGGGTCCCGGCGAGATTGTTTATTGCCCGCCGCATTGCACCTTTTCGCGAAAGGTTATCTCCCCTGTTGAGCTTCATATGATAAAGTTCAGCGGGTTGCTCCCGCGAGGAGATTATATGATAAATTCGCGAATCCGCGATGACCTTAAGGCGATTGCCTCGCAGAAGCTATCGAAGGATCCCGAAAGCGACCCGATTTTTGCGCATTATCTTCGCGATATTATCTATTCGCTAACGCTAAAATATGATAGCGCCGCAACCGCCCCGATAATCAAATTTATGAACGAAAATTATCATCGCCAAATCGAAAATTCGGAGCTTTGCTCGATAATTCATTGCTCGGAGGTTAGCCTTATTGCTCAGGTTAGAGCGCTAACGGGCAAAACCCCGCAACAATATATTACCGAAAAGCGAATCGAAAACGCCAAGGAAAACCTGCTCTCGACCGATTTATCAATGAAAGAGATTGCGGTTGCTTGCGGGTTTGAGGACCCGCTATATTTCAGCAAGGTTTTCAAGAAACAAACGGGTATGCCACCCAGCGAATTTAAAACTAAATTCAAAATATAAGCTCTTTGCAGCGCCGCTTTTGCGGCCCTGTTTTTTTGAGCCTTTGCGGGCGGGTCGGCGAGTGTTATTTCCGACCCGCCCATAGTTCATAAACCCAAACAGGGTTTAACCAAAGTTTTCGATGGTTGAATAAACGGTTACTGCGCCGCCCGGAAGGGTATCGACAATAGCATTTTCAACATTCTTGAAAATCTTATCGGCGGTTATGATTTTTGCTTCCGGAGTCGGTTTTACGGTATTGGGAGAATAGAGATAACGATAGAGCTCTATGCCGCCCAAAGCCTCCTCGAGGTTTACTCGAACGGTTACATCATCGGTATTGGTATTGATAACAAGGAATGACCAACCGCCCTGCTCGAGCTCAACAGCGGTTATATAAACACCGCCGATAATCTCGGAGAACTCAACATTATAAACCTTACCCTTGCCACCAGGACAGTTCATATACTTGGTTATAAGGGTTAGAGCATAGTAGTTCGGATAGGGGGTTTCGCTATTATAAAGCGAGGGGCTGTTTCCAAGTATCTGAGCGCCGTATTTATATTCGCCGCCGCTACCATAATACTCGGCCCAGGTTTGGTCGACCCACTGCCAAGCCGAGATAGCCGAGATACCTGCATTAAACGCTGCAGCAGCGTTGGTTGCATGCTGAGTTGCAACCCAGGTATCATCCCATGTATCGGTTTGGAATTGGTCTCCATCGATACCGAACTCATCACACCAGAACGGCCTAACATTCTTAAAGCCATAGTCATCAACTACCTGCATCCACTTGCTATATACATTATAGCTTGTTTCGTAGGAATCATCGGTCGGGCTCTGCATATATGCAGTAAAGTGGGAGGAATAAACATCGAATATCTCGCTGTGCCAGGGGCTTGCCATGAAAGCTGCAGCAAGACCGGCGGAGCCGCTCTTGTTGGACTGGTTGGGTCCTATGAGGGTCATCTTATCGCGAAGACCTGCAGCCTTTAGAGCCTCATGGAGAGCAAGGAAGGTTGCCTTCTGATAATTAACGAATGCGCCGGTGGGCGATCCGCCATCCTCACGCGGTTCGTTGAACACAATGAAGTTGAAGGCATTGGTTATACCATGATCCTCGAGGGCACGAACAACCTGAACGCCCCATTCGGCATAGCGGCGGTTCTGCTCCTCATGGTCGATTTTTATATGATAGGTTCCGAAATCATGAGCGATTATAAAGTTGCCGTTTTCATCGGTGGCACGGGGCATAAGATAGGGCACTTCGATGAAATATTCACCCTCGGCACCACAATAGAACATTGAAGGATACTGCCAACCTAAAACGATGAGAACCTCGATATCATATTCTGCGGCTTTGCGGCAGAAATTATAAAATCCCTGCATTTTTTCGCATTCCCAATCCCAGGGATCGCTATCATCGCCCGAATACATCCAATCGGATTTAAACTGACAACGAACATACTTGAGTCCCGCATCCTTATAGCGCTGAAACTCGAGATCGATCATTTCCTCGGTATAATAGCGACCATTGGGGTCCATATCAAGGAATTCGGTTGCATGGTAAACAGAACCTATCAATCCGCTGAAATTGCTGATATTCGGCGCGCTACCATTATAAACATAGAGGTTGCAAATTTCCTCTGCTCCAAAGAGAGCATCGGTTGTTTCCTTATCGGTTTCGGTATAGCCAAGGGTTAAGGCTATATCATCGTTGCCATAAGGATTATCTCCACCGGTGGAGGGGTTATTGGTTACATTAACAACCTTTTTAACCCCGCCATCCTGATTATTAAGAAGGATAATTCCGGTGCTAACCGCAGAGATGATAAGGACGAGTGCAATGCTGATTATAGAAATCATTAACTTCTTATTTTTCATTATTTGCTCTCTCCTTTCTTGCGATTTAATACGAGCAAGGCTGCCACCGCGAGCGCCAAAACGCCTGCAACCGAGAACAGAATTATCGGTAGAACGGTTGTTGCGAAGGATGCCTTTTTCTTGGTTAACTTAATTACGGTATTGCTGCCCGATTCATTGGTAGAATCATCGGTATCAGCAACAGCGCCAAACTGCTCAATGGTTACGCCTGCATCAGCGAGCGCAGCAGGATCGGCAGTTGTTCCCTCAACAAACCAATCGGTATCGAGGATATAGGCAACATAGTAGCCATCTGCATTGGTTGCAGTTAGGTATGCATAGCCGGTTTCGTTATCAAGTATCTTAACGATACCGTTCGATACGCCTCTGCCATCGATTGCTATGGCATTACCCGAGAGGCGGTTCATTGCGAGACCCGAAACGGTTCCGCCCTCGAAGGTTATATCGCCCCAAAGGGTCATTATTTCGGTTCCTGCGGGCTGAATATACATATCATAGGTTCCGTTCTTGATTGCGTTGATACGATATTCGCCGCCGTTTACGGTAGCCTGATAGGTTGTTGCTCCCTTAAGAACTACAACCGAGCCTTCGGGCAGACCGCTTATGTTTCCGAGAATATAGTTCGAAGCTGCGGCGGTTCCCATATCGCTTACGGGAGCCTTATCCTTGGATACAGTTTCGGTCTTAACATGAGTATTCGATGCGTATGCATGGGCGGTATTGAAGAGAGCTATATAGTCAACATCAAAGCTGCCTGCGGTACATTCGATAACGAGATACTCGGTTTCTTCTCGGTTGCCGCCAAAGGTATAACCCTGACGGAGCCACTCGCCATTTGTATTGAGATTAAATTCATATCCCTCGCCCGAGGCATCGCGCATAAGCTTTTTGCCATCGGCAGAATAGGAAAGTCCGATATAGCCTTCGGCATCGGCGCTGCCGCGAATATCGGCCGCGAAGGTATATGTGCAGGCGCGGGCAAGATTATAGTCGGTTCTGGTTGTTACCGGAACGATTATCTTATCGCCTGCTTTAAGAGAAATATAGCGGTCGCCAAAGGAAGCATCACCCGACTTGATATAGGGAGCGAAGGCATCGCCATCCTTTTCGAAGCTATAGTTTGCGAAATAGTTTTGCGAGATATCTTGTGTATAGAGTTTATCGGGGGTTGTATCTACGATGCTATCGGTGTATTCCTCAATAAATACATCATCGATAAGAATATCGCAGGTTGTTTTGCCCTCGATGCCATCTACATAGAAGGTTGCTATATTGTTTGCGGCATGGGTAACATCGCCAACCGAGAAGGTGAAGCTGATTTCCTGCCAATCGGTAGAATCAAGCTTGGTTACAACCTCTGCGGGATAGATAAGAACATAGCTCGGATCGGTATAAACGATACCGCTCTTGAACTCTGCGCCCGCGGTAGCTGCCTTTGCATAGAAGGTTACCTTATAGCTTCTTCCCGATTCGGCAGTGATGTTTGCCCAAGGCTGCGAAAGCGGATGAGCCTTAAACTCGGTTCCTGCCTTCATGAGAAGCGCGCCATCGCCGCTTCTTGCATCGCTGCTGAACGCGAACCAATCGGGGTTCTTGGGGTTGAGGTGCGCGTTGGGAGCTAAGATGCTCTGATACGAAGCATTAACTATATATCTGTTGGTCCAGTTGGTATCGAAGGTTAACTTCTCAACTGCAACGAGATCGGTTGCACGATCGAATACCACATCATCGATCATGAATTCACCGCCGAGCGACTGGAATACAAGTTTGGCTGCGGGATAGCCCGTTGCCTGGAACGAAAGGGTGTATTCCTTCCATTCATCGGTGAGTGTTACCTCATCGAAGGATGCGCCGGTATAGGATGTTATCTTGCCATTCTGTAATAGCTTATTCTCGCCGCTTGCTGCTGCGCCGAAGATAATCTTTGCGCCGCTATCGGAGCGAGCCTTGAATTTTAGGGTATAGCCCTTTGCGTGCTCGAGGTTAACGCCGTTTGACATGAAGCTCGAGGAAACGCCAAACTTATTGCCGTTCTCTTCGCCTACGGCATATTCGCCCTTCCAGCCCTTTTCGGAATCGGAGCTCGAGAAATCGCCATCTACGATTCCATCGGAATAAACGCTGCCCTCGGTGAGCTTAAGGTTATCGAGATAGAGACCATCACTACCGCCGCTTCTCGAATAGTTAATGCGGATAAGAGCCTCGCCGCGGTTTCCTGTATTGAAGGAAACCTCAACCTTTTTCCAGTTCATTCCATCGGCATCGCCAACATCCGAAACATAGGTTAGCGACTTTGCGCGCATATCGGTTGCATTATAGCGAAGCATCGGGTTCTGCTGGTTGGTCATGGTTGTTTGATCGATAAAGTAGGAGAACTCGGGGCGGTATCTGAATACAGAAACCGAGCCAAAGTTTATAAACTCATTTCCAAGCCAATAGAACGAGAAGGTATAGTCGGTATGGGGTTTTAGGTTATCAACTATCATGTTGGTATAGCGCGAGTTGGCAGTTACCTTAACCATGTAGTCGCCGCTAACGGGGGTTATATTACCCGCCTTCTTGGTTACCTGATAGTTACAGAAGCCAACACTTGCGCTAACGGTAGAGCCCGAGAAGATAAAGCCCTTGAATCTACCGTTTTCGAAATCGCCATCAACTATCATGTTCTCGGGTTCAACATTTGCGCCCTTGAATTTTGCTAAAAGATGCTGCGATTTATTTGCTACGAAGGTGTAGGTTGCGGAGGTAGAGATGAGCTTCGAAGTATCCTCATAGTCATACCAGCCGAGGAAGGTGTTGCCTGCATCGGGGGTTGCGGTTATAGTAACATTAGTACCGCTAACAACCGGTCCGATATCGCTTCCCATATTGGTGCTGATGGTTCCGCCTGCACCTGCATAGATTCCGATATTATGTGCCTCAAAGAGGGCAAACTCATCGAAATAGCAGGACTGCTCGCCGGCCTGATAAATAAGCTCAACAATAATAGAGGTGTTGCTGCCTGTGCTGAAGGGAACCGAGATATATTCCCATTTGCCGCCGTTTGCGGTACCGAATCCGGTTCCTAAAACAGCATCATCATAGGTTCCGATAACCTTGGCATGCTGGAAATAGCAGTTGTCAAGGGTTTTATGGGTTCTAACCTGGAAGGTTAGGAAATAATCGGTATTTGCCTTTAAGCCATCGATGGTTGTTGTTACTGCGTTGCCTCTATGGAGAACATTGAGCATCTGCTTGCCCGAGAAGATATCTCCTGCATCGGTAACGGTAACATCGAAGCCATAGTTTTGATGTAGGCTTTCGTTTACGGTCCAATCGCCGTTTTCGCTGAGGGAAACATCCTTTGCTGTGTTTTCATAGCCCGAATCAGGCCAGAGGTTATTGATAACAAAGCGAGCCTTAAGATCGCGGAAGCCATCAATAGCAAAGGTATAGGTTGCATCGGTGGAAAGTAGGGTTTCGCCATCATACCAGCCGAGGAACTCGTTGCGGATATAGGGAACGGCTGTGAAGGTTACGCTCGAGCCATACTTTGCGGTAACCGACTTAGTTCCGGAGATATAACCGCCATAGATGCCATTCTGCTTTTCTACATCGGCGGTAACAGAGAAATCCATAAGGGTTGCATCGCAGAAAACAATATCATCAAGATATATGCTCTGCGAAGAGGAGGCGAATTTTATTTCTACTCTAAGCGAGGTATTATCGCCCGAATTAAATCCGGCCGAGAACTTAATCCACTCACCTGTTGCCTCGGTTTTAGGGGCGATTTCGAATGCGGTAGAATTATTGCCTACAATCTTAACATAATCGAGCTTGGTATCGCTGCCCGCTACATCCTTCCACATGAAGGAGAGGTAGTATGCCTTGTTGGCGGTAGCTGCGATATTAGCGGTTTTGATGGTGGCATTTGCGGGGGTTAGCATTGCTGCCTTGCCGCCTGCGAAGAACTCGTTTCCAACAACGCTCATGGAAGCTGCGGTTTCATCGCTTTCGAAATAGTTTCCTGCGCCGAGGATACTATCGCCGATCTCGTTATTTTCAAAGCCCGAATCGGGATAAAGGTTTTCGATATCGAATTTAGCGGTTATCGAAGCATCCTTGCGAACGGTATATTCGAAGGTTGCCTCCGAGGAGATGAGGCTATCGCCATCATACCAGCCGATAAACTCGTTTCCGGTATAGGGAACTGCCGAGAAGGTTACCTTCTCGCCATAGCCTGCGGTATCATAAAGCTTTGCGCCCTCGATATATCCGCCGAATATGCCATCCTGCTCGGAAACCGATGCAGTTACGGTATATTTGCGGGGGTCGAGCTTGAATTTAGCGGTATATTTATCACTGCTTATGAGTTTAACTCTTAAAACGGGATCTGTAGAGACTAATGTTTCGCCCTGATACCAACCATCGAACAGGTAGCCAACCTCTGCGGTTGCAAAGAAATCGGCATACATATCAGAGTAGTAGGAGTTTGCGGTATCAACATGGGAATTATAAATATCTGCAGTTCCGCGGGGAACAGAAACGGTATGGGCGGGTTCGTTTGTTCTATAGGAAGAAACGCTACCATTCTCGCCTGCCACTACCGAAACGAGCGACTGCGGATTCTTTGCAGCCAAGGAGAGCGACATATTATCAAACAAGAAGGGTTTGGTTTGGCTATCATCGCAACCGAGGGTTAGGAAATGGGTTCCATCCGACTCGGCGGTGAACACAACATAAACATTAACCCAGGTATTGATTCCCGAGATGCCCTTGGTTGTTGAATAGTGGGTCTTTGCATCACTTGTCCAGTCGCCCCATGCGTAGTTGTGTTTATTAACTGCGGT
>JAZOXC010000029.1:0-18623 GCA_045659535.1 Acutalibacteraceae bacterium
GGGTGATATGTTTTCTACCTATTTTAAGTTGGCGGAGATTGATTTTTTGGCTGATCGCTATTTTTATGGCGAGGTAACGGATGAAGAACTCGATGAAGCTATATGCGAGGGTTATGTTTCGGCGCTTGATGATAAGTATGCCGCATATTTACCTAAAGAGGAAGCAAATGCTAATTTCGATTATCTAAATGGCAATAAAAATGGTATTGGTATAACGGTTGTTTTCCATCCCGATACTGAACGTATGTATATCGTTAATGTTTGTGAAAACGCGCCTGCGTATAACGCGGGTTTGCGCGCAGGGGATGAAATATCCATGATTGGCGATATCAAGATTTCGGCTGATACATATAATGATTGCGTAAATGCCTTGGCCGGTGAGATTGGTGATGTGATTAAGGTTTCATATGTCAGAGGCGGCGAGACCTTCCAAGCTGATATAACCATTAGCCATTTTGAAATTCAGTCGGTTTATTACCGCAAAGTCGGAAACTACGGATATGTAGAGATAACCGAGTTTAATGATAGCTCTGTCGGTCAGTTTAAGCGCGCTATTGATGATCTTATTGAGCAGGGGATTGATGGTCTTATATTCGATGTTACCGGAAATGGCGGCGGAACAATTGATTCGGTTTCGGCAATGTTAGATATATTGCTGCCCGAGGGAGTAATAGTTTCGGCCAAATATGGTGATGGAAGTAGCGAGGTTTTGCATCGTTCGGATGCCAAAGAGATAAAGCTTCCCATGGTTGTTTTAACCGATGAGAAAACCGCGAGCGCGGCTGAACTTTTTGCTATATCCATAAGGGATTACGAAAAGGGTGTGCTTGTTGGCCGGCCGACCTACGGCAAGGGCATTATGCAAACAACTTACCGCCTAAGCGATGGCTCTTCGGTTAGATTTACGGTTGGTCAATTCCTCTCAAAGAGCAAAACCGATTTTAGAGATGTTGGAATCCAACCGGATTTTGATATTGTTCTTAATGATTATCAAAAGCGATATAGGCATATACTATCCGATAACGAAAACCCATATATATTAAAGGCGGTTGAATGGCTTGATAGTCAGAAATAAAATACCCTTTATTCGCTACGGCGCTTTTTTCGTTGCTTTATCCATTATGACCTTTATCTTTTGTATGTCGGCGCAAAACGCCGAGAGCTCGAATGGCGTTAGTGGCGGATTTATAAGGTCTATTGCTCCATATATAAATTGGAATTATAAAAACCTTTCTGCGCTTGAGAAGGAAAGGTTTGTTGCAGGATTGCAGTTTATAGTTCGCAAGGGCGCGCATTTTAGCATATATACGCTCTTGGGCGCTTCGCTTTCGGTTGGCATGTTTACCTTTGAAAGATTGAAAAACTTGGCAGCGGTTATTATAAGCTTTGTTTTGGGCGCTTTATATGCGGTTAGCGATGAAATTCATCAAAAGTTCGTTTCGGGTCGCAGTTGTGAATTGCGTGATATGTTTATAGATTGGTCCGGAACGCTGCTTGGATGTCTTATTGTTCTGTTTTTTGTAGTTTTGATAAAAAGAAAAAAAGCTCGCAGGAATTAGCCTGCGAGCTTTTTTTATTCACATTCAATAACGATAAGATCGGGATGAAGCTGTAATATCGAAGCGGGAACGTTGGGAGTAACCGGTCCGAAGAGAGCCTTCTTTAAAATCTCCTGCTTATCTTTGCCGGAAGCAACAAGTAAAACTTTTTTAGCATTCATTATGGATTTGATACCCATGGTAATTGCCGACTTGGGAACATCATCATAGCTTGCAAAGAAACGAGAGTTAGCTTCTATGGTGCTATCGCCGAGTTTAACAATGTGTGTTTCCTTGGTGTATTTATCATCGGGCTCATTAAAGCCGATATGACCATTATGACCGATGCCGAGAAGCTGGAGATCGATACCGCCGAGTTCTTCGATAAGAGCATCATAGCGCTTGCATTCTGCTTCGGGATCTTCTGCAATTCCGCTGGGAACATTGGTCTTTGCCATATCAACATTAACGCTGTTAAAGAGGTTTTTATTCATGAAATAGCGGTAGCTCTGGTCGTTATCGGGTGTAAGTCCGCAGTATTCATCAAGGTTTACGGTAGTAACCTCAGAGAAATCAAGGTCTCCGTTTTCATAGCGAGCGATGAGCTCTTTATAAGCACCAATGGGGGTAGAGCCGGTTGCAAGACCTAAAACACAGTTGGGCTTAGAAATGATTTGCGCCGATATAATATTAGCAGCTTGACGGCTAAGCTGTTCGTAGTTTTCAGTATGTATGATTCTCATAAACTATTTCCTCCCAAAATTTTCTACTGAAATATTATATCGCGGTGTGAAGATTTTGTAAAGTATTTATAGTTTATTAGTCGAATTTTATTGTTATAAAGAAGATTTTTGTCGAGCAAAGCAGTTATAAAGCTTTTCAAGTGCTTTTTTCTCTATTCGGGAAACATAAGAGCGGGATATACCAAGTCTTTTTGAAACCTGCTGTTGTGTTAATTCGCAGTTTCCGTATAACCCATATCTTAAAATGATTATTTTTCGCTCTCTTTCTTCAAGGGCGGTCATAACAAACCTTTTTAGACTCTCTGTTTTGATTTTGAGATCGATGCTGTCAACGATGTCCTCGTTATCTGAAATAACATCAATTAGCGTTAGTGCATTTCCTTCGCCATCGGTATCAATCGGGTCGCTGATAAATATATCATTCGCGCTTTTTTTGATGTTCCTAAAACACATTAAAATTTCGTTTTCAATGCATCTTGCGGCATAGGTGGCAAGTCGTATTCCTTTTTGGGGCTTAAAGGTTGTAACGGCCTTTATTAGCCCAATTGTGCCGATTGATATTAAATCATCCTGCTCAACCTGGCCGCTGTAGTATTTTTTAACTATATGTGCAACCAACCGCAGATTATGTTCTATCAGCTTGTTTTTGGCTTCTTCGCTGCCTTGCGCCATTTCTTCAATAAGGGCGGCTTCTTCCTTTGCCGACAATGCTTTTGGAAACGCGCCGGCATTTGCAACATGAAGGGCGATATAAATAACGCCCTTCATAACCTCTGAAATTAAATCTAAGAACACAAAAATCATCTCCCCTAAAGGATATGCAGGCCGAGAATGTCCTTATGTTTAACCGTCATAGTCTTCAATGGCAGAGTAAACAGCTTCGATATTGGGGAAGGCGATGCCTTTTTTTAGGGTGTTTTGGTCATATTCGGGTAGTGAATCATAAACTACGTTTTTGAATATTTCTATAATTTCTTCACCCTTATATGCCGCCAAGCAGTTGTAATACTGCTTTAAAACTATGGGCAGGGAGGAGCGAATCATTTCTTCTTTGCGGTTTATGGCATAAGAATTTATGGCCAAAATTGTTGAAAAACTAATCAGTAATGCGAGCGTTAAAATAATGGCTTTTATCTTCAAAATAGCATACAACTCCTTTTTTATTATGATTACCTTTATATTGTTTCTATATTCAATTTGTTAATTTTTTGAAAAAAAACAATATTGTAACCCTATTTTCCAAAAAATGTGGTATAATAACCACACGAAAGGGTGGATTAACCCTTTTCTATCTTGGTATATCCAAAGTTATGTTACAAAGGAGGTTAAGGTATATGAAGGATTGGGACTTTAATGAAGAAATCAATTCTAACGAAAAAGAGCCCGAAGAAAAAGCTCCTCATGGCGAGTTTGATGATAGTGTCAACTCGAACGAGGGTGGAACATTTGACCTTAACAGCTTTTCAACAATTAAAGAAAAACGCGAGGATTCGGTAAAACAGAAGAAGGAAAAAACGGTTTTATCCGAAAAAGAGCAAAAAGCTTTGCGCCGCCAAAAAATAATTAAAAATGTTGTTTTTGTATTTTTGATTGGCGTTATTTTAAGCTGCATTGCGGTTGGAATATTCCTTGGATGGGCATTTGGTATTGTTGGCGATGATCAGTTGGATCATATCGACCTTAATAACCTGTCTGAGTATCTCGAGGACCAAGCGCTGAACGGTGATGCATCGGGTGTTGATTTTACCCTTTCTACCATCATCTATGTTCGTGATGAAAAAACGGGTGAATATGTTCCGTATAAAACCCTTAGCGGTGCGCAGAACAGAATTTGGGTTGATTATACAGATATGCCTAAATACCTCGGAGATGCATTTGTTGCTATTGAGGATGAGCGATTCTTTACCCATACAGGCGTTGACCTTAAGCGAACCTTCTTGGCCTTCGTTAATATGGTAATTAACTATAGCGATTCCGAGTTTGGTGGTTCAACCATAACCCAGCAGCTTGTTAAAAACCTAACCGGTTATGATGACCATTCCATTAAGCGAAAGGTTACAGAAATACTCTGTGCTCGAAAGCTTGAATCGCAGTATGATAAGGATACGATACTCGGCTGTTATTTGAATACCGTATATATGGGTAAGGGTGCCTATGGTGTTGAATGTGCCGCAAACTATTATTTTGGAAAATCGGTTGATGAACTGACTATTGCCGAGAGTGCGGTTTTGGCATCTATCGTTAAGGGACCGACCTACTATAACCCGGTAGATAATTTTGAAAACAATCAGCAGCGCAAAGAAACCGTTCTCTATAAGATGCACCAGCTCGGAAAGATTACCGATGAAGAGTATGAGGCTGCATTGGAAGAGGAAATCGTTATTGTTGCAGAGAGCGGAACAACCGCATCGGCTCAGGTAAACTCCTATTTCGTTGATGCACTTATCGAATCGGTTGCATCCGATATGGTTTTGCAGGGCAAGTTTTCGGATAAAGAAGCCGCTGTGAGCGCACTTTATACAAACGGATATAAGATTTACAGCACCATGGTTCCATCGGTTCAGGAGGCTGTTGAGGAAGTTTACAGCGATGAATCCAAGCGCCTTGAAAACAAAAAAACAGGCGAAAAGGCACAGGGCGCAATAACAGTTATGGATTATCAGGGCAATGTTGTTGGTATTGCGGGCGGACTTGGTGAGAAGAAGGAAAGCCGCGGACTCAATCGCGCAACATCCTCGCCGCGTCAGCTCGGTTCTTCGATGAAACCTCTAACGGCATACACCCTTGCAATCGAAAGAGACTTAAAACTCGAAAACGGTTCGCTTATTACTTATTCAACCATAGTTGAAGATAAGAAAACCGTTTATATGAGCGGCGGGGAAGAGTGGACACCGAACAACTGGTATAATAAGGGCGGTTATTATGGAAATATTCCGCTATACTATGCCGTTCAGCGTTCGGTCAACACCATTCCTGTTGCATTGGTAAACGCGATGACACCGCGTGAATGCTATAATTTCTTAACAAGTAAGCTTGGATTTACCCATCTTAACTATCCCGATGATGCAAACCTTTCTCCGATGGGAATGGGCGGAACAAGCGGCGGCGCAACAACCCTTGAGGCAGCCGCAGCTTATGCTATGTTTGGTAACGGCGGCGTATATTACGAACCAATATTCTATACTCTTGTTACCGACCAGCAGGATAACACCATCCTAAAGAAAAAGTCTTCGGCAAAGGTTGCTATCGGCGATGACACCGCTACCATAATGAATCATCTTCTTCAGTGTGTTGTTTATGGAAGCGATGGAACAGGTAAGGATGTAACCAAGTATGTTCCCGAACATCGAATTTTTGCAAAAACCGGTACTAGTAATAATGATAACGACCTTTGGTTTGTAGGCGGAACAACCCATTATGTTGCCGCCAGCTGGTATGGTTACGACAATAATGGTAAAGTTCAGGATACAAAGATGGCACGCCAGATGTGGGGTGCTGTTATGCAGAAGGTTCTTAAGGATCTGCCTGCAGAAGAGTTCGAAGAGAGCAAGTATGTTGAGAATCGATATTATTGTACCGAAACCGGCTTGCTCGCAACCGATAAATGTCCCAAAACGGGTGTTGGTTGGTATAAATCCTCCTATCGCGACACCTGCGAAAAGCATGAGGGAACAATTTTAGATCCAATTGTTCCCAAAGAGCCTGAAGAGGGAACCAGTTCGGGTGAGAGCACTTCTTCAACCGCATCAGCTCAATAAAAAAGAAAAGCAGTCAAGTTTTGCTTGACTGCTTTTTTAATTTATTCGATTTCCAAAACAACCTTAATTGCTTCGGCGAGCTGATCGGAGATGCGCTTCGCATCAGATTCATCCTTACCAACACTTGAGATATAAATCTTGATTTTGGGTTCAGTTCCCGAGGGTCGGATTATAACCGAACTGCCGTTTTCCAAAACATATTCAAGAACATCTGATTTGGGAAGATCAATAACACTCTTCTCGCCGGTTTTGCAGTTGGTTTTTTCGGATTTAATATAATCTGCAATTCTGATAACGGGGCTGCCTGCGATTTCGCGGGGAGGTTCGGCGCCAAGCTTTTTCATCATCGCCGCCATTTTTTCCATTCCGCTTTGTCCTTCAAAAGCAAAGCAGACCTGCGAGTTGTTATAATAACCAAACTCATCGTATAATTCGCCTAAAACCTCGATAAGGTTTTTGCCTTGCTTTTTGTAGAAGCAAACCATTTCGCAGATAAGCATCGATGCAACAACCGCATCCTTATCGCGAACATAACCACCGGCAAGGTAGCCATAGCTTTCTTCGAAGCCGAAAAGATAGCGCTCGATTTCGCCCTTTGCTTCAAGAATGCCGATTTGCTCGCCAATAAACTTAAATCCTGTAAGAACATTTATGAGCTCGCAACCGTATTTATCGGCGATTTTTTGGCAAAGCTCAGTAGTAACAATAGTTTTAACCGCAATAGGATTCTTGGGCATTAAGCCTTTTTCTGTCTTCTGCGAGAGTATATAGTTGAGGAGCAGAGCGCCAACCTGATTTCCGGTTAAAAGCTTGAAATCATCGCCATCCTTAACAGCGATACCAACTCGATCGCAATCGGGGTCGGTAGCAAGTAAAAGGTCGGGGGAGATGGCATTTGCCAATTTTAGAGCGCATTCAAACGGCTGGCGAAGTTCGGGGTTGGGATACGGAGCGGTTGGGAAGTTACCATCGGGTAGTTCCTGTTCGGTAACAACCGTAACATCGCTGAGACCTATTTTGGAAAGTATCGCGCGAACAGGTTTGTTTCCGGCGCCGTGAAGGGGAGTATAAACAACCTTGATATCGCTATCTAAGCAGATTTCAGGGTTTACCTGTTGTGCTTTAACATTATCAAGATATGCGGCAATAACCTCTTCGCCGATGATTTCGATTTGACCGTTTTTAACTGCATCATCAAAGTCGCAGGTTTTAACCTCGCTGAAGATATCAACCTTGTTCATAATCGAAAGAACATATTCGCTAGCCTCTAAATTCAACTGGCAACCATCGGGTCCATATGCCTTATAGCCGTTATATATTGCGGGATTGTGGCTCGCAGTTATAACAATGCCTGCATCGCAAGAGAAGTATCTAACCGCAAAAGAAAGCATGGGTGTGGGCATTAGCTCGGAATAAATATAAACCTTGATGCCGTTTGCTGCTAAGATTGCGGCAGAGTATTTTGCGAAGGTATCGGATTTGATGCGGCTATCGTATGCTATGGCTACTTTGCCGTTTTTGGAAACCGAGTTAACATATTCGGCAAGTCCCTGGGTAGCGCGACCAACGGTATATATGTTCATGCGGTTGGTGCCTGCGCCGATAACACCGCGCAAACCTCCTGTACCAAATGCGAGATCTTTATAAAAACGATCATTGATGGCTTCGGTATCGCCCTTGATTGCTTCAAGCTCTTCGATAAGATCCTTGTCGGCGGTGGCGTTTTTTAGCCAAAGTTCATACTTTTCGTTCAAAACGAATTCCTCCCATTTTTTAATATTATTCTATAATAATGATACCCCAGCGCAAGGGGAAAGTCAACTTGAAAAAGCACTAATTTTTTATGTTTATTTTGTGCGCGCAGGGTCAGTTAACGCATGCAAAATGAAGAAAAAATATTTATTCTTGACATTTCTATATATATATTGTATTATGTTATTGGTTAATTTTATATCATCTTGGTGTTGTTTTGGGTATAAGTTTTGTTGAAAAATACAAAAATTTGTCGGATAACGAGTTAGTAACAATCGCACAATCAGGCGATGGCGATGCAGGTGTTGCATTACTACAAAGATATACCGGCATAATAAAGAAAAGAGCTCTTGCATATTACAATGGTTCTATCGAGATGGAAGACCTTATGCAAGAGGGAATAATAGCCCTGTATCAGAGTATAAAGTCTTATAATTCTGATGAGGCGTCTTTTTCAACCTTTGCAAGACTTTGCATTGATAGAGCGCTCATATCCGAGAATCGCTCGCTTGCTCGCAAGAAGCGCATTCCTAAGGACAAGCTTGTAAGCTTGGATGATGTTTCGCTCGCTTCTTTATCATCCGATCCCGAGAAAATGCTTATCGAAACCGAGGATGCATCCGCTCTTAATTCCGATTTGCGCCGTAAACTTTCAAAAATGGAATATAAAGTGCTGATGATGTATTTGCATAACTACAGCATTAACGATATTGCGCAGTCTTTAGCAGTTGCCGAAAAGGCGGTTAATAATGCGCTTTATCGAATTCGCGCCAAACTTTCAGGTCTATAACGGCGGATGCCGTTAATATATGCCCAAGTAGCTTAATTAGAAGAGCGTTGTTCTCAAAGATGGCGGTGCGATTCCGTCCGGGGCAAAAAACTAATCGAGAGAGGTACAGGAAATGTTTGAAGACAAAACATTAGTATGCAAGGACTGTGGAGCCGAATTCGTCTTCTCAGCAAGAGAGCAGGAGTTCTATGCTGAAAAGGGATTTGAAAACGAGCCCCAGCGTTGCAAACCCTGTCGCGACAAGCGCAAAAATGCCGGTAGAGCTCCCCGTGAGATGCATGAGGCTGTTTGCAATGCCTGCGGTGGTGTGGCACGCGTTCCTTTCGCTCCGCGTGAGGATCGTCCGGTATATTGCAGCGAATGCTTCGCAAAGATGAAAGAAGCAGAAAACGAGAACAACTAATATCGGAAGTTTTTTTGTTTTCCCGCCGCCTTGGTTTCCAAGGCGGGTTTCGTTGGTTTTTGGGGAAGAATATTAACAAAAACTTAATACACTTATTTGATTTTGAGTGTATTATGTGTGTAAGGAGATGGTTGTTTTGGAAAATAAGAAAATTCTTATAGTTGATGATGATATAAATATATGCGAACTTCTCAGACTTTATTTAACAAAAGAGAATTTTGATGCTACCGTTTGTCATGATGGCGAAACAGCCCTCAAGTTTGCGATAGAGACCGCTCCTGATTTAGTTCTTCTTGATATCATGCTTCCGAAACTTGATGGTTGGCAGGTATGCCGAGCCATTCGCAAGGAATCTGAAGTTCCGATTATTATGATTACCGCAAAGGGCGAGACCTTTGATAAAATTTTGGGACTTGAGCTTGGCGCCGATGACTATGTAACCAAGCCCTTCGATGCCAAGGAGGTTGTTGCGCGAGTAAAGGCGGTTTTGCGCCGTTGTTCGCCCGAAAACGATGATGCAATAAAAGAGGTTAAATTCGATAAACTTGTTATCAACTTAACTAATTACGAACTTATTGTTTCCGGCGCAGCGGTAGATACTCCGCCAAAAGAACTGGAACTTATTTATCATCTCGCTTGCAACCCTAATAGAGTTTATACCCGCGATCAACTGCTCGATGAGGTTTGGGGATTTGATTATTATGGCGATTCCCGAACCGTTGATGTTCATGTCAAGCGTTTGCGTGAAAAATTAGAGGGTGTCTCGGATGAGTGGTCGCTAAAGACCGTTTGGGGCGTTGGATATAAATTTGAGGTAAAATAGTATAGTATGAGATCGAGACTTTTTAAAAAGTTTTTTCTGACCAATGCGGCTATATTTTTGGTTGGTATAACCTTTTTATCAACTATTTTAGGCTTTGTAGTTATGGGCTATTTGGTTGATAATGAAAGGGAAGCTCTTTCTGAAAACTGTCGCGTTATTTCAGAGGTTATCCAAACCGGTAAGGCAGAGGGTGTGCAGATGGCGGGTATGGTTTATGCTATGTCATCAACCTCGGATTCCGAAATTTTCATAGCCGATCAAAGCGGCAAGGTTTTAGTTTGCAGCTGCGATGAATATAGAGATAACGGAAGCTGTCATATGACTCGAAAACTGCTTTCTGGGGAAATAATTGACTCTGCGCTTAGCGGTTCTTATTTCGAGAGCGGAACACTCGATGGTTTTTACAGCAATGATAATTATTTTACCGCTGCCAAGCCGATACTTGTTAATGGCAAGGTCGTAGGAATTGTGTTTTCCTCTTCCGAAACCTCGCATCCGTTCTCTTTCTTTAAAAGTTTAATTAAAATATATCTCTTTGCCGCAATCATACCGATTCTTTTGATGCTTGTGGCGGGATATTTGATGTCTTATAGACTTGTTCGCCCCTTAAGACAAATGTCGGAGGCCGCCAAAGGAATGGCTCTCGGGGATTTTTCACGGCGAATACCTGTGGTTTCTGATGATGAAATCGGAGAGCTTTCGATTTCTTTTAATAACATGACCAATTCTTTGGCTCAGCTTGAGGGTATGCGCCGCAGTTTCGTTGCCAATGTGTCGCACGAGCTTAGAACCCCAATTACAACAATTGGTGGATTTATTGATGCGATTCTTGATGGAACGATTGACAGCGACACCGAAAAGCATTATCTTAGTATTGTATCGGATGAGATTAAACGCTTATCCCGCCTGGTTGAGGCTATGCTATGTTTGGCAAAACTCGAGTCGGGTGAGCAAAAGATATCTCCGAAATGCTTTGATTTGGTTAAAGCAACTCGAAATGTTGTTGTTTCGCAGGATAGAAGAATATCTGATAAAAATATTGATATCAAGGGCCTTGAGCAGGATGGTATTATCGTTGATGCCGATTATGATTTGATATACCAAGTCATTTTCAATCTAACCGATAATGCTATTAAGTTTACGAATGTTGGCGGAACAATTACTTTTGATATTAAATCAGAAAACGGGCAGATTAGCTTTTCGATTAAAAACACAGGAAGCTATATAGAGCGCGAGGATTTGAAATATATCTTCGACCGTTTTTATAAAACCGATAAATCGCGTTCCATAAACAAAAACGGAACGGGACTGGGACTTTATATATCTAAAACCATTATCAATATTCACGGCGGTACAATCATCGCCGATTCGAGAATGAATGAATATACCGAGTTTCGCTTTTTATTGGCGGAGCCCGTAAACAAGGAGATAAATGATGGACGAGCAAAACATTAATAAAATCGATGAGGTAACAGGAGAGGTTTTTGAGGGCAATCCCGAAACAGAAAAAGAGCAGACTCCTGAGATAAACACTGCCCCCGAAATGTTTGTGACATCTGAATCCGATCAGTCCGCACCGCAAGAACAGGATATGTTCACATATGATCCTTATTCTTCATATGTTCCCGTGGTTGAACTTTCTCCGGTTGATACGCCCGACCCCGAACGCAAAAGTGGCATAAAGGTTTTTGCTATTATTATGGCGGCGGTGATTCTTTTTTGCGGATCCTTAACTGTGGGTTATCATTTTGGCAAGGATAATTCAAAATTATCCGGCCGCCCAACGGTTAATGTCGATCTTTCGGCTAAACCTGCGGATACTGATATGCTTACCGCGGCAGAGGTATACGAAAAAGCAAATATGTCGGTTGTAGGTATAACTATTTATAACGATAGTTATGTGGCTAATGCTAGTGGTGTTGTTTTCAGCGAGGATGGATATATCATCACTAATGACCATATCTATAGCGAAATCGCATCGGCTAAATTTAAGGTTCATACCAGCGATGGAAAGATTTATTCGGCAGAATATGTTGCAGGCGATACACGAAGCGATATCGCTGTTATCAAGATAACAGATAAAGTTAAGCTGGTTCCCGCAGAGTTTGGCAACCCCGATGAGCTTTATGTTGGTGAACCCCTTGTTGCTATGGGAAGACCTACCGGAGCTGCAACCGATAATAACCTAACAGGTGGTTATGTTTCGGCTCTTGGTCGTCGTTCCTCTGCAACCTCCAACTATACCATGAGATTTATTCAGAGCGATACCGCAATCAATCCCGGTAGCTCGGGTGGAGCATTCCTTAATATGTATGGTCAGGTTGTAGGTATAATTTCCTATAAGATTTCTGCCACAAAATATGAAGGAATGGGCTTTGCTGTTCCGATGGATATCGCAAAGAGCGTTGCCGAATCGCTTATTAAATATGGTTATGTAGATGGAAGAGCAAAAATCGGAATTTCATATACCGAAATTGATGCTGTAACCGCTGAAGTTTACAAAATGAATGTAGGTCTTTATGTTTCTTCTATAGATGCCGATAGCAGCGTTTATGGCAAGATTTCAAAGGGCGATATCATTGTTGAAGTAAACGGTGAAAAAATTACCTCGGCTGATGATATGCTTGATGTTATAGAAAACAGCCTACCGGGCGATTCTCTTGTGCTTGTTGTGATTAGCGGGGGAGAAACCAAAACCGTTTCTGCAAAGCTGATAGCAGATAAGGGAAGTTCAAGCTATACAATTACTCAAAACAATTATATAAACCCCGATGAAAACGGTGTTCCCGAAAACCCGTTTGGCGAATAAAAACAGCCCCAATGTTCTTATGAATATTGGGGCTTAATTTTTTGCTTGACTTATTTATTCTATAGTAATAAAATAATCAAGTTGAAAGTTACCAAGAGGGGTGATTATGTGAAAATCATACTTGATGAAAATATGCATTTTCTTTTAAGCTTGGCAGTTTCGCTCTTTGTCGGACTAATGCTTTCGCGTTTGGCGAAAAAATTATCTCTACCGGCCGTAACTGCATACCTTGTTGCAGGTATTATTGTTGGACCTTATGTTTTGGGCGCCGTTGGTATAAACGGTCTCGGGTTTGTTAATATGACAGACCTTAAGAGCTATTCCGTTATCTGCGATGTTGCGCTTGGATTTATCGCTTTTTCGATTGGTAATGAGTTTCGTTTGTCGCAGCTAAAGAAAACCGGTCGCCAGGCAACCGTTATCGGTATTTTCCAAGCGGTATTCACAACCTTGGTGGTTGATGGCGCGCTTATAGGTCTCCATTTCTTGATGCCTGATAAGCTTCCGCTTCCTACCGCTATTGTAATGGGTGCCGTAGCATCTGCAACCGCTCCTGCTGCAACCTTAATGGTTGTTAGACAGTATAAAGCAAAGGGTCCGCTTACCGATATTCTTTTGCCCATTGTTGCGCTGGATGATGCTGTAGGTTTGGTTCTGTTTGCCGTTTCTTTTGGTGTTGCAAAGGCTTTAATCGCAGGCAGCATAGATGTATTATCGGTTGTTGTAGAACCGCTCTTAGAGGTTGTTTTATCCCTGGTTCTCGGTCTTGTAATGGGACTTCTCTTTACCTTCTTTGAAAGATTCTTCCATTCTAAATCCAAACGACTTTCGATGTCGGTTACATTCGTTTTACTAACCGTTGCTTTCTCGATGTTAAAGTTTGAGATATTTGGTGTTCACATTGCATTCTCTTCGTTGCTCGTTTGCATGATGCTCGGAACGGTATTTTGCAATGCTTGTGATTTCTCTGAAGAGCTTATGGATAGGGTGGACCGTTGGACAGCGCCTCTATTTATCCTCTTCTTCGTTATCAGCGGCGCGGAGCTCGAGCTCTCGGTATTTACCGATACAGTTATCGTTTTGATAGGACTTGTTTATATTATCTCGCGCTCGTTTGGTAAGTATTTTGGCGCATATGCCAGCGCAAAGGCGGTTAAATGCGATAACAATATAGTTAAGTATTTAGGTATAACCCTTTGGCCGCAAGCAGGCGTTGCACTCGGTATGGCTATTAAGGCTGAAGCGCTTGGACCAGCCGGTGCTATTGTTGCAAATCTAACTTTATTCTCGGTATTGATATACGAGTTGGTTGGACCGTATTTGACCAAGCAAGCATTACTTAAAGCAGGCGATATCAAGCCCGAAGGCAAGGTTAGCGCTCGCGATATTGCAAAGCAGGCAGCTGCAAGTAAATAAAAATAAAAATAAAAAGCCGTTGAATCCCACGGCTTTTTTTATTTGTTTCGGATGTAATTGTTTATAGCGGCCATGGTTTCATCGCTTATAACATGCTCGATTTTGCAAGCATCGTTGGCTGCGGTTTCATCGCTTACACCAAGGCTTTTAAGAAAGCCCGATAATAAAGTATGGCGGTCGAAAATCTTTTTCGAAACCTCAAGACCTTCTTCGGTGAGGGAGATATATCCATCCTTGGCCATATCTATATAGCCGCCCTTTTTAAGCAAACCAACTGCTCGGCTAACGCTTGGTTTTGAATATCCCATATGCTCGGCGATATCAATGCTGCGAACCGACCCGGTTTGCTTTGATAAAACATATATCGTTTCGAGATACATCTCTGCGGATTCATGCAAAGGCATTAAAATCCCTCCTTAATACACCGATATTTTAACATATAAACACACTTATTTCAAGTGCAAAAAAGTGCTTGACAATAGGGTGGGGTGGTGGTAAAATATTCAAGTAGTTAGCAGAGGCTAATTAATTTTTAAGCCTCTCAGTTAGCAGAGACTAATTCGCTTCGGGAGAAAACTTATGAATTTGTTAAATGCAGAAGAGGGAATAGAGTATATCGTAAAAGATATCGAAACCGAAGATGAAGAACTTGATGCTTTTTTGTTCTCGCTTGGATGTTATAGCGGCGAACCTATAACCGTTATATCCCACCTTCGAGGCGGATGCGTTGTATCCATAAAGGATGGCAGATATAACATTGATAATCAACTGGCAGAAGCCATTATTGTTTAAAAAGCAATAGGGTCTCTGCTGAACTTTTTAGACCGAAGTTAGCATAGACTAACTGTATCGATGAACCAAGGATTTTTGGAGGATATATAATGAGAATTGCGCTTGCGGGCAATCCAAACAGCGGTAAAACAACCATGTTCAATGCGCTGACCGGAAAGAATGAAAAGGTAGGCAACTGGGCAGGTGTTACCGTTGAAAAAATGGAGCACTCGATTAAAAAAGCATATACAGGCGGGGAAGATATAATCGCCGTTGACCTTCCCGGCGCGTATTCAATGTCGCCTTTTACATCCGAAGAGAGCATAACAAGCTCGTACATAAAAAACGAAAACTCTGATGTTATCATAAATATCGTTGATGCTACCAATCTTAGCCGCAGCTTGTTTTTCACTACCCAACTGCTCGAACTGGGTGTTCCGATGGTTGTGGCGCTTAATAAAGCGGATGTAAACCGCAAGAAGAAAACCGTTATCGATGCGGTAGCATTGGCCGAAAAGCTTGGTTGTCCCGTTATCGAAACCGTATCCACCTCATCGGATGGACTCGCGGAGGTTATAGCTGCCGCTGTCTCTCGCGTTGGTCAAGAGCAAACCGCTCCTTATGTTGAGGGCAATGTTGATTTAAATGATAAAAAAGCGGTTATCGCTGCCGATAGAAAAAGATATTCTTTTGTAAATGAAATTGTTAAATCGGTAGAAACTCGAAAGATCTTAACCAATAAAAAAAGTTTCCAGGATAAGATCGATTCGGTCATAACAGGTAGATGGGTTGGTATTCCGATTTTTGCTGTTGTTATGTTCCTCGTATTTCAAATTTCGCAGGCTTGGCTCGGCGTTTGGATTGCCGAGGGCTTCGATATTGGTGGTTTCTCCTTTAAGGGCCTTGTAGGCTATCTTTCCGAGTTTAAGGGCATTGTTGCCGAATGGATGGCGGGAGCCAACCCGTTGCTTCAGGCTATTGTGCTCGAAGGTCTTATCGAGGGTGTGGCTGCGGTTGTCGGATTCCTGCCGCTTGTTATGGTTATGTATTTCCTTATCGCTTTGCTTGAGGATTGCGGATACATGGCGCGAGTTTCGGTTGTTTTAGATCCGATATTTAAAAAGGTCGGTTTATCGGGTAAATCGGTTATTCCGTTTGTTATCGGAACAGGTTGTGCCGTTCCCGGTGTAATGGCTTGCCGAACCATTCGAAATGAACGCGAGCGAATTGCTACCGCTATGCTTGCTCCTTTTATGCCTTGTGGCGCAAAGCTGCCCGTTATTTCGTTGTTCGTTGGCGCGTTTTTCCCGAAAAATGCTTGGGTTGGAACCTCCATGTATTTTGCGGGTATAGTTATAATTTTAGGCTGTGCGCTTCTTATCAACAAAATATCGGGATATAAATTAAAAAAATCCTTCTTTATTATAGAAATGCCGGAATATAAGATCCCTTCGTTCTGGCGAGCCTTTAAGTCGATGTGCGGTCGTGGTTGGTCGTATATCGTAAAGGCGGGAACGGTTATCCTCGTCTGCAATTTCCTTGTTTTCTTGATGCAAAACTATAACTGGAAATTACAGGTAGTTTCCGATCCCTCTATGTCTATCCTTGCAGATGTTGCAAGTCCAATTGCATATTTGATCGCACCGGTTATCGGTATAGTTGCTTGGCAGTTCGCTGCCGCTGCAGTGAGCGGATTTATAGCAAAAGAATGCGTTGTTGGAACCTTGGCAACATTGTTTATGTTCGAAAACATTATGGATGATATCGATGTTGTTGGCGATGCTTCGATTGCCGCCATCAAGATGGGCGAGACCGGATTTTTCCAGGTTGCCGCATTAGCATTCCTTGTTTTCAATTTGTTTACTCCTCCGTGCTTTGCTGCTATCGGAGCGATGAACGCCGAGATAAAGAGCAAAAAATGGTTATTCTTTGGAATAGGTCTTCAGTTTGCAGTTGGTTATACACTCGGATTTTTAACCTTCTTCTTTGGCTGCCTTATAACCGGCCAGAGCATGGGAAGTGCTTGGATGCCGATACTCGGTTGGAGCATCATTGCGGCGATAGCTGTAGTTGTAGCATTTGTTATTCGAAAGAATAATAAAAAGCCAACCCCCAAGGCCGCAATATAGGGGAGTGGCAAAATGACAACAAAAGATATTATAATCATAGCAGTTATAGTGCTTGTGATCGGACTCGCAAGCTTCTATATTTATAAAGCTAAAAAAAGCGGCAAAAAGTGTATTGGTTGCCCCGATAGTGCAACCTGCTCTGCAAAGAACTGCGGCTGCTGTTCATGTGATAAAAAGTAAAAAAATAAAAGCACGGGATTAACCCGTGCTTTTTTTGTTTGGTCGAGATGACAGGATTCGAACCTGCGGCCTCTGCGTCCCGAACGCAGCGCTCTACCAAACTGAGCCACATCTCGTTATATGATAGGAAATAAAGGTCATTTCTTAAAACAAGGACGCCCGCGTGTGGCGTCCTTGTTTTATGCTGGTGCGAGTGACGGGACTTGAACCCGTACGTCGTGGACACACGCCCCTCAAACGTGCCTGTCTGCCTATTCCAGCACACTCGCGAATCAAAGCCTATGTATTATAGCACCTTGGCCACTCGATGTCAACAATAAAAATGAAAAAAACAAAAAAATTTTTCATTAAAAATCCCGAAAACGACAAACCACAACATATTGTGGTTTCGTTCGCACTCAACCACAATTCTGTAAAAAAAGTCCGCGCAAATCTCAAAAAAACATTGATTTTATGATTTTTATACCTTATAATTTGTGTGTAGTGGTTTAAAGTGGATTAAAAAACCACTAAAGTGTATCAAAGTGGTGCGTATGGAGGTGAAAGTTCTATGCTTTTTGGAAATTATAAGCACACAGTTGATAAAAAGGGTAGAGTTTTCATTCCTGCAAAACTCCGCGATAGCTTAGGCGAGAGCTTCATGATATGCTGCGGCATATCCGGAGAGAGATGCCTTTGTGTTTATTCGAATGAAGAATGGGAAAAGCTCGTTGAAAAAATCAATACGCTGCCGAATACAAAATCCAGCAGTGTTAAGCGTTTCCTCTATAGCGGCGCTTTCACGGTTGAGTGTGATGCGCAGGGAAGAATCTTAATTCCTACAACTCTTCGCGAATATGCAAACCTCGAGAGCGAAGCCCAAATCGTTGGCATGTCGACCAACCTTGAAATTTGGAACAGCGAAAATTGGGAAAACAAGATCAAGGAATACACTCCCGAATCTGTTGCCTCTATTATGGAAGAACTTAATTTCTAAGGTGAGATATGGAGTTTAAACATATATCTGTAATGCTCGATGAAGCGATAACTGCTTTAAATATCAAACCCGATGGAATATATATCGATGGTACAGCAGGTGGCGCCGGTCATTCAAAGGAAATAGCCAAAAAGCTATCGAGTGGCCGCTTAATAGCGCTTGATCGCGATCCCGATGCTGTAGCAGTTGCGACCGAAAGACTCGCAGGCTTACCTGCAAAGGTGTTGCATCATAACTTTTCTGAAATCGGCGAGGTTTTAGAGGAAGAATCAATCAAAGGATTCGATGGACTTTTGCTTGACCTTGGCGTTTCATCATATCAGCTCGATACCGCTGAGAGAGGTTTTTCGTTTCATAATGATGCTCCTCTTGATATGCGAATGAGCAAAGAGGGAATATCGGCAGCCGATTTGGTTAATAGCCTTAGCGCCGATGAACTTTCAAAAATCTTCTTCGATTACGGCGAAGAAAAATTTGCCCGAAAGATCGCCTCGGCGATTGTGAAAGTCGGGGGGCCAAGCGGTCTTAGGAAGAC
>JAZOXC010000030.1:0-3693 GCA_045659535.1 Acutalibacteraceae bacterium
GCCATATCAACCATTAAATATGCGCCGACTTCATCTGCAATTTCGCGGCAACGCTTAAAGTCGATAACTCTGGGGTATGCGCTTGCACCAACAACGATAAGCTTCGGTTGGCATTCTTTTGCAATACGCTCCATCTCATCATAGTCGATCATTTCGGTAACATCATTGACACCATAAGGAACAATGTTGAAATACTTACCCGAAATGTTTACGGGCGAACCATGAGAGAGGTGTCCTCCCTGCTGAAGGTTCATACCCATTACTGTATCGCCCGGCTGAAGAAGAGCGAAGAAAACAGCAAGGTTTGCGTTTGCACCGCTATGGGGCTGAACATTCGCATGGTCAGCGCCGAAGAGCTCGCAAGCACGCTTGCGAGCGATTTCTTCAACGATATCAACACATTGGCAACCGCCATAATAACGTTTACCCGGATAACCTTCGGCATATTTATTTGTTAAAACACCGCCTGCAGCAAGCAAAACTGCCTTGGAAACGATGTTTTCGGAAGCAATGAGCTCGATATTATGCTGCTGGCGCTCGAGTTCAAGCGCGCAACCATCGGCTACTTCACTATCATAATTTTTGAGTTCCTCAAAGAAATTCATTATGTTAGTCCTCCATTATTTAAAGTAGCGAACCGCGGATTCAAACATGCGGATATCATAATTGCCGGGAACATTCTTATAAAGACCGGATCCGATACGCTCACTATGACCCATCTTACCGAATACACGACCATCGGGCGAGGTTATACCCTCGATAGCAAACATAGAATCATTGGGGTTGAAATGAACATCATCGGTTGCGTTGCCTGCAAGGTCAACATACTGTGTTGCAATCTGACCATTTTCAGCAAGCTTCTTGATGAGTTCTTCGCTTGCGAGGAATCTACCTTCACCATGCGAAATCGGAACATTATAAACATCGCCAACCTCGGTGAGTGCAAGCCAGGGCGATTTATTAGAAGCAATACGGGTTCTAACAATGCGCGACTGATGGCGTGCGATGGTATTGAAGGTTAAGGTCGGACAGTTCTCATCTGTATCAATAATCTCGCCATAAGGAACAAGACCGAGTTTGATAAGTGCCTGGAAGCCATTACAAATACCACACATAAGACCATCACGGTTCTTAAGGAGATCATGAACGCCATCCTTAACAGCAGCATTGCGGAAGAAAGCGGTTATAAACTTACCGCTACCATCCGGCTCATCACCACCGGAGAAGCCGCCGGGGATGAACACCATCTGTGCAGTCTTGAGCTCGTTTGCAAAATGCTCAACACTTGCCTGAATTCCCGAAGCAGAAAGGTTATTAATAACAATGATTTCGGGATCAGCACCGGCATCACGCATAACCTTTGCGCTATCAAATTCGCAGTTTGTTCCGGGGAATGCAGGAATGAGAACCTTCGGTTTTGCAACCTTGATGGCAGGAGCCTTGCGCTCGGTTGCCTTATATTCAAAGTTCTCAATCTTCTTGTTAGCAGAAGGAATATTGCAGCTATAAACACTCTCGAGCTTATCCTCGTAAACCTTAAGGATATCATCAAGAATAACACTCTCTTCACCGAACGAGATTTTACCATCATCGGTTACAACACCGATAACTTTTCCATCAATCTCCTCGGTTGCTTCGAGAACAAATGCACCATAGCAATAATTGAAGATATCGCCAAGTCCAACATTCTCAAACTTGAATCCGAGGCCGTTACCAAATGCCATTTTCATTACTGCTTCGCCAATACCGCCGATGCCGGGAGTATAAGCCGAAACAGCTTTGCCCGAGCGCATAATCTCGGTTACCTTATTAAAGGTTGCGATAAGCGAATCGGTCTTGGGAAGATTGTTTTCATCAAATTCAGGGCAGATAACATATACCTTGTTGCCTGCCTTTTTGAACTCGGGCGAAACAATATCGCCTACCTTTTCGGTAGTAACAGCAAAGGAAACGAGGGTCGGAGGAACATCAAGATCCTCGAAGGAACCGCTCATCGAGTCCTTACCACCGATAGAGCCAATACCTAATTCTTTTTGTGCCTTGAATGCGCCAAGAAGGGCTGCAAGAGGCTGACCCCAACGAGCGCCATCCTTTCCGGGATGCGGGAAGTATTCCTGGAATGTTAAGTAAACATCCTCGAATTTAGCACCGGTAGCAATAAGTTTACATACCGATTCAACAACCGCAAAGTAAGCACCGTGATACGGACTCTGCTCGGTTAAGAAGGGATTGTAGCCCCAAGACATTAAAGAGCAGTCATCGGTATGTTTCTTTTCAACAGAAATCTTCTGAACCATACTCTGAATAGGAGTGAGCTGGTTCTTACCGCCGAAGGGCATAAGAACAGTACCGGCGCCTATAGTGGAGTCAAAGCGCTCAGAAAGACCGCGCTTTGAACAAATATTAAGGTCAGAAGCGATTCTGTTCATGTTGTCGGCAAAGTTGCCTTCGATCTCCTTGCCTTTTAGAGCGGGAGCCTTGGGAGTTATAACAATATGCTTTTCAGCACCATTGGAATTTAAAAATTCACGGCTGATATCAACAATTTTCTTGCCGTTCCAATTCATAACAAGGCGAGGTTCAGCCTTAACAACTGCAACAGGGCAAGCATTAAGGTTTTCGCTTTCGGCAAGCTTTAAGAATGCATCAACATTCTCTTTTTCGATAACAACAGCCATGCGCTCCTGCGATTCGCTGATAGCAAGCTCTGTTCCATCAAGACCTTCATACTTCTTCGGAACAGCATTAAGATCAATTTCGAGACCATCAGCAAGCTCACCGATAGCAACCGAAACACCACCTGCACCAAAGTCGTTACAACGCTTGAACATACGGGTTGCAGTCTTATTTCTAAAGAGGCGCTGAAGTTTACGCTCCTCGGGAGCATTACCCTTTTGTACCTCTGCACCACAGGTTTCAACCGACTGGGCATTATGAGCCTTAGAAGAACCGGTTGCACCACCGATACCATCGCGGCCTGTTGCGCCACCAAGAAGAATTACAACATCACCGGGTGCGGGAACCTCGCGGCGAACATTCTCGGCAGGAGCAGCAGCAATAACGGCACCAATTTCCATACGCTTTGCGGCATATCCGGGATGATAAAGCTCATCAACAATGCCGGTAGCAAGACCGATCTGATTACCATAAGAGGAATAACCTGCTGCAGCGGTAGTAACGATCTTGCGCTGCGGAAGCTTTCCTTTGATGGTTTCGCTAACCGGCTTTAAGGGGTCTGCAGCACCGGTAACGCGCATAGCACCATAAACATACGAACGTCCCGAAAGCGGATCGCGGATAGCACCACCAATACAGGTTGCGGCGCCACCGAAAGGCTCAATTTCGGTAGGATGGTTATGGGTTTCATTCTTAAAGAGCAAGAGCCAGGGCTCGGTTACACCATCAACATCAACATTGATTTTAACGGTACAAGCATTGATTTCTTCAGACTCATCAAGCTTATCGAGTTTGCCCTTGGTCTTAAGATATTTAACAGCAACAGTTGCAAGGTCCATAAGGCAAATCGGCTTGGTTCTGCCAAGTTCCTTGCGTACTGCGATATATTCATCATAAGCCGACTGAAGAAGCTCATCCTCAAACTTAACATCATCGATGGTTGTTAAGAAAGTAGTATGGCGACAATGGTCGGACCAATATGTATCGATCATGCGGATTTCGGTGATGGTAGGATCG
>JAZOXC010000031.1:0-25193 GCA_045659535.1 Acutalibacteraceae bacterium
ATCGAGCTTACCGATTCTATCTACGTTGTACTTAATATGCTTATCATGAGCCGTGTCGGTCTTGATGTTCTCGAGGCTCTCGGCGACAGCGCTGACTTCATTAAGGGTCTTCACGCGAAGGCTGAGCTCTGCGAGGAGAAGAGATACATCTGCCATTTCCCTGAGGACAACACCATCTGGTCTGTTAACTCCGGTTACGGCGGAAACGTTCTTCTTGGTAAGAAGTGCTTTGCTCTTCGTATCGCATCTTATCAGGGCTGGAAGGAAGGCTGGATGGCCGAGCATATGCTCATCCTCGGAATCGAAAATCCGAAGGGCGAGGTTAAGTATGTTGCTGCTGCTTTCCCCTCTGCTTGCGGTAAGACCAACCTCGCTATGATGATCCCGCCCAAGTATCTCCAGGAAAAGGGCTACAAGGTTTGGACCGTTGGCGATGATATCGCTTGGATGAGAATAGGTGCCGATGGCCGTCTCTATGCCATCAACCCCGAAAATGGTTTCTTCGGCGTTGCTCCCGGAACCAACGAAAAGTCCAACTATAATGCTCTTCAGTCTACCATGAAGAATACCATCTTCACCAACGTTGCACTTGACCTCAACGATAATACCGTTTGGTGGGAAGGCCTCAATAAGAACCTCCCCGAGAACGCAATCGAGTGGAAGGGCAGCAAGTGGGATGCTTCCAAGTTTGATAAGGCTGATAAGTCTACCTATGCCGCACACCCCAACTCTCGCTTCACCGCACCGGCTGTTAACTGCCCCTGCATCTCCGAAGAGTTCGATAAGGGAAGCGGTGTTCCGATCTCTGCTATTATCTTCGGCGGTCGCCGTGCAAAGTGCGCTCCGCTCGTATATCAGTCGAAGGATTGGGAAAACGGCGTATTCATCGGTTCCGCTATGGCATCCGAGACTACCGCAGCAGCTGCCGGTGCAGTAGGCGTTGTTCGTCGCGACCCGATGGCAATGCTCCCCTTCTGCGGCTACAATATGTCGGATTACTTCCAGCATTGGCTCGACATGGGCAAGAAGCTTGGCGACAAGGCTCCCAAGATCTTCAATGTTAACTGGTTCCGTACCGATGATGAAGGCAACTTCATTTGGCCCGGATTCGGCGATAACATGCGTGTTCTTAACTGGATCATCGATCGTTGCGAGGGCAAGGCAGATGCAGACCTCACCGCTATCGGCTATGTTCCGAAGGCAGAGGATATCGACCTTACCGATCTCGACTTCGACATCGAGACCTTAAAGAGCATCTTAGCTGTTGATAAGGATGTTTGGACCGCTGAGGCAAACGAAATCGAAGAGCACTACAAGAAGTTTGGCGACAAGCTTCCCGAGGAGCTCCGCAACCAGCTCAACACCTTAAAGGCTAACTTAGACTAAAACTTAAATAGACGGAAGGCATTATCGCCTTCCGTCTTTTGTCTTGATTTGTGGTTATTTTCTACATATAATCCCGCGAAAATGCATACTATTTGGTAAAATTCATAAAAATTCAAAAAATAGATGAAATTTGCATAAATATGTTGTATAATTATGAATATTTATTCTGTTTTTAGAATAAATATGCTATTTAATGACTGAAAAGAGGTTATAACCTTGTTTAAGGTATTCATTGACGGACGCGAGGGAACAACAGGACTTCGCATAGTTGAGCGCCTCGCAGGGCGCAAAGATATCGAGCTCATGCTGATTGATGAGGCTCTCCGAAAAGACCCTGCTGAGCGCAAAAAATATCTTAATAGTTGCGATATAGCTTTCCTTTGCCTACCCGATGCGGCGGCAATCGAGGCAGTTTCGATGGTTGAGAACCCCGATGTTCGCATAATCGATACCTCAACCGCCCATAGAACCAATCCCGATTGGGTATATGGTTTCCCGGAGCTTAAGGGTGAACTTAAAGAGCGTCTGCCAAATGCCAAGCGTGTTGCCGTTCCCGGCTGTCATGCAAGCGGATTTATCGCCATTGTTTCGCCCCTTATCGAAGCCGGCATTATCGATAGCGATGCTCTCTTAACCTGCTTTTCTCTAACCGGATATTCAGGCGGCGGCAAAAAAATGATTGCCGAGTATGAGGGCGAAGCCCCCGCCGAATTTTCGAGTCCGCGAATTTATGCTCTCTCGCAGCAGCATAAGCATCTTCGTGAAATGGCGGCAATCCCGGGCCTTAAAAATCCGCCCGTGTTCTCGCCGATCGTTGATGATTTTTATAGCGGAATGCTCGTATCCGTTCCTTTCTTCGGCAGCGCTGTGAAGGGCGGCATCGAGGCAGTTAAAAAGACCTACATAGAAAAATATGCATCCTCAAAGATGATGGATGTTTCAAATATATCCGCCGAAAATACTGCTATGCTCGGCTCGAATAATCTTTCGGGCAAGGATATAATGCAAATTTTCGTTTGCGGAAACGAGGAAAGATTTACCGTTTCGGCAAGATTCGATAATCTTGGCAAGGGCGCTTCGGGCGCGGCCGTTGAATGCATGAACATCATGCTCGGCCTCGATGAAGCAACAGGACTTGATATATAAATCGGAGGAAAAAGAATGACTTCAGTTTCGGGCGGAATTTGTGCCGCCAAGGGCTTTAAGGCATCGGGTATCCATTGCGGTATCCGCAAGAATAAAACCAAGCGCGATTTAGCGCTTATCGTAAGCGAAAAGAGGGCAGCCGCAGCTGCAGTTTATACAACCAACCTTGTTAAAGGCGCCCCCATCGCAGTAACCAAATCCAATATCGCCGATGGCTATGCCGCCGCAGTTATCTGCAACAGCGGAAACGCTAATACCTGCAATGCAAACGGTGTTGAGATTGCAACCCAAATGTGCCGTCTAACCGAGCAGTATGCGGGAATAAAGGCCGAGGATGTTATCGTTGCATCAACCGGTGTTATCGGTCAGCCCCTCGATATAACCCCCATCGCAAACGGAATGGAGCAGCTCGTTTCGGCTCTCTCGGATGATGGCAGCCTTGCAGCAGCCGAGGGCATCATGACAACCGATACCCGCGTTAAGGAAATCGCCTTCGAGTTCGAGGTTGGCGGTAAGAAATGCCGCATCGGTGGTATCGCCAAGGGTTCGGGAATGATCCATCCCAATATGGCAACCATGCTCGTGTTCATAACCTCTGATATTGCGATTTCTCCCGAACTCCTCCGCGAGGCTCTCTCCGAGGATGTTAAGGATTCCTTCAATATGGTTAGTGTTGATGGCGATACCTCAACCAATGATATGTGCTGCGTTCTCGCAAACGGAATGGCAGGCAACGAGATGATAGTGAGTGCCGATGATGAAGGCTATGCCGAGTTCCAAAAGGCTCTCTTCGCCGTAACCTCCTATCTCTGCCGCAGCATCGCCCGCGATGGCGAGGGTGCAACCCACCTAATGCAGGTCGAGGTTTCGGGTGCTTCCGATAAGCAAACCGCACGAGTTGTTGCAAAATCGGTTTGCTGCTCGAGTCTGCTTAAGGCCGCAATCTTTGGCGCCGATGCAAACTGGGGTCGCGTTCTCTGCGCTATCGGCTATAGCGGAGCCAACCTCGATGTAACCAAAATCGATGTTGATTTCGCATCAACCGCAGGCACTATCGCAGTTTGCCGCCGGGGCTCGGGCGTTGATTTCAGCGAAGAAAAGGCAAAAGAAATCCTCCTTTGCGAAGAGGTTCGCATCCTTATAAACCTCGGTGCAGGCGAAGCCGCCGCTACCGCTTGGGGCTGCGACCTTACATATGATTATGTAAAGATTAACGGCGACTATAGAACTTAAGACTTATAAAATCGCTTTTAGCTATGCTTCGGGCATTAGCAATTTATAGTAAACGGAGAAAAATTATGGAACTTAATAACGCAGGAAGGGCAGAGGTCTTAACCCAAGCGCTTCCCTATATTCAAAAATACAGCGGAAAAATAGTTGTTATAAAATACGGCGGCAACGCCATGATAAACGATGACCTTAAATCGGCAGTTATGCATGATATCGCCCTTTTATCCTTAATCGGCGTTAAGATTGTTCTCGTTCATGGTGGCGGTCCCGAGATTTCTTCGATGCTTTCGCGAGTTGGCAAGGAATCGGTCTTCTGCGATGGACTTCGCGTAACCGATAAGGAAACTGCCGAAATCGTTCAGATGGTTCTCGCGGGTAAAACCAATAAAGACCTCGTTAACCTCATCGGTCGAACCGGAGGCAAGGCAATCGGTCTTTGCGGTATTGATGGACAGATGATAACCGCAAAGGTGCTCAATCCCAAGCTCGGCTATGTTGGCGAGATAACCAATGTTGATACCGCTCCGATTGTTGACCTTTTAGAGCGTGGCTATATTCCCGTTATTTCAACCGTTGGTTGCGATAGCGAGGGCAATGTTTATAATATCAATGCCGATACCGCAGCAGCATACATAGCGGGTCAGCTAAAGGCCGAAAGCCTTATTTCGATGACCGATATTTCGGGTCTCATGCGCGATAAGGATGACCCCACCTCGCTTATCAAAAAAATAAATGTCAGCGAGGCATCGTTGCTTATCAAAACCGGTGTAATTGCCGGCGGAATGATTCCGAAGGTTGAGTGCTGCATCGAGGCTATCCGTCAGGGTGTTGAAAAGGTGTTCATCATCGATGGCCGAATCCCTCATGCAATCTTAATCGAAACCCTAACCGATGAGGGTATCGGAACAATGTTTGTTGGTTAAAGAAGGTTTAATATGTTAAGCTTTAAGGAAAAAGATAAAGAGTTCATAGCAGGAACCTATGGCCGTTTCGATCTCGAACTCGTTTCGGGAAAAGGCGCGTTGCTTTATGATATAAACGGCAAAGAATATATCGATATGGGCAGCGGCATCGGAGTTAATATTTTTGGTGCCTGCGATCCCGTTTGGGTTTCTGCCGTAACCGAGCAGCTCGGAAAACTGCAGCATACCTCGAACCTTTATTATACCGAACCCTGCGTTCTCCTTGCCGAGGAACTCGCAAAGGTTTCGGGAATGAAAAAGGTCTTTTTCGCAAACTCGGGTGCCGAGGCAAACGAATGCGCAATCAAGACCGCAAGAAAATATTATAGCGATAATCATAATGGCGCCGAGGGCGAAATTATAACCCTTAAAAACAGTTTTCACGGTCGAACAGTAACAACCCTTGCCGCAACAGGTCAGGATGTTTTCCATAAAAATTTCGGACCGTTTACCGATGGTTTCCGCTTTGTTGCCGCAAATGATAAAGAGGAGCTTGCCGCCGCGGTATCGGATAAAACTGCCGCTGTTATGATCGAGCTTATTCAGGGCGAGGGTGGAGTTAACCCGCTCGAGCAAGACTATGTTGACTACATAAAAGAGCTCTCGGAGAAATACGGCTTCCTTATAATAGCCGATGAGGTTCAAACCGGAAACGGTCGAACCGGCAAATATTTCGCCTGCGAGCATTTCTCGCTAAAACCCGATATTATAAGCACCGCAAAGGGTCTCGGCGGTGGTCTGCCGATAGGCGCCGTGCTCTTTGGCGAGAAAACCGAGAACACTTTAGGACCGAGCGACCATGGTTCAACCTTCGGAGGCAACCCCGTTGCCGCCGCGGGGGCACTTTCGGTTGTTCGCCGCGTTGATGAAAAACTGCTTTCTTCGGTTCTCCTAAAAGGCGAATATATAAGAAAAGCCCTATCGGGTGCTCCCGGTGTTAAGAGCATCGCAGGAATGGGACTTATGCTTGGCATCGAAATTGATGGCGATGCTAAAAAAATCGTTGCCGAATGTATAAACCGCGGCGTTTTGGCGCTAACCGCAAAACAAAAGGTTCGCCTCTTGCCGCCGCTTAGCATCGAGCAAGAAGAACTCGAAAAAGCTATAAATATTCTCAAGGAGGTAATCGAGAATGAAACACTTGCTTAAATTATCCGATCTTTCTCCCGCAGAAATCGAGGAGATACTCAATTTAGCCGACCAGCTTAAATATGATCAAAAGCATGGCATCGACCATCGCTACCTAAAGGGCAAAACCCTTGGAATGATTTTCCAAAAGTCCTCAACCCGAACCCGCGTTTCGTTTGAAACAGGTATGTATCATCTCGGCGGTCAGCCCCTCTTCCTATCCTCGCGCGATCTTCAGATTGGTCGCGGCGAACCGGTAGAGGATACCGCTCGCGTTCTCTCTCGCTACCTCGATGGCATTATGATTCGAACCTTCGCTCAACAAGAGGTTGAAGATCTCGCAAAATATGGTTCTATCCCGATTATCAACGGTCTAACCGATTATTGCCATCCCTGCCAGGTGCTTGCCGACCTTATGACCATTCGCGAGCATAAGGGCGCATTAAAGGGTCTTAAGATGACCTTCGTTGGCGATGGAAACAATATGGCAAACTCGCTCATCGTTGGTGGTATCAAGAGCGGTATGGAGGTTGCTGTTGCTTGCCCCGCAGGCTATAAGCCCGATGCAGGCATTATGGAATGGGCAGCAGCAAACGGCAAATTCACCTGCACCGAAGATATCGCCGCTGCAGTTCGCGATTCCGATGTTGTATTCACCGATGTTTGGGCATCGATGGGTCAGGAGGAAGAAAAGGCCGAGCGCGAGCGCGTATTCAAGGAATACCAGGTTAACGAAGAGTTTATGTCGCTCGCTCATAAGGATGCTATGGTTCAGCATTGTCTGCCCGCTCATCGCGGCGAGGAGATAACCGCCGAAACCTTCGAGAAGCATGCCGATGAGATATTCGATGAGGCCGAAAACCGCCTCCATGCTCAAAAAGCAGTCCTCGTTCTCACCATGGGAAGCAAAAACTAATAATTAAAGCACCCGATAATCGGGTGCTTTTTTATTTTTTGGGATAACTTTTTTGTGTGTGCAAACCGCTTCTTATGGTAAACCGGTTGCATATAGAATTATATGGGGAAATAATGTTTTTTTCTAAAGTACATATCCCTTTTGATATGATAGATATGTTTGCTGTGTTATCGCATATCTTAAAATGCTCGCAATATGCGCATTTAACTTCGTATTTATTGGTATCCATAATTCCTCACTAACGATTGTTGGTATATCTTGAATTTTAATTGCTTATACTTGTTTTGTCAAGAACAAATGTAGGTGATATTATGAGAGAAATATTATCAAGGCGTTTGCGTGATTTGCGCGATGAAAAAGGCTATACTCAAGGGCAGGTAGCTATTTATTGTGATATAACTGAAAAGGCATATCAAAATTATGAGCTCATGACCCGCAAACCTCAAATTGATATTCTTATTAAAATTGCTGATTTATTTGATGTAAGCATCGATTATCTTGTTGGTAGAACCGATATTAGAAAATAATTAAAGCACCCGATAATCGGGTGCTTTTTATATTATATATCGGCGGATGTCAACCTATCGCGAAAACATATTTTAACATATTGACTATTATCGAGAAAAAGGGTAAAATATGAATGAAACCAAAAGTTAAGGAGAGAATAACAATGGCAGAAGAATACAATCCGGATATAGTAACCCTATCTGATGATGAGGGTAATGAATATACCTTTGAGGTGCTCGATGCAGTTGAAACCGATGAGCATCGCTATCTTGCGCTGCTTCCCGTTCATGCCGACCCGAAGGACATTCTCGATGAGGATGGCGAGCTTGTAATCGTTCGCGTTGCCGAGGAGGATGGCGAGGAATTCTTCGAGGAGATCGAGGATGATGATGAGTATGAAACCATCGCAGATGCATTCATCGACCGCCTTCAGGATATATTCGAAATAAACGAGCAGTAAAAAATTTTTTCCTGCCCTGTGCGTGGACTGTGCTATTATAACCCTACAAGTTTTTTATCGGGGCCAAAGTCTTTGGCGGCAGGCTTGCAGACCTCCCGTCGGCGGCAATAGCCGTGGCGATGGAAGAAGGGAGCGCGAAACCGCCTCGTCGGCACCCACCTGCTTTACCGCAGGTTATCATTAGCACGATACGGCAGGGTGGGTTTTATTTTCGACAAAAAAACCTTTACATTTTATGTAAAATACTATATAATATGGAAAAATAACATAATAAATTGTAAAAGGGTGATTTGGATGAAAGCAACCGGCATAGTTCGACAGGTTGATAAAATGGGTCGCGTAGTTATTCCCATGGAGCTTCGCAAAAAGTTCGATATAATCGATGACCAGGATAGCTTCGAAATATTTGTTGAGGATGATAAAATCATCCTAAAAAAATATCAGCCGGGCTGTCTCTTCTGTGGCGAAACCGAAAATGTTGTAACCATGAAGGGTCATGTTGTTTGCAAGGAATGTTCCAAAAAACTTTCGGAACTCGCTCGCGATGATTTTTAAATCAAATTAAAAAGGTGTTACTCATTTGAGTAACACCTTTTATTTTTTTATTCAGCCGAAGTATTAATAATCGAGATGGCAAGCTCTTTAAGCTGTGCATCATCAACCGGGGCGGGAGCGCCGCTCATAAGCTCGCTCGAGGTAGCAACCTTCGGGAAAGCGGTAACATCGCGAATCGAATCAAGACCAAGCATGGTCATGCAGAGTCGGTCAAGACCGATTCCCATGCCGCCGTGGGGCGGTGCACCGAATCTAAATGCATCGGTAAGGAAGCCGAACTTTTCGTGTGCCTCCTCATCCGAAAGGCCAAGAGCGCGGAACATCTTGCCCTGAAGCTCGGGATCGGTTATACGAATAGAACCGCTGGCAAGCTCAACGCCGTTGAGAACAAGGTCATAAGCCTTTGCAAATACCTTCTCGGGATTTCCATCGAGATAGGGTATGCATTCATCGAGCGGCGAGGTAAAGGGATGGTGCATAGCATCCCAATTTTCGGTCTCCTCGTTGTATTCAAAGAAGGGGAACTCGGTTATCCAAAGCGGGTTATAGGTGTTCGGGATGATGTCAAGCTTGCGAGCAACCGTTCCGCGGAGCGAACCAAGAACCGATAAAACGGTCTTCTTGCGGTCGGCAACAATGAGAACAACGTCGCCCTTTTCGGCGCCGCAGCGCTCATAGATGGCGGCCATCTCCTCGGGTTTCATAAATTTCGAGAACGAGCAGGCGGGCTCATCATCAACCCAGCGGATAAACGCAAGACCCTTTGCTCCAATGCCGCGAACATATTCGGTTAATTTATCGATTTCTTTGCGTGTAAGCTCGTTTGCTGCGCCCTTAGCGGTAATGGCGCGAACGGTTCCGCCCGAGCTTATAGCGCCCGAGAAAACGCCAAAATCGCAGTTTGCAACGATATCCGAAAGATCCTTGATCTTCATATCATAGCGGGTATCGGGCTTACCCGAACCATACTGCTCCATAGCCTCGGTATAGGTAAGGCGGGGGAGTTTTTCAAGCTCGATATCAAGCACCTCGCGGAATAAGCGCTTTAGGAAACCTTCGCCGATGGCGAGAACATCCTCCATATCAACAAACGACATCTCGAGGTCGATCTGGGTGAATTCGGGCTGGCGGTCGGCGCGGAGGTCCTCATCGCGGTAGCAGCGAGCAATTTGCATATAGCGGTCAAATCCCGAAACCATAAGCAGCTGCTTATACATCTGGGGCGACTGCGGAAGCGCAAAGAAGCTTCCGGGGTGAACACGGGAGGGAACGAGATAATCGCGTGCACCCTCGGGGGTAGATTTAATAAGTGTGGGAGTTTCGATTTCGATGAATCCGTTTTCATCAAAATAATCGCGGGTAACCTTCGCAATCTTATGGCGCATAAGAATATTCTTCTGAAGGCTGGGGCGGCGAAGGTCTAAGTAGCGGTATTTAAGGCGGAGATCCTCCTTGGCACCGGTATCATCAAGAATCTCAAACGGAGGGGTCTGAGCCTGTCCGAGAACCTTAAGCTCCGATACCTCGATTTCGATGTTTCCGGTAGGAATTTCGGGGTTTTTCGAGGAGCGCTCACGAACAACACCCTTTGCCATAAGGATATATTCCGAGCGAACAACGAAAGCCTTATCAAAAACCTCGCGGTCGGTTTTATCATCAAATGCGAGCTGAACAATACCGCTGCGGTCGCGAAGGTCAATAAATATAAGCTGACCTAAATCGCGCTGGCGCTGGGTAAAGCCTGCAACAACAACCTCTCTGCCGCAATCCTTTTCGGTTAGGGTTCCGCAGTAGTCGGTTCTTTTCATTGAATCCATTCTATCAAGTTTCATATATAATACCTCTTAAAGCGTTTTCTCGATTTCGTTTGTAAGCGAGCCGAAATATCCGATGCTAAAGAGCTTATCGGCAATATCGGAAAGCTCGATATCATACTGCTCACCGCTCTGCATATCCTTCATGCGGGCCTTGCCGTTCTCGAGCTCATCATCGCCGAGAACGATAGTGAAGCGGGCGCCAATCTTATCGGCATATTTCATCTGCGCCTTGAGTCCGCGACCAACAATATCGGTTAGCGCGATAAAGCCCTCATCACGAAGCTTTTTGCAAAGCTCGGTGCATTTTAGCGCCGCCGAATCGCCCATGGGAGCAAAATAAATATCGGGTGCGGGGGAAGGGGGCATCGAAGCCTTCTCGGCCTCCATAATCATAAGCAGTCGCTCAATACCCATAGCAAAACCGAGCGCGGGGGTCGGCTGTCCATGCATCTGCTCGATGAGTCCATCATAGCGACCGCCGCCGCAAACTGTTGATTGTGCGCCAAGGCTCGAGGAAACAAACTCGAAAACAGTCTTGGTATAATAATCGAGTCCGCGAACGATATGCGGGTCAACCGAGAATTCTATTCCTGCGGCTGTAAGGTGCTTCTTAACTCCCTCGAAATGCTCGCGACACTCATCGCAAAGATAATCAAGAACAACCGGCGCACCTGCGGCAATCTCGGAGCAAACAGGCGATTTGCAGTCGAGAATACGCATCGGGTTGCGGTCGAGTCGGTCAAGACAGGTTCCGCAAAGCTTATCACTTTGGGCGCGGAAATATTCCTTGAGCGCGGCATGATAATTCTTGCGGCATTCGGGACAACCGATGGAGTTTATAAAAAGGGTATAGGACTTGAGTCCAAAGGTTTTAAGCAGCTGGTCTGCGAGCATGATAACCTCGGCATCGGCAGCGGGAGCCTTTGCGCCAAAGCATTCAGCACCAAACTGATGGAACTCGCGAAGGCGACCTGCCTGCGGCTTTTCATAGCGGTAGCAACCGCCGATATAGCAAACCTTAAGGGGCATCGGACCGGATAAAAGTCCATGCTCAATAACCGAGCGAACAACACCCGCGGTAAACTCAGGGCGAAGGGTTATCGAACGATCTCCCTTATCGGTGAAGGTATACATCTCCTTCTGCACAACATCGGTTGTATCGCCAACACTCTTTATGAAAACCTCGGTATGCTCAAAAACAGGAAGCCTAATCTCCGAGAAACCGAAGATGTTGGAAACCTCTATCATCTTGTCCTCAACATACTGCCATTTAGCGCTATCTCCGGGGAGTACATCGCATGTACCTCTGGGCGCTTTATTTATCTCTGCCATATAATACCTCCAAAAAAATGTAAAAAGATCCCGTCCGCAAGGGACGGGATCTCCCCGTGGTGCCACCCTAATTTGTAAAGGCAAAGCCTTTAAACTCTCGCTCCCTTAACGCGGGAAATACGGTTCCTTTCAGAACTTGCTCGGCAAATGTCTTCACCCGCTTTTGTGCCGCAGCGCTTCCAGCCAAGGCGCCGCTCTCTGTATGCCAATAAGGGAGTTACTCTTTTTGCGTCGGTGCAAAAATTATATATTTAGTTTCCGCGAAGAACATCGCGCCAATCGAGGTCGCCGCGGTCAAGACCATGGATTAAAACCTCGGCGGTTGCAATGTTGGTTGCAACCGGGATATTATGTGCATCGCAAAGGCGCAGAAGCTCGTTTTCATCCGGCTCATGCGGTTTGCGCTGCGGGTCGCGGAAGATAAGGAGTAGATCAACTTCATCGTAGCTAATGCGCGATAAAATCTGCTGAGCACCGCCTGAACCGCTTAAAAATTTGGTTATCTCAAGGCCGGTTGCTTGCTCAACCATTTTTCCGGTGGTTCCGGTTGCCACAATGTTGTGATGGCTCAAAATTCCGCAATAAGCGATGCAAAACTGTACCATCAGTTCTTTCTTTGTGTCGTGTGCGATAAGGGCAATGTTCATTTCTACTTTCCTTTCTCTATTCTCTTCACCTTTGGAAGGGGAGTCTCATAGCCATAAATTCTATCGGCAATGCGCGAAAACGCATTTGCTTTTTTGTTTCCGGGTTTGAATATGCTAAAGGGATTGCTAACGCATTCGCTATCATATGGAACCAACCCGAGAAGTCGGCAGCCCGACCGATCGATAATATCATCGATTCCGCCATAAACGCCGCCTTTTAGATATTTTGTTGTGTATTTGTTTATAATCAGTCGGCAATTAGCGCCAAACCTTGCGGTATAATCGGCGGCAACCGAGCTATCTCGAACGCTAACCGCATCGCCGCAGGTTATAACGAGGAAATCAGTTATATCTGCTATGTCGGCGATATAGGGAAAATCCATTCCCGCAGGAAGGTCGAGGATTATATAATCAAAATTGCTGCTAAGCAGCAGCTCTGCGAGAGCCTTGCCATCTATTTTTCCCGCATCCGTTGGAGCAGATAGGAGATAAAGCCCATCGCATAAATCAACCGGAAGGATGGCATCGGTCAGGGGTCTGCCCTCAAGAACATCACCCAAATCGAAAACAAGGCGCTCCGAAACATCGGTCATAATATCTAAGCAGCGAAGCCCGCAATCGAGATCTAGGAGCAATACCTTATTTCCCTTGCGGCAAAAAGCCGCGGCAATACCGATCGCGCAGGTCGATTTTCCAACGCCGCCCTTGCCCGAAACGGTAGCAAGAATATTTTTCATAAAGCGCCAAAGCCTCCTTTCGATTTTATCATAATAAATCTATATAGTCAATCACTTAAGGGGTGTATTAACACCGTTTTCGCCTTCATCTTCTTCGGAATTGAAGAAATAGGCATCCATAATAGCCCTCATAACCGAACCACTGGTGTAGCTGGATGCACCATGCTCTAAAACAACGGCAACGGCTATCTCGGGATTATCAAAGGGAGCGAATGCAACGAATATGTTGTGGTCGGCTCCGCTATCGGTCTGCGAGGTTCCGGTTTTACCGCCGATTTTTATGGGGTAATCCTTAAATACCGTACTACCGGTACCATCCTCGGTAACCGAGAGCATTCCCGATTTTATAAGGCTTAGAACATCCGCAGATATCTCAATTTCGGATAAAACGGTAGGTTCAACCTCATAGTAGGTTTCGTTTAGGTCATAGGATAATATTTTGTTAACAAGGGTTGTTTTATATCGGGTTCCGCCGTTTGCAATGGTTGCGGTAGCCGAACAGATTTGAATGGGTGTGAAAGCGTTGTGCTGTCCGATGGCAACCTGAATGGTATTACCCGCGAACCAGCCGCTTTCGGCGGTATCAAAAATACCTGCCGATTCATAAACCTCAACACCCGTTTTCTCGCCGAGACCAAAAGCCGAAAGATAATCATTAAGTGTTTTAATTCCCATTCGGCGACCGAGCTCGAAGAAATAGTAGTTGCAGGATTTCGATAGTGCGGTGATGATGTTTATCGAGCCGTGGCGATGCATACATTTCGGAGCAAAGCCAACATCGGCATAGTATTCATAGGTTTGGCGGCAGGTTATGCATTCATCGGGCATAAGCGAGCCGGTTTCGAGCGCCGCAATACCAACAATCGGTTTAATGGATGAACCGGGTGGATAAACTCCCGCAAAAGCGCGGTTGGTTAGCGGGCTTCCTTTTTGGTTTGCAAGCTCGGTATAGTTGGTGAAATAATCGTTTATATCAAAAAAAGGATAGGTTGCCGCAAGTAAAACCTCGCCGGTTTTAAGGTTCATGGCAACCGCAGCGCCACCCGTTGCTGTTCCGCCCTCGGAATTGAGCTTGGTTATAAGCTCGTGGAGCGCAAGTTGGGTTTTGGATTGCAGATTCTTATCGAGTGATAGAATAATGGTGTTGCCGGGGATGGGGGCTTTTGTAACCTCGCTCGAGATAACATTTCCATCGCTATCATAAACATAGGTGATTTCGCCATCAATACCGTGCAGCTGCTCCTCATATGCCGCCTCGATACCCGTGATACCGATTTTATCGGAATATGAATAACCAAGCTCCTTGTATTTCTCCCATTGGTCGGCATTCATCGAACCAACAGTACCCAAAATATTGGAGGCAAGTGTTCCGTCAACATATTCGCGAACCGGAACGGTGTTAACGCTGATGCCATCGAGCATAAAAGCCGATTCGCAGATGCGCTGCATTAAAGCCTCGGAAACATCGGATGCGAATGAATAGGGATTGGCAACCGAGAAATTAGCAAGCTCCATGGTATATCTAACACCCGCAATGATTCTCTGCTTTTGCGGGTCCATGCCCTCGAGCGAATAGCGCTCGATTAGGAGTTTAAAGCAGTCCTCCGCGGTTGCATAATGGGCAACATCAAGGGTTCGAAGCAACGAGTTCTTTGCGGTTCCGTCATCGGTGAAGGAAAAGGGAGCAGTTTTGCTGATAGGAAGGTCATCGTTCCATTCGGCTTTAAACTCGTCCATAACCTTTATAAGCTTTTCAATTAGCGGGTTTAGGTCGGATGTGCTGAGATATGCGCGGTTAAAAACGATATCATAGCCGTTTCGGTTAACCGCAAGCTGCCTGCCGTAGCGGTCGAGAATTTCGCCGCGGGCCGCCTTGATAACGGTTGTTCTGGTATAAGCGCCGCGAGCCTCGTTGCTATACTTTTCGGCGTTTATAACCTGATAGTTCATAAGCGAAAAGGAGTATAAAAGCAGTATGGCGGCTAAAATCAGCGAAAGAATGGTGGTTCGCTTGTTATAGGCTTTTTTATCCTTGCGAGCGCGGGCCATACCGATTTCTCCTTTCCTTTAATCGTAGTAACTGGTTTTTTTAGAAATGTATTTTATCAAATAGTAGAAGGGGATTATAAAAATAGTGTTGTAGATAATGGTTGGGATACAGTAGCGCCAAAGGTAATCAAAAACCTGCGGTCTGCCCGCAGCAACATAGAAAATAAGCCATCTAACCACAAAATAAAACAGATTGGAAAAGAAGGACAAAACAATCGCTGCGAAGATATTATCGTTTACAAAATAGGAGCAGAGAAGCCCGCAAAGGCAACCGATAATAAACAACATAATGGTATTAAAGCAGAGCGCCTCCGACCCAACAGTATCAAGCAAAAGACCAAATCCCATGCCAAACAAGAGACCTATCCATTCGCGCGCCGCCATGGCAATAGCGGTTAAAAGCGGGAGCAGCAAAAGTGCAGTCGCTCTTCCAAAGCGAGGGATTAAGATGCCTGTGCTATCGAGCAAAAAGAGAAAAAGCGCAATACCCGAGGTGATAATAAAGAAAGTCGAGGTGTGTTTTATCGTTTTCATATTATTCACCAAGGTTCTGCTGACCCGAGAAATAGGTTATTATCATAACATCTCTCAGATTCTCGAAATCGGCAGCGGGCTTAACATATGCATAGATAAGACTGTTATAGTCGTTTCCAACCGCACTAACCGTTCCGATAAGGAGACCATCGGGGAAAATTCCTCCGCCCGAGGTAACTATATAATCGCCAATCGCAACGCTGCAGTTGCGCGATAGATTGCCAAGTCTTGTATTGCCGCCTTCGGCAGCATCAAGTGTTCCCGAAAGAACTCCGAGGTCGCCGGTTCGTCTATCAAACGAGGCAACGCGGATATCGGGGCTCAAAACGGTTATAACCTTGCAGTATGAGGAGCCAACCTCCGAAACATATCCAATCAGACCGCTCGAATCAATAACAGGGTCATAAAGCGAAACTCCGTGCAGGCTTCCGCGGTTGAGCGTGAATGAGCCAAACGGGTCGTCCGAATCGCGCGCGAGCAGCTTGGCATCCAAAAATTCGAAGTCCATGTTATTGTCCTTCATGCCAAGGTATTCGCGCAGATATTCGTTTTCCGAAACCGCAGCCTCATAATCGAGCAGCGAGCTTGTCAGCTCGTTAACCTGATTTTTAAGCGAGGCATTTTCGCGGGCGAGCTCTTCGCTTCCGTTTATATCGCGATCGAGATCGCGGAAAAAGTTCACAACCGAGTTAAAAGCGCTTTGGAAAGGGGAGATAATAGAACCTATTATGCTCTGCTGTGGCGAGAGCATACCTCCTGCAACACGGGCGATTATCGAGGCTACTACCAATAAAGACAATATGACAGCCGCGATTTTAAAGCGACGGCTTTTGAAAAAATATCTCATTAAATCACCTGCCGTGATGTTTTTCTCGTGTTTTTAAGTTAGTTAAACTTTCTTCCGCGCTTATAAACATAGTCCTCAAAAGCATCGGTTTCTTCGATTCGCTTTGCAAGACCGAGTGCAACGCAATCAAGCGGATTATCGGCAATAAATACCGGCATATCGGTTTCTGCAGCAATAAGCTTGTCGATTCCGCGAAGCAGAGCGCCGCCACCCATTAGGGTTATTCCGCGGTCGATAATATCGGCCGAGAGCTCGGGCGGGGTCTTTTCAAGGGTTGTTCTAACCGCATCAATAATGCTGTTTATGGTATCGCTCATTGCTTCGCGAACCTCTGCTGCGGTAATAACAACATTCTTGGGCAAACCATCAACCAAGTTTCTGCCCTTGATTTCAATGCTGCCCTCGTTTTCATAGGGAACGCAAGAGCCAATTTCAATCTTGAGCTGTTCGGCGGTTCGCTCACCGATAAGAAGATTATATTTTTTGCGAACATAGGCAATAATCGATTCATCAAGGTCATCGCCTGCGATTCTAACCGACTGAGCGGTAACGATATCGCCGAGCGAGATAACAGCAACCTCGCTGGTACCGCCGCCGATATCAACAACCATGCAACCGGTTGCATCATCAACAGGGAGACCTGCGCCGATAGCGGCTGCAAGCGGCTCTTCTATAAGGGCAACCCTTGTTGCGCCTGCCTGCTTTGCAGCATCCTCAACAGCGCGGCTTTCAACCTCGGTAACACCTGCGGGAATACAAACCATAACTCGAGCACGCGAAACAAACGAGCCCTTAAGAGCGGTTCTTATGAATCTTTTAAGCATTGCTGCGGTAACATCGAAGTCGGCAATAACGCCATCCTGAAGCGGACGAACAGCAACAATCGAACCGGGGGTTCTGCCGATCATTTCTTTAGCCTCGCGACCAACCGCGCGAACCTCATCATTGCGAACATCGTATGCAACAACCGAGGGCTCACGCATAATTATTTCCTTACCCTTAACACAAACGAGGGTATTAGCGGTTCCAAGGTCGATGCCCATATCTCTTGAGAACAAGTAAAACACTTCCTTAAATTAGTTAGATTTTTCTGCGGGAACAAAGAAAGGAATGGCCGAATGGAGGTTCTCGATTTCAAGGTTTCCTGCCGAAACCTTGGCCTCCTCGCCATCAAGCGTCCAAGACATATCCTTCTCGGAGGTGATGGTCAGCTTTTTGGTTTTAAAGAATTCAAAAGCGGGGTTCGAGAAATCTTTGCGGAGAATTCCCGAAACCATATGGCGGAGTCTGCCTCCGCGAGCAGGTTTTCTAACGAGCAGAACCTCAAAAAGTCCATCGTTTAGCAGAACCTGATTTTTATCGTATTTTATAATTCCGCCGCAGGAGAAGGAATTGGTTATCGCGCCGAAGAGGAATTTGCCCTCTATCTTTCCTTCATCATGCTCACAAGTGAGCTTATACGAGCGGATTTTAAATATGCTCTTGGCGCCATGGAAAATATAAGCGGCATGACCGAGAACATTCTTAACCTTTTGCGAGGTGGCATAGGAGGCATCGGTAAATGCTCCGAAAGAGGCGGTATAGGTAAAGAATTTATCATCAAACTTGCCGATATCAAGGGTTATAACCCTACCATTCGGGATATCCCTTGCGGCATTTTTAATCTTGCGGGAAATATTCAGGCTCGAGGACCATTCGTTTAGAGTTCCTGCGGGGATGTATGCGAGCTTATACTTGTTAGTATTAAACATCATGCCCGTAATAACCTCGTTTAATGTTCCGTCGCCTCCGCAACAAACAACGGTAGAATATTCGCCCGAAAGAGTCTTTAAAACCTCGGTAGCATCTCCGCGTTTTTTGGTAGGATAAACCGTAACATCATAGCCTGCATTCGAAAAAACGGTAACAATGTCGAGCAAATTTTTCTTGAGTTTCTTCTTTCCCGAACAAGGATTTCCAACAAGGAAAATCTTTTCCATAAATGAAGCGCCTCCACCTCAAATAAACATATATATTTTATTATATATAATATTACATTATATTGCAAGAACAAATAAAAAACTTCTGCCCCTTTTTTAACCGCGCTGCCGAACCTTGCATATTATGTAGGGAACAGAAAATTCCTATAGAATGATTATTCCGAGATTTTCTCGGCAAAACTAATATCAAGAAACATAATTTCGGAGCGTGAAATATCAATGACAGTCAAACGCGGAGATATCTATTATGCTGATTTAAGCCCCGTTGTTGGTTCGGAGCAGGGAGGGGTTCGCCCGGTTCTCATAATCCAAAATGATGTTGGAAATCGCTATAGTCCAACCGTTATAGCGGCGGCAATAACAAGCCAGCATGATAAAGCAAAGCTGCCAACCCATATAAGCGTTAGCGCCGATGATTGCGGGCTTTCAAAGGATTCTATTGTTCTGCTCGAGCAGGTTAGAACCATAGATAAAAGGCGCCTTAAGGAAAAAATGGGAAGCCTCGGATTGGGCGCAATGGATCAGGTCGATCGAGCGCTTTCGGTCAGTTTCGGGCTTGGTGGAGGACTATCGTAAGAGTAGAGAGGAAACATCCTCTCTGCTCTTTTTATTTGTTGCTTTTTCATGAGTTTATGGTATAATTATATGAGATAATCCAAAGGGAGTGTTTTTATATGAAATGTGAACTTTTTGATAGCGGAAAATTCTTTGTTGGCGTAAACTATTGGGCATCCAATGCGGGTATCGATATGTGGAGCCAATGGGATGAGGATGTTGTTATCCGCGACCTCGATTTATTGGTTGAGGCTAATGTTAAGGTAATAAGAATGTTCCCGCTTTGGAGCGAGTTTCAGCCTATAAAAAATCAGTTTGGCGGCAATCATCAAAAGCGCGAAATTTCGATCGATGATATGCCTAAAGATCATACCCCCGAAACCGAAGCAGGCATAAATCCCGTTATGGTAAAGCGCTTCGAGCGTTTCCTCGATTTATGTCTTGAGCGCGATATTCAGGTTATGGTTGGTCTTATAACCGGCTGGATGAGCGGAAAGCTCTATGTTCCTCGCGCTCTCGAGCATGCAAACATCTATACCGATCCTACTGCTCTTAAATGGCAGATGAAATACATAAGATATATGGTAGGTCGCTTTAAGGATCATGAAGCAATCGTTGCATGGGATATCGGAAACGAATGCAACTGTCTTGATATGACCGATGACCCCGACTGCGCCTATGCCTGGTCGGCAATTATAACCAATGCCATCCGCGCCGAGGATAAATTCCATCCCGTTATTTCGGGAATGCATGGTCTTAATCCCAATGCCGCTTGGCGCCCGCAGGATCAAGGCGAGATTACCGATGTTCTCTGCACCCATCCCTATCCCGCATTCACCGAACATTGCGAAACCGATGAGGTTAACCGCATGAAATCGGCAAACCATGCTGTTGCCGAATCGCTTTATTATCGCGGTCTTGGCGGAAAACCCTGCTTTGCAGAGGAAATCAATACCTTAGGTCCCATGTTCGCAAATCAGGATCTCATCGCCGCCAATGCCGATATGGCCCTTTTCGGACTTTGGGCTCATGATTGCAATGGCTTTATGTGGTGGTGCGCCTGCAATCAAAGTGCGCTTAATAATATCCCCTATGATTGGTGTGCTCTCGAGCGTGAGCTCGCCCTTATCTATGCCGATGGAACCCATATAAAAGCACTCGACAGCATGACCGACTTCTCGAAATTTATCGAGCGCTTCGGTCGCCCGCTTCCGCGCCGCAAGGCCGATGCAGTCTGCATCCTTGTTCGCAATCAGGATTGCTGGGGCGTTGCCTATGGAACCTTCCTTCTTGCAAAGCAGGCAGGCATCGAACTCGAGTTCGCTTTCTATGATCAGGAAATCCCCGAAGCCGAGGCATATTTCCTCCCGTCACTTTCGCTCTATGGCGAACCGACCAAGCATCTCCAAAACGAGCTTCTCCGCCGTGTTCGTGAGCAGGGAGCAACCCTTTATATTTCGATGGATGGCGGCATGATGAGCGAATTCCCCGAGGTAACAGGCTTCCAGCTCGTTTCCCGCAGCGTTGCAACAAGCGAAAAGAAGGTTCGTTTCGGCGATATCGATCTAACCTTCCATCCGAAATATGAAATGAAACTCAAAGCCCTAACCGCCGAGGTTTTGGCAACCGCCCATGATGGAAATCCTGTTTTCGGCGTTCAAAAAACCGGCAAGGGTAAGGTTTATTTCTGCAACAGCCCCATCGAATATACCGCAGTAACAACCCCCTCGTTTGTTGATGGCGTAAATCATCAGAAGTATTATGAGCTTTATAAAGCAATGGGCATCGGAAAGGGCAAAATCGCCCATAAACAGAGCCCCCATATCGGTCTCACCGAGCATATCGAGAGCGAAGATAAGGCTCTTGCCCTTGTTATCAACTATCTGCCCGAGGATAAAAGAGAAAAGATTACCCTTTCGGGTTATAAGGCAGTATCGGTCGATAGTGTTCGCGGCGATGCCGTTATAAACGAGACACCCGATGGCTTCGAGATAACCCTAAAGGGCAACAGCGGAGCTGTGGTTGAGTTGACAAAAAAGTAAAAATATCATATAATTATCAAGGTTAATAAGTTTAGGAGGTAAAACCGAATGAAGGTAACAGCAATTATTGCATCATTACTCTGCCTTGCGTTTGTACTTTCCCTTGTATTCACAGGATGCAAAAAGAATGAGGACTATGAGATGAGCGAATCCGAGCATAGTCAGCTCATGTCAAATATCGAAAGCGGAATCGAGAATACTTCTTCGCGCCCCGATTTAAATCCGAGCAACAGCGATCAGCAGGATATAGTTCCGCCCCCCGTAGGAGATCCGAACGGCGATACAATCGATAACCCCTCGAGCACAACGGCAAAACCCGGAACCTCTTCTACCCAGGGAACAACCTCGAATAAACCTACGAGCTCAAATAAACCTACAAGTTCCAATAAACCCACAAGTTCTAATAAACCCTCGAGCTCCTCTTCGAGCATAACCCCAACAACTCCCTCGAACCCCTCGAGTACAACACCCCCCTCGAGCTCTTCAACCCCCGGCAGCAGCTCTTCCTCTACTCCGGGCAGCAGCTCTTCTTCGAAACCTGGTAGCAGCTCCTCTTCAAAGCCTTCTACCTCTTCGAATCAGGGTATCTCAACCAGCAAACCGAGCGGAGCACTTGACTTTATCGTTTAATACAAAATAAAAAAAGCACTCGATTTTTCGAGTGCTTTTCTTTTTTATAAACCTAATATTTCTGCAATCCTCATTGCATTTTCAGCGAGGCTCTCGCCCTCGCAGGGGATGGTTATATCGGCATATTTTTTATAAAGCGGCATCCGCTCATCATAAATATCCGAAAGGGAAGAGCCCGATTTAAACATAATCCCGCGGGTGCTTATGTTGTTAACTCGCTTTTCAAGTTCAGATAGCGGAACATCAAGAAAAACTACCCTGCCGAGCTTTTTCAGATGAGCCATAGCCTCTTCGCCATAAACAACGCTGCCGCCGGTTGCGATAATGGTTTTGTCGCAGAAAATGGAGGCATTAACCTCGTTTTCAATCGCCGCGAAATAATCGTTTCCGCTATCGCGCAGTATTTCGAAAAGTTTTCGATTCTCCTTTTCTTGAATGAGCAAATCCGAATCAATAAAGCGGTAGCCGATTATCTTGGCAAGCAAAACCCCAACCGTGCTCTTGCCGGAGCCCGGCATACCGATAAGAATAATATTATCCATAGAAGACCTCTAAAACAGCCAAATATCCTCGCGCTTTGCCTCGGTCGAGGATTCAATCTCCTCGCCTAAAAGCGAAGCAATGCTGCGGGCGGTAGCGTCGGCATCGCCCCTATGAACACAGTAGGGAACCGAAATCTCCTGCTCGCGGATATCCGAAAAAACAAGGGCATCAACCCCTAAAACATCCGATAAAATAAAGGGCGCATTGGCCTCATCGCAAACAACGGTATAGAAGCCATAGTTGCGAAGAGCGCGGCAAAGGCGCGAAATGGTCATCGAATCGCGAACATCGGCTGTTGCAATACCAATGGTTTTGGGCATACCGATTCTCTTGCGGCGCTTTATGGCCTTATCATAATAACCCGTTTCCTTGGCGGCGCGAAGGATAACCTCCTTGGCCTCGCGGCTGATTTCGCCGCTATCCGATAAAGCCTTCGAAACGGTAGAAATAGAATATCCCGTTAGCTTTGCAAGCTCTGTAACGGTCATATTATCAACTCCTTTATACTAATATGATACCCGCAGGCAGAGCCTTTGTCAACAATTTTGCGAAAATTTTTCGTTTTATTGACATAGCCCTCGTAATGCCTTATAATAAAGAGGCGATAAACCCCAATTGGATGGTGATTATTTTGAAAAAATATAAACTTTATTTGCTCGATATGGATGGAACCATTTATCTCGGAAATAACCTATTTCCGCAAACTCCTCCGTTTTTGGATTTCGTTAAGGAAAACGGAGCATCCTATATGTTCCTAACCAACAATTCCTCCTCGAGCGCCGATAAATATGTTAAGCGCCTCCATTCGATGGGTCTTGATTTTATAAAAAAAGAGGATTTCCTAACCTCAACTCATGCAACCATCGAATACCTAAAGGAAAACTATGAAAGCAAAAAATTCTATGCCTTTGGAACCCAGTCGTTTGTAACCGAGCTTCGCGATAACGGCATAAACCTAACAACCGAACTCGAGGATGATATTGATGCCATCGTTATGGGATTCGATACCGAGCTAACCTTCAAAAAGCTCGATGATGTTTGTCAGCTGCTTGTTCGCGGAGTTGATTATATCGCAACCCATCCCGATTATGTTTGCCCAACCTCCTATGGCTTCGTTCCCGATTGCGGCGCAGTAACCGAAATGCTCTTTATGGCAACCGGTCGCCGCCCCCATGTTATCGGAAAACCCCAGCCCGCTATGATCGAGCTCGCGCTAAAGGAGAAGGGACTTAATAAAGAGGATGCCATCTTTGTTGGCGACCGTTTATATACCGATATCGCCTGCGGCTGCAACGCAGGAATCGATACCGCATTTGTTCTCTCGGGCGAGGGAACAATGGAAGACCTCGAGAAGAGCGAGGCAAAACCAACCTATGTTTTAAATGATATCGGCGAATGCATCGTTAAATAAAATAAAAAAACCACCTTCTTCGGAAGGTGGTTTTAATTTTAGTTTTTAAGGCTCTGCATCGGAGCGGGAATCTGTCCGCCGCGCGAGATAAATTTGAGCGGAGATGAGGTATTAACCTTCATAACGGGACCCTCGCCCAAAAGTCCGCCAAACGAAAGGCTGTCGCCAACCTGCTTGCCGATGGCGGGAATAACGCGAACCGCGGTGGTCTTGGAGTTAACCATTCCGATAGCGGCTTCATCGGCGATGATTGCCGAGATAACCTCATCGGGAGTGTCTCCGGGGATGTTTATCATATCAAGACCAACCGAGCAAACTGCGGTCATGGCCTCTAATTTTTCGATGGTTAGGTTTCCGCTCTCGGCAGCGGCTATCATGCCTGCATCCTCGGTAACGGGGATGAATGCGCCCGAAAGACCGCCGATTTTGGAGGAAGCCATAACGCCACCCTTCTTAACCGAGTCGTTAAGCATTGCAAGTGTTGCGGTTGTTCCGCAAGCGCCGCATTGCTCAAGACCGATTTCCTCGAGTATATGGGCAACCGAATCGCCAACTGCGGGGGTGGGAGCAAGAGAAAGGTCAACAATTCCGAAAGGAACGCCGAGGCGCTCACCCGCCAAGGTTCCAACAAGCTGACCCATTCGAGTAATCTTGAATGCGGTTCTCTTAATAAGGTCGGCAACCTCGGTTATGTTTAGATTCTTGCTCTTATGAAGAGCGGCACGAACAACGCCGGGACCCGAAACACCAACATTTATAACGCAGTCGGGCTCGCCAACACCATGGAACGCACCTGCCATAAAGGGGTTATCATCGGGAGCATTGCAAAGAACAACAAGCTTTGCGGGACCGATGCAGCCCTTATCCTTGGTAAGAACGGCGGCTTCCTTAACTATATGACCCATAAGTGCAACAGCATCCATATTGATACCGGCCTTGGTAGAGCCAACATTAACCGATGCACAGATATGCTCGGTTTCGGCAAGAGCACGCGGGATGCTCTCAATCAGCTCGCGGTCGCCTGCCGAGAAGCCCTTTTGAACAAGAGCCGAATATCCGCCGATAAAGTTAACTCCGGTAGCTCTTGCAGCGCGCTCGAGTGCGTGTGCGAATTTATAGGTCTCCTTAGATTCGCAGGAGGCGGCTATAATGGCAATCGGGGTAACCGAAATACGCTTATTTATAATCGGAATACCATATTCTCTCTCGATACCCTCGCAAACAGGAACAAGATTCTTTGCACAGCGGGTTATTTTTTCATAAACCTTTTCGCAAGCCTTGTCAATGTCGCTATCGGTGCAATCAAGGAGGGAGATTCCCATAGTAACAGTTCTGATATCGAGGTTTTCCTCCGATATCATATGTATAGTTTCTAAAATTTCCTTGGTATTTATCATTTTTTATCCTCTATATTCTGTGCATCGAATTAAAAATATCCTCATGCATAACTCGGATTTCCATATCGATTTCATGACCGAATACATTCATCTTATCTGCGAAATCGCCGAAAGGAACCGAAACCTCCTTGATATCAAGGAGCATGATCATTGTGAACATATCCTGCAAAACGGTCTGCGAAACATCAACAATGTTAACATTGTATTCTGCGCATTTAGCCGAAACAGCAGCCAAAATTCCAACCTTATCTTTTCCTAAAACACTGATTACAGCTCTCATTTTTTTAATCCTCTACCTTTCTAAAGCCGCAATTTTATCAATTCTCGTTTGATGGCGGCCGCCCTCAAACGGAGTATCCAAAAATAAATCAACGAGTTCTATA
>JAZOXC010000032.1:0-3697 GCA_045659535.1 Acutalibacteraceae bacterium
CGCTGACCGGTGACGGCGTTACCCTGAAGGTCACCGACGTCAAGAAGAACGCCAAGGGCCTGTATATCCACACCTGTACGCTGGAAGAGGGTGTGCTGCACACCGGCATGACCCTGGCCGCTTCCGTCTGCCGTACCTGCCGTATGGCCACCGCACGCAATCACACCGCTGCCCATCTGCTGCAGGCTGCTCTGCGCAAGGTGCTGGGTGACCATGTGCATCAGGCCGGTCAGCTGGTCAGCCCCCGTGAGGTTCGTTTCGACTTCACCCATTTCTCTGCTCTAACAGCCGATGAAATTGCTGCAACCGAAAAGTTTGTAAACGATGCTATTTTAGCAGGTATCGTTGTTGATAATCGCGAAATGCCCATCGAAGAGGCAAAGGCTATGGGCGCTATGGCGCTCTTTGGCGAAAAATATGGCGATGTTGTTCGCGTTGTAAAAGCGGGCGACCGTTCTACCGAGCTTTGCGGCGGAACCCATGTTGATAATACCGCAAAGATTGGTCTCTTTAAGATTGTTTCCGAAAGCTCGGTTGCTTCGGGTGTTCGCCGTATCGAGGGTAATACCGGCTTCGGTGTTCTCGAAATTATAAATAAATATTCCGCTCTTGCCGAGGAAACTGCCGCAGCTCTCAAGATTGCAAACCCCTGGGGTCTTGCCGATCGTGCTCGCCAGTTATCCGCAGAGCTCAAAGAAAAAACACAGGCTGTTGCAAAACTCGAGGGTCAGCTTGCTGCAGGCAAGATTGATTCTATGCTCGAATCAGCTAAAACCGTTGGCGCATTAAAGCTTGTCAGCGCAGTTGTAAACGGTGCATCGAGCGATGATGTTAAGAATATGTGTGAGCAGGTAAAGGCAAAAATGCCCGAGTCTGTTTCGGTATTCGCAGCTCAAAACGGCGAAAAGCTAACCTTCTGTGTTGCTTGCGGTGCCGATGCTGTTAAGAGCGGTGCCCATGCAGGAAACCTTGTTCGCGAGGTTGCCAAGATCGCAGGCGGAAACGGTGGCGGTCGTCCCGATTTCGCAATGGCAGGCGGTAAGGATGCCTCCAAGGCAAACGATGCCGTTGCCGCAGCCGAGGCTCTGCTTTCGGCCCAAATCGGAGGTTAAGTGATGGACTGCTTGTTCTGTAAAATTGTTAAGGGTGAAATTCCCTCAACCAAAATTTATGAGGATGAATGGGTATATGCCTTTGCGGATATCGATCCGCAGGCACCCTTTCATGCAATAGTTATCCCGAAAGAGCATATCGCATCGGCAGATGATATAACCGCCGAAAACAGCGCTGTTATATCAAAAATCTTCGAGGCGATTGCAAGAATCGCAAAGAACGAAAACTTATGCGAGGGCTACCGCGTTGTAAACAACTGCGGAAAGCATGGCGGTCAAACGGTAGGACATATCCATTTCCATCTTTTGGCTCGCCGCAATCTCGCATGGCCTCCGGGCTAATAGAAAAAGGGAGAGATACACATGGCAGAAACTTATAAAATGACCATCGCAGGCTGCGAGCGTGAGTTAACACTTTTCCCGGTCAGCGATAAATTAGACATTGCCGCTTTCATAATTTTTGGTGATGTTGAATTAACCATTAAAGGCTGCGAAGCCCTCCTTGAGAAGGTTCCGGAGTTCGATTTCATCATAACCCCCGAGGCAAAGAGCATCCCGATCGCTTATGAGATGTCTCGCCAGTCGGGTAAACCCTATATCGTTGCTCGCAAGGGTGTTAAGGTTTATATGCGCAATCCCATCGAGGTTTCGGTAAACTCTATAACAACCGCAAAAGAGCAGCATCTTTATCTCGGCGAGGATGAGGTTAACATGATTAAGGGAAAGCGTGTGCTCATCGTTGATGATGTTATCAGCACAGGTGAATCCCTAACCGCTATCCGCAATTTAGTAACCGCTGCAGGCGCCGCCGAGGCAGCTTCCTGCGCATTTTTAGCCGAAGGCGATGCAGCCGACAGAACCGATATAATCTTCCTCGAGAAACTTCCGCTTTTCTTTAAGTAACAAAAAAATCTCCGTCCCAATAGCGGGCGGAGATTTTTAAAACATAAAAAGATGAAAAGACCAATGCTTTTATGCGGCGCAGCGGCGCTCTTAGCGAGTGTTGTTTGTGTTTCGGCTCCGTTTTCTGTTGCTGTTATCGTTCTGTCTGCAATATTTCTTCTCGGTCTTGGCTTTGCGGTAAAAGGCGGCAAAAGGCGCCTTCTTTTCCTAATACCAACCTTTGTTGTTTTTATCCTCGTTTCGGTTTGCTCGCTATCCGAGAAAGCCTTTATAAAAACAACGGCCGAAAACCTAAAAGAGGAAACCGTTGTTGGAACCGTTGCCGAAATCGAATGCTACGATACCGCTGTCGGCTATGTTATCGATGCCGATAAAATCGGATCGCAAGCGGTTGATTGCAGAGTAAAGGTTATCTCGGTTAAAGGCAGCCAACTCTCTATCGGCGATAGGGTGAACCTCCGCGTTTCCTTCGAGGAAGGCGGAATTTCCGATAAAGATGATTTGGCAAACGGCATTTATTTTAATGGCTATCTGCTAAAAGCCCTCGAAATAAAAGAGAATGGAAACTTCATAGCCTCTATCAAGGGCGAGATATCCGATACCATTTCGAAATACCTAAACCATCGCGAAGCGGGTGTTATGCTCGCCATAGGTCTCGGCGAAAAGTCGGCCCTCAATAATTCTGCCCTCAAATCCTTTGAAGGAGCGGGACTTCACCATATGATTGTGGTTTCGGGCTATCATCTATCGGTCTTGGTAGGCGGTCTATATTTCTTTTTAATAAGGCTAAAACTCGGTCCGAAAACTGCAGGCGTTATAGGAATTCTCAGCACTGTGTTTTTGGTTTTAATAACAGGAACGACCATATCCGCCCTCCGCGCAGGGCTAACATTTATAATAATGTTTATTGGTCTTATGTTTAATAGGCGCATCGACCCTATCAATGCGCTTTTCCTTTCAATGACCATAATAATCCTACATAGCCCCTTTGCTCCGTTCAGCATATCCTTTCAGCTGAGCTTTGCAGCAACCCTCGGTGTTCTGTTGGTAGCGCCGTTGGCAAAGGAAAGGGGCGAGGGAGCGCTTCGCAACCTGCTTTTCGAGATGCGAAATCTTTTAATGTTCTCGATCGCGGCGGTTATTATGGCTCTGCCAATCACCATTTGGCATTTCGGCGAAGCAGGAATAATATCCGTTTTGTCCAATTTTGTAATAACCCTGCCGGTGTCCTGGCTCTTGCTTATTATGGCAATGGCGGTAATATTTTGTTTTATACCGCCAATCTCTACTATGCTGCTGTTAATAGCGGGACTTTTAGCAAAATTCATACTATCCGCAGTCGATCTACTCGGAAACCTGCCCCTATCCCGCGCTTTCTTCGAGCGGGGCGCTGTTGCATCGGTTTTTCTTTTAGCGCTAACGGTAGGTTTTGTTATATCCTGCTTCATAAAATATGATAAATTAAGAAAGAAACAAAAGGAGGAACAGAAAAATGCCCGCTATAACCGAATTAGATTTAAAAAAGAGTCTTGATGGCGGAAAAATCTTGCCCGTATATTTTATATATGGAAACGATGATGGTCTTAAAAAGCTGTATGCCTCCAAGATTAGAAATAAAATCGTTCCCGAGGATGACTATTTTAATTTTCAGCGCTTCGAGGGCGATTGCGAACTGCAAGGTG
>JAZOXC010000033.1:0-2993 GCA_045659535.1 Acutalibacteraceae bacterium
AAACGGGCAGCCCCTCATGGAACGAGGGGAAAACAAATAAATCGGCAAGGAAATAAAATCGCTTAACATCATAGCGGTAGCCGGTTAGAATAAAGCGGTCGCGTATTCCAAGATTTTCCGCGAGAGCCAAAAGCTCATCTCTTTTCTCGCCTTCGCCGCAAACTATGTAGTATGCGTTGGTATCGAGTTTCGATAAAGCGCGCAGCACAACCGCGTGGTTTTTATTATCGTTAAGCTCGCCGACCGATAGGATGATTTTTGCATCCTCGGGAATGGAGAACTCCTCGCGGAGCCCGGCTGCTTTGTCCTTATAGTCATCGATGATATCAAGATTCAGACCGATACCGCTTGTGAAAAAAGCGGTTTTTTTGTTCCAGTCGCAAAGGACCTTTTCTTCACCCTTGTTGATGGCGATATTGGCCTGCATTTTTTTGCAGATCCATTTTTCGATGGTTTTATAAACAATGCGGCTCTTAAGCGAGCTTCCCTCATAAAACGACATACCATGCGGAGTGAAAACATAGCGGGCATTTTTATCTGCGCGAATCGAGAGGCGGGTTAAGATACCGCCCGTTTCGGTATGGCAATGAACAAGGTCGAAGCCGCCCTCGCGCAAAAGCTTTTTGATTTCTTTAACATTCTTTAGGTTGCTTAAAAGCGAGCTGCGAACAAAAGGAATCTGATAGGTCTTGATGCCAGCTTCTTCAAGAGATTTTCTGTATTCGCGGTCGTGGTCGCAGCAATCGAAGTTTGCGGCAACCGAAACCTCCGCCCCAAGGTTTTCAAAAGCACGGAAATTCGCTTCGCAGAAGCGCTCAATAACTGAGCTCATAGGCGCTAGCATCAAAACCTTTTTCATTAAATCAAACTCCTCAAAAATTCAAGTTCTGCTAATCCATAACGCTGGTCGATGGTTATGGGGATTATATAGCGCGATAGATAGCATTCATAAATATCCTCGGGCTGTTCGTTTAGAATATAGCTCCACCAGTGTCCCTGAAAATGTTTGTTATCGAGCAATCGCTGGAGCAGAGAATCATCCTCGACCACCAAGGGATAAACCATCGGAACCGAGGTTTCGTCATAATAAATTAGCGGGTCGATTTTATTTATGGCGCCGAAAAGCTTATGTGCTATGGCAAAATTTTCGCGGCGCAAAAGTCTTATGCGGTCGTAATCCGCGCCATCCAAAATCGCGCGGGTAAGAGCCGACATTTCCATAATATCCTCCGAATCGATGCGGTGCTCGTTAACCGAGCGGGAGGCATAGGTTTTGCCTTCGCAGCCGTATTCGATTCGCTCGAGCAAAAAGAGCGCAGTATCAGAGGAATAGCATTTTTCATACTGCTCGGTATATTTTTCTGCGCACTTACCCAAAACATAGGCGCCATCGGGAACACCAACGAATTTTCTTGCCGAATAAACATTCATAGCGCCCGAAATCGGCGGGCAGAAAAAGGCTTGAGAATTGTCGATTATCGGGTTTTTGAAGCTGCGAGCGAGCGACTCCATTCGCGATTTCGACATAATGCCATAGTAGTTTACAAGCAAAACTGCCTCGTTTTCGCCTTCTTCGATATCTAAGGGGTTCCATTCGCGGTCGATATGATAATATTTGACCGAAACGCCCTTCCTTTTTAGAAAATCTCTAACCGTATCGCATTGATAGATGGGAACCCAAACGGTATCGCAATCTAAAACGCGGGCGGCATGATATATGGCAGCGCGGCCGCTATTGAGTCGCGCAATGTTTTCGGCGCCGCCGAAAAACTCTTTGCCTTTTTGGAACTCAAGCTCCAAAAAACTTCCAATTTCCATATTAACCTCTGTTTTCAGCTAATTTTTTGATTTCCGCTTCGGCAAAAGCCCAATCATATCCGCAGTTGAATATATAATCGAGAACCGACATATAGGGAAGGAAGCCAACCTTTTTCCATTGCTGGCGGTATTCTATGGGCTGATAATCGGTATAAACGAGCTGAACACCGCGGCTTTTAAAATGCTCTTCATCCTGATAAACTCGCGCTCCGTTGCCCGAGATATAGGTATCGCCGCCGAGAGCGCAGCAAATATCAATAACTCGCTCCTCGCGAACGGTATCAATCTTCATTTCGGAGGTGCGGAAGAACTCGGCCTTAAAGCCAAACTTTTTGGCTATGTGGGTGTTGATAGCGATGTTAAGGTCGGCGATGTTATCGTAGTCGCGAAGGATGATCTCCGAAAGCTCGGGGAAGGTTTCGGCGAAGAATGGAGCCTTTCCATAGTTCATCTCGATGGTTTTAAGGTGCTTTTGTTTCCAGCCAAGCTCATCCTTGGGGCGAACCGCATTTATCGGGTCGCCAAGGCTCTGCGCTACCGGAATCTTGAGGCGGCATTCGCCCTGCGGGGTTTTAACTCGATTCCAATGGTGCATATTGTCGTTCGAGAATTGGCAGTCATCGAGGAAAACAAATTTATCCGACTGCGCGATTTTATAAAAATATCCGAGATAGGGTATGTAATCGGGCTGATGAATCGAAATTATCATTGTTTAGTTAACTCCTTGGCGGTTGTTTCTTCGGGGATAACCTCGAGCTCGATTTTTGGGGCACGGAGGCTATCATCGGGTCGGCTAAAGCCAAAAATAATGAAAATGGTCCAAAAGAAAATCTTTGTATCCATCCAAAGCGACCAATGATCAACATAGTAGAGATCGTATTCTGCCATTTCGCGGCGGGTTGAGGATTTTTCCTCGTTTATAGCCTCCCAGCCGGTAATTCCGGGGAGAGCGCTCTGCCTTTTTGCCTGCTCCTCGCTGTTCATAACAACCATTTCTTTAGAAAGCAGCGGGCGGGGACCGATAAACGACATCTGACCCGCAAGGATATTGAATATCTGCGGCAGTTCATCTAAATTGGTCTTGCGGATAATCTTGCCCCAGGTCTTAAGGCGAACCTCATCGGGCAGGAGGTTGCCCTCCTCATCGCGCTCGTTGGTCATTGAGCGGAGCTTGA
>JAZOXC010000034.1:0-7203 GCA_045659535.1 Acutalibacteraceae bacterium
AGCAGTTTTGTAACCAAAAGTTTTGTTTTGTTCGCGAAGACTTTACTCCGCAGTAATACTTTGTGTATTACAAGGAGGAAAGGCAAGCGAAGATTCAAAACTTGGTTCCAAAACCGATTTCTCCCTAACCGCAACCGCCCAAACGGAGGGGTTATATATTTATAACCGTCTTTTTCTTTTGTTCTGCAATTTCTTTAAATTTTGCCGCCCCGCCAATTGAATGTTTTACATGGGTTATAACAAAATCGGATTTTTCAATCATCCATCTATTCCTTTTATCAATAGCAAACCTTCTGGGCACTCCCGCCAATATCTCGGGGTATTCGCTGTTATCGTATTCCCTTTGCCCGCTTTCTTCCTTTTCTTTCGGCATATAAGCTAAAACAACCGAAAAACTAATAAAAGGGTGCTCCTTTTTTATCTCTTTTAAAGCCCGAAAAACCATATGGTCGAAATTCCCCTGATTGCCAACATAAAACTTGTTAACATTTTCTTTTGTTATTAAATTGCTTATTTCTTCTTGCAACAACGGATAAACTTCTTCCGCTGCGCCTCTATGACCAAAAAATGTGCAAACCATAACCCCTCCAGATATGGGGATTATATCCCCTTAATATTTGAGATTATAACCCCCATAATAATTCTTGTCAAGGAGGGGTTGTGATGATAACTTTTGATCGACTTTGGAAAACGATGGAATCTAAAGGTGTTTCCACCTATTTTCTGCGAGAGAAATGCGGAATCGATAGCAAAACCATCCGCCGCCTTAAAGCAAACGATAACATCGAAACCAAAACCCTAAATAAAATCTGCGAAGCCCTCGGTTGCGACCTTTGCGATATTGCAGAATATATAAAAGACTAAAAAACAAACCCCTCCGAAAACGGAGGGGTTTTAATTCTTCTGTTCGGTTTAATCATCCGAAGATTCGATAAGTTCGTATTCAACCTCTTCGGCCTCGGCATCAACAAACTCGGGCTCGAGTTTTTTGATAACGCGGGAGAGATAGATGGTTGAGAAGATATCCGAGATACCATCGATGATAAATACAATACCAATAAAACGGATAAAGCCGATTGCAACCGCTTCAGACTTGAAGATTATGATGCAGCCGAGCAGGGTTGTTACCATTGCGATAATGAGAACTATCCACCAGCGGGTTGCGCCGTTTTTGCCGAGTGTTATTGCGTGCATAACCTTATAGATACCATCGATAACCATTGCGATACCGAAAACAAGCCATAGGATATTGGCAAGAACCAAGGGTTTAACAAATATGTAGGTTCCAAACAGAATCATAAGGATTCCGGCAACCAGGCTTGTTGCCGCAAGCGCCCCGCGCTCCTCTGCGCGGAAATATCTAACGGTTACAACAACACCAACAGTTACGAAAAATGCAGCGATGATGTAGCCGAGCGCCTTGGTTGAGCCAACCGGGAAAAAAGCGAGAATAATTCCGAGCAAAATGATAACAGCCGAAGAAACAATGTATTCTTTTCTTATGCTTTTAAGTAGCTTTGCGATTTTTCCTTTCATCTTTAAAACCCCTTTTATTTTTCTTTATAGTAAAGGCGGCAATGGCAGAAGCCCTCGAAATTCGGGTCGGCTATCTGGTTTCGGAACTCCTCACACATGCAGATATTTTCCTCGGTTTTCGGCAGCTTGCAAGGGCAATGTCCTTCCTTGCGGCGAAGCCCTTCGCGGATTTTTTCGGCAACCGCTTTATCGGGATTAAAATATATCTTCATTTTAGGACCCTCCTTTACTTTATTTACCTTTATTTTACCATATTTTCGCTATAAATCAATACCTTGACATTAAAAATAAAAGTGGTAAACTTAATATGCCGAGGTGATAAAAATGTTTAAGTATGAACTTCATATGCACACAAAGGAATCCAGCGCTTGCGGAAAAAACAGCATCGATGAGATGATAGAAAAATATAAATCCATGGGCTTTTCGGGCGCTGTTTTAACCAATCATTTTTTCTTCGGCAATACCGCTATCGATAGAAACCTCCCTCCCGAAAAATTCATCGAAGAGTTCGTAAAACCCTATTATGATGGTCAAAAAACCGCAAAAGAGCTCGATTTCGACCTAATTTTTGGCCTTGAGGGGAACTATGGCGGCGGAAAAGAGTTTTTGATCTATGGCATAACCCCCGAGGTTTTATATGAAAACCTCCACCTTATCAGCCAAGAGATGAACACCTACCCCTACCGCTTCGAGCTGCTCCGCGAATGGAAAAAGGTTGTTGATAAAGAGGGCGGCATTCTCGCTCTTGCCCATCCTTTCCGCGACCGCTCCTATGTTCCGGAGCCCGATTTGCTCCCCGACCCCGAGGTTTATACCGCGGTAGAGGTTTTTAACACCTGCAACACCGAGGAAGCCAATGAAAAGGCAGAGCTTTATTTCGCCGATAAGGATAAGATCCTTTTCGCAGGAAACGATTATCATAATATCGGCTTCGAGCGCTTTGCCGCAACCGCGTTCAAGGAGCGAATTCGCGATGAAAAAGAGCTCGTTTCGGAGCTCCGCTCGGGCGAATACTCCTTAGTTTTCCCGGAAAATTAGTATTTCCCTAAAAAACCAAAAACCCTCTCATCCGAGAGGGTTTTTTATATTTCTATAACGATTTTATTTTGCTTTTTTGCAAGCTCCTTATATTTCGCTGCGCCGCCAACAACTGTTGTTACATGGGTTATAACATAATCGGCTTTTTGAATCATTATTCGATTCCTTTTATCTACAAAAAACCTCCTCGGAGTCTTTTCGGGAAGCGAAAAACATATTGTGTCCGAATAATCAAAGGTTTCAAACTCCGATTTGCCCTCCGGCATATATGCCAAAACAATATAATACTTTATGTGCGGATATTTTTTCTTTATTTCTTTTAATTCCTCGCGAACAAAAAAATCAAACATCCCGTTGTTTCCAACATAAAAAACCGAAACATTTTTATTTTCTATCAAATCAATAATAGCCTCGCGCAACCTTGGCAAAATGCTGCTATCGGTGTTTCGATGACCAAAAAATGTGCAAACCAAACCGTCCCACCCCCTAAACAGTATACTCATTTTAAGTATACTGCCACCATTATACCACAAAATAATCTTAAAATATACTCAAAATAAGATTGGGTGGTGGAAAGATGAGAAACAAGGAAAATAAGCACTTAGGCATCGAAGTTGACCCCGAACTCCACGGAAAATTACACTATATAGCAAAATACGAAGGTCGTTCGGCTAACGGACAAATTTTATACTTAATCCGTCAATGTATTCGCGATTTTGAATCCAACCACGGAGAAATTAAAATAGAAAACAAATAAAACCCTCTCATCCGAGAGGGTTTTTTATTATGCGTTATAAAGTTTTTCTCCTGCGAAGCGGGCATCGGTTGTTACATTCATTCGCATCTTGCGAAGAACCGATTCATCGCCCGAATTGAGGATATGGGTTGAATGCAGCTCGCAACCCTTGAGAAGCGGGAGCTTTTCAACCGCGCGCTTTGCAACCGGGTCGGTTACCGCGCAGATATAAAGCGCCGACAAAACATCATCGGTCTTTAAAACGCTGATTCCGCTTTGGCTTCCGCCGAGAAGCTCGTTCTTTAGGGATAGGAGCGGCTCTAAAACGGCGGGGCTCATAAGAAGGGTTGTTTTCGGGATATCTGCAAGAACCTTGATACTATTAAGAAGCGCACCGCTCGATGCACTCATAAGAGCGGTTGCCTTTCCTGTTATAACTCTGCCATCGGGCAATTCTATTGCCGCAGCAGGAACATTTCCGCAAGAAGCGCTCTTGCGGCGAGCGGGAGCAACAACCGGGCGAGCATCCTCGCTTATCTCTAACTGCTCCATAATTTTGCGAAGCTTTAAAACGGTATCGATCGGCTCTTTGCCCTGCTTATGGTCGGCAAGACCACGCAGATAGCGGCGAACAACCTCCTGGCGACTTGCCTCGCGGCAGGCCTCATCATCAAAGATACCATAGCCCGCCATGTTAACACCCATATCGGTGGGGCTGCAATAGAATTTATCATCACCTGTTATCTTGGTTAAGATGCGGTGAACAATCGGGAAAGCCTCAACATCGCGGTTATAGTTAACGGTTGTTTGACCATAATGCTCTAAATGATAGGGGTCGATCATATTAACATCCTGCAAATCGGCTGTTGCCGCCTCGTAGGCGAGGTTAACAGGGTGATTAAGCGGAAGGTTCCAAATCGGGAAGGTTTCATATTTACCGTATCCCGCGGTTATTCCGCGCTTTGATTCATGGTAAACCTGCGAAAGGCAAGTTGCAAGCTTGCCGCTTCCGGGACCCGGAGCGGTTACAACAACCAGCGGCTTCGAGGTTTCGATATAGGGGTTGGTTCCATATCCATTATCGCTAACGATATAGTCAACATTATGCGGGTAGCCGGGAATCGGTTTATGAACATAATGCTTTATGCCGCGAGCCTCGAGCACGCGCATAAACTGATCGGCAGCGGGCTGGCCGCCGTATTTGGTGATAACAACGCAATTAACCTCGATGTTCATACCTTTAACAAGGTCGATCTGGCGAAGAAGATCAAGATCATAGCTGATGCCGAGGTCGGCACGAATCTTGCTCTTTTCGATATTCTCGGCCGAAAGGCAGAAAATAACCTCAACCTTATCCTTTAAGGTTTGAAGCATACGAATCTTTACATCGGGAGCAAAGCCCGGCAAAACGCGCGAAGCATGGAAATCATCAAAAAGCTTGCCGCCAAACTCGAGATAAAGCTTGCCGTTAAAACGGGCAATTCGAGATAAGATATTCTCGCGCTGCTTTTGCATATAAAGCTCGTTATCGAAGCCTATTTTTTGCATAATATCACCCCTTCACAAATCAATAATAATTGTATCATAATATGTCGTTTACTGCAACCTAAAAAGCTGAAAATTTTTATCTAATTCTAAAGGCTTTGGTAGTGTATCCCGTTGCCTGCTTAAAATACTTAAGAAAATGGTTATAATCCGAAAAACCAACCTTCTCGGCGATGTCCGAAACCGCCATATCGGTAGTTTGCAGCAACTCTATCGCCTTGTTGATGCGATAGGAGAGCAGATATTTATGAAGCGACATTCCGGTATGCTGAACAACGAGGTGGTTTATGTAGTTTGGGTGGTAGCCGAATTTTTTGCCGAGCATGATGTTGGTAAGCTCCTCGGCATGGTTATCGGCTATAAACTGCAAAACCTCATCAACCCTGCCCTTCGAGCGGCGGATGTTATCGCGCTCTAGGGAGCATTCGCGGATGGTCTCGGTTAGTATTCCAAGGAAAAGACCCGAAAGCTTAACATTATAAAATGATCTGCGGGCAACATATTCGCCGCAAAGCTCCTTTATCTCCTCCTCGAGCAGATGCATATTATTTATATGTATAGTTCCGTTTAGAATATCGGCATCCGAAAAGGTTATATGCTCAAGAATTGCGCTCGAATCAAAATCGGCTCCCGCGGGAGGAATAGGCGCCGAAAGGCAGGAGTTTTTGGCCGTATAATCAAAATTAAAGCCGAGCAGCTCCATCTCCTCTTCACTCTCGAGCGAATACATAAGACCCGCCCGCCAAATAATAAGGCAGCCTTTTTTCATTCTGTATTCCCTATCCTCAACCGTTATCTTTCCCTCGCCGCTCGCGCAATAAAAAAATCGATTATCATATGCGCGAAGTCCGCGGAAGTTTGTCGCCCCGTTGATTTTCAGGGTTTGGGCATATCGAATAAAGGGGCGAATCTCACCAAAAGAAAGTATTTCTCCCAAGGTTAAAACTCCTTTAATGTTTATTTTCGACAGTTTATTGTTTATCAAAGCTCTTAAATATTATAACTCTTTGTGATATAAATGCAATAGAAATCTTTGATTAGGAAGGAAATTAACTATGATCGAAAGAAAAAATCCCCGCACCGCTCGAGTTGGCTTCTATTCGGTTGCCCATGCAACCTATTGGGACCAGTTCCCCGGACTTCTTGATAACATGATGAAATACCACAATGATACCATCGCTCTCGCCAAGGCAAACGGAGTTGAGGTTATCGACTATGGTATGATCGATTCCAGCGAAAAGGCATACGAGGCAGTTGCAAAAATGCAGGGCGACAAGCTTGATGTTTTGTTCACCAACATGATTACCTATGCAACCAGCTCGGTTTTCGCTCCCATCGTTCGCGAGATGAACATCCCCGTTGTTCTTTTGGCTCTCCAGCCGCTTAAGGCAATGGATTATACCAAGGCTTGCACCTTTATGCAGCTCGAAAACGACAATATCTGCTCGGTTCCCGAGTTCACCGGTGTTGCTATCCGCATGGGCAAAAAGGTTGCTGATGTTGTTATCGGTGTTTTATATGATGAAAACGACCCCGCTCACAAAGAGGTTGCCGAATGGTGCGAAATCGCCAAGGTTCTCCATTCCTTAAAGGGCGCTCGCATGGGTCTTATGGGTCATGTTCTCGAGGCTATGTATGATATGCATGCCGATCCGACCGCAATTTCTTCGGCCTTCGGCGTTCATGTTCCGCTTATCGAAATCGATGATGCTGTTGCCTGCTTCGAGGCTGTAACCGAAGAGGAAATCGCAGCAAAAACCGAGCTCATCAAAGCCGAGTTCGAAATGCCCGATCCCAAGAGCGACCCCGTTACCCGCAAGCTTACCGATAAGGACCTCTATGAATCGGCTCGTGGAGCTGCTGCTCTCGACCGCCTTGTTGATAAGTTCGGTCTTTCGGGACTCGCATACTACTATGAAGGTCAGCCCGATACCATTCAGCGCCGTGTTGCTACCTCCTTCATCGTTGGTAACTCCATCCTCAACGCCCAGGGAACTCCCATGTGCGGCGAGTTTGATATCAAGACCTGTATTGCAATGCTGATTATGGACAGACTCAATATCGGCGGAAGCTTTGCGGAATTCCATCCTTTCGATTTTGACGAGGATTTTATCCTTGTAGGACACGACGGCCCGCATCATATTGCAATAGCTGACGGCAAGCCGGTTTTAAGAAGCCTTAAGAAATATCACGGTAAGCCGGGAAGTGGTGCTTCTGTTGAATTCAAAATCAAAGAGGGACCTATAACCATGCTCGGAATCACACAAACAGGCAACGGCAAATTCAAGTTTGTGATAGGCGAAGGTTATTCAAAGAAGGGTGCTATTCCGCCTACGGGCAACACCAAC
>JAZOXC010000035.1:0-5507 GCA_045659535.1 Acutalibacteraceae bacterium
CGCCAAAAGAGAATGGATCGGTGCTCGCATAAACCGCGGTATCGCAATAGGATACATTGTATCCGCCATAAGGTCCAATAAACAGGAAATATGTATCATTAACCTTTTCAACAAATGGCGATTCGCAGGGTCCCGCAAAAGTGCCCGAAATATCGGAGATAAATACATTTCGCTTATTGCCCCAATGAATGAGATCTTTGGAGGTAACCGCCGCAACACAATGGTTGCCACCGTTTGGCTCACTGTTGCAGGTATAGTACATTACCCATTCATCATCTACTTTTATAATCATGGGATCGCGGGCATCAAAACCATCGATCAGCATAGGGTTTTCCTCATGGCGCACCCAGTTATATAGATCCTTAGAGGTAGCAAGATGGATGCGGTATTTATCATGTCCCAATAGGCTTCCCGCACAATAAAACATATAATATGTTCCATCGTTTTCTATAATATGGGGAGCCCAGAAATGCAGTTCGCCATGTGCTTCATCGGCCTTAATGGGGGTGGGCAATTTTTTGAGTTGTTCATTTAAAATATCTGCGGTGATGGCATGGGCGCAGAGCTTTTCTTTTAATGGAGAGGCAGGCTCTTCATGTGTAATTCCAAAAAGATGCCAACCGTCAGGACCTTTAAATATTGTATGGTCGTTGATATACCAATTATCTTTTTCGCCGATACTGGGATCATAGATTTTGAAAAAATCGCCCGCATAAACTCGCATAAAACCACCTGCACATTCCCTAAGGGGATAATTGTCTTGATATGCATTTATCATAGCATAATTTTTTTGTTTTTGAAAGTGAAAAAATAGTTGTGTACCATTTTTGGTACATAAATATTGATAATGTAATTAGTGGATGGTATAATGTTGGTGATGGAGGTTTTGCTTATGTCGAATTTTGAACCTAAAAAAATAGCGCTGATCAGAATCTTGCAGATTTTAGAAAAGCATAGCGATATTGATCATCCATTGCTTCAGTCGGATATAGCAAGATATCTTGAGGAGGATTATAACATTTTTGTTGATCGAAAAACTATCGGCAGAAATTTAGAGATTCTTCGTGAAGCGGGTTATACAACAACTACTACCCGAGCGGGTTGCTATCTATCGGAGCGCAGTTTTGAGGATGCCGAACTTCGTATGCTTATCGATAGTGTTTTATCGAGCCGATATATAACCGCAAAACATACAAAGGATCTCATAGAAAGACTTTGTGGTTTGTCGAATAAATATTTCCGCTCGCATATTAAAAATGTTTATACCATCAATGATTGGCAAAAGACCGAAAATCCCTCGCTTTTTTATAGTATTGAGCTGATAGATGAGGCTATCGAGCGCCAACTACAGCTATGCTTTGATTATAATAAATTCGGTGTTGATAAAAAGATGCATAAAAGTTCTACCGTTAGAGTAACACCGTATCAGATGATTTTGCATAATCAGAGATATTACCTTATGTGTTATCACGAGCTCCATGAGCATTTATCCTTTTTGCGCATTGATTATATAACCAATATGCAAATCGATGAACATCCCGCAACTCCGATTCGCAATATTCCCGGATATGAGAGCGGCATCAATTATAAGGATATAGCCTCAACGCTACCTTATATGTATAGTGATAAACCTAAAAATATCGAACTTATTGCTGATAAGAAGATTGTTGATCAGATTATAGATTGGTTTGGAACAGATATTAAAATTTCCGAAATCGATGATGAGAAAATCAAAGTAATTTTAAAAGCCAGCCCCAATGCTATGGAATTTTGGGCAATGCAGTATCTGAAACATGTTGAGGTTGTATCGCCTGTTGAACTGCGCGAGAAAATCAAGACAAATATTGAGACTGCCGCAGAAAAGTATAAGTAATATTAGTTGATTTTTTATCTTCAAACGGGGTAGTTGTACCAAAAATGGTTCATATGCGATGGTACAATAAGGGTCGAAAAAATATTAAGGAGAATGTTTATGAAAGAAAAAATTATTGATAGTATGTGTGATTTTAATTTGTCCCCTTTGGATTTTTTGCCCCTAATGTTTGAGCGCACCGATGAGGATGGCACCCTTTATATCCCGGGGTGGCATTATGATGTTCCCGGTTATATGTATAATCAGGATGAGGCGGATGAATATAGTTATCGCTGCAAACTTAATTGGGACTATGCAAAATACGAAAAAATCCTTAAAAAGTTTACTCAGCACCTTGAAATGATAAACGAAATCGCTGCGGCTCTTCCTGAAATGGACCAGGAAGATGATACCGCCAAAAAGGAGTTAAGCCCCGAACTTTTCGCTTTTTGGAAAGCTTATATTCGCGGGTTCGATGAAGGCGAGTATGATTACGAAAAAATGTGCGATATCGATGACCGCTTAGAGACTATCGAATGGGTTAAATATATTGCTTCTAATGTTGCAAAAGGTGATGCAGTAGAAAAGTTCGAAAAGGATGCCTTGTCGGAATATATCGATGTTTCGGTAAGCAAAGAGGAAAGGGAATATCGCGATAACTTCACTAAATATATCTATAAGCAGGCCGAGGAGAGAATTGGCAAAAACATATGTGCCTATGATGTTGTTATACGTTCCAGAAGGCTTTGTCGCTTAATTCAGTTGAAGGCTCCCCAAATCATTGTATATAATGAAGGAAGACAGCTTGCTGCGGCTTTTGTGCTGCATGAGTGCGGTATTAGCCGTGAGCCGGTCGATAATAATATCCGCCTGCGCCTTGAGCGACTCGAAACAATGAGCGATGAGGAGCTTGATGAGTTTTATCGCCCCAAGAAAACCAATTCTCGAAAGAGTTTAGCGCCGCTGTTTGTTTATGAGATTATCACCAGAAAATCCGATAGCCGGAATCATCTGCGCCAAAATGATATACTAAAGGAACTTGGCAAGTATCCCTATGAAATAACCCTCGAGCGCAAGGCGCTTAGCCGTATTATCCATAATCTCGCTGATTCGGGATATGATATTTATTCTGATAATACCGGTGTTTGGAAAGAAAAACAATAAAATATATTTGGAGGAAACTTATGAAAGGTAATGTCTCTTTCTCGGGAAAAGAATGGCTCGGTCCTATCTTCCTAAATGCCCGCGAAAACCTCGAGAAAATAACGCTTGATGCCGCGAAAACCATTTATGGAGACAAGTTGCCCGCTGCTGTAAAAGAACGTTTAGACCGGGAATTTTCTTATATTAATGATGATATCGCGGCAACCGTTATCCTTATAGCCAAATTACAGTCCGATTTTGTAAAAGAGAATGGCGGCAAGGCTTGGGTTCGCGGAAAGATACCCGGTTCATTTATTGCATACATATTGGGTATTACCGAGATAAACCCGCTTAAACCTCATTATTTTTGCGAAAAGTGCGGCCATTTTATGGTCGCAGATGGCGAGAGGGATTGTTTTTCGCTGCCTCGCATTAAATGTCCCGTTTGCGGCGAGGAAACAAGCGCCGATGGACATAATATTCGCGCTGAGCTTTTCTTTAATTTAGGGAAGAAGCTGCCGAGTATCGATATAATTATCCCCGAATCTCTTCATCTTCAGTATTTAGGCTTTTTATCCGATAAGTTTGGAAAAGATAAAATTGCTTTGGCTGCGCTGGGCGAAACGGTTATTCCTAACCGAATAATGATAATATCAAAGGAGAGAGCTTTCGCCGATATTGTTCCGCTTAAAGAGAATAGGGCACCTTTCCCTGCGATAGATGGAGATTGGCGTGAGTTTAGCGAAGTATTATATATGCAGAATTACACACTTGGCGAAGAGCTTGATGCACTCGCTTCTCTCGAAAAAGAAACGGGAAAAGATATCAAGGATATTAATTTTGCCGATGCAAAAATCTATGACCTCTTTAGAGATGGTGATACCGACCTTATTCCCGGTTTTGACGGCGATATTGTTAAGGATATTTTAATCGAGGCAAACCCGATGAGCTTTAGTGATTTGGTAAAGGTTTGCGGTGCTTTCCATGGAACCTGCGTGTGGTCTCAAAACATCGAGGAGCTGCTTAGCAAGGGTATTTGTGAAATATCCGATATTCCCACCACCACCGATGAGTTAATTGATTATCTTGTAGCGCGTGGCGCAGAGTACGAGGATGCGATTTTTGTTATGAGACATATCCTTCGCGGCTCTATTGCCAAGGAGACAATAAGCGCTGATGATATTGCAAAATTCCGCGAAATCATATCGGATGCCAATGTTCCCGAATGGTTTGAGAAATATTGCTCAAAGATTAGGTATATTTTCTCAAAGGGCTATTCTGTTGCAATCTGCATTACTGCAGTTAGGGCGGCTTGGTTTAAGGTGTATTATCCCGAGCAGTTTGAGCGCGTATTTGGAAAACTTAATAATACATAAAAAAGAGGACTCGTTATGCGAGTCCTCTTTTGGCTGGGGTGGCAGGATTCGAACCTACGAATGCAGCAGTCAAAGTGCTGTGTCTTACCGCTTGACGACACCCCAATATTTACTTTATTTGAGAAATGCCACAGATTATTCATCTGCGGCATTTCTTGGGGTGGAAGATGGGATTCGAACCCACGATCTCCAGTGCCACAAACTGGCGCTTTAGGCCAACTAAGCTACATCCACCAAATATTCATGCGACAAAGCGCAGAAATTATTATATCACAGTAAAAGAATTTGTCAATACTTTTTTATATAATAAAATCTTCGGGTGTATAATCGCCCGCCAAAACAGTTTTTTGCGGAACTCTTTTGGTAACATCATAGCGATATTTTCTGCACGAGTCGTTTTTATCAACTATACCTCGCTTTGCACAAATAACCTCGGTGTTAGAATCGAATTCACGCGAGAAAATGCAATGCCTGCAAAGGCGGGGAATATCTTTTTTGAATAGTTTTGATTTCATATAAACACCATCCTACAAGTATTTTACCACAGAATGGTGTTTTTTTCTACATAATTTTATCTTTTTTATTGGTGCCAACCGAAATGATAAGCAATATGCTAAGGAGTATTAGCGCAATGGCAGAGGTATATGTGAAGGAAACATTATTTCTGTTTGGAGTTATGTTATTGCTTATGGTGGAGATAACGGAACTATCGTTTGTAATAAACAAATATGATATGGCGGTTGAAATAATTGCGTGAATAACTCTAAACAGTAAAAATAATGGGTATTTTGGTGCTATTTCCTTTAGCGCAGAATAAACCTGACAATGCACGCAAACCCCGCAGAAGCTTAAAATTGCAGGTATTAGTAATGGGTGGTTTTTCGCAGTAATAACAGCGGTTGTAACTTCGAGCAAAGTAGATGAAACAAAAACAAATTTTTGAGGAAATAACCCGCATTTAATAATTGATAATAAGGAGGAGAAAAGGATTACCCATCCGCAAATAGATAAAATAGCCCGTGAAGAATCGGAAACAGCCTCGACCAATGCATCACCAATGCTTAATGGTGGCGCTTCTTCGATAACTAAATCGTTCTTTGCACCCATCTCGATTATGATTGCCAAAAGCAGAGTTG
>JAZOXC010000036.1:0-1205 GCA_045659535.1 Acutalibacteraceae bacterium
TAAAACCGTTGTCCCCATGGCTTCTCCTATGGATCATAAGAGAGCAGGGGATAATGATACCGGACTTAACACAGGCGGCATGGGAACCGTTGCTCCCAACCCGTATTATTCCGAGAATATAGCCAAGGAATGCATGGAAACAATCTTCCTTCCAACCATTAATGCAATGAATGCAGAGGGAAGACCCTTTAAGGGCTGCCTCTACTTTGGCCTCATGCTTACCCCTTGTGGTCCCAAGGTTATCGAATATAACTGCCGTTTCGGCGACCCCGAAACCCAGGTTGTTCTTCCCCTTCTTGATACCGACCTTTTAACCGTTATGCAGGCAGTAACCGAAGAGCGCCTTGCCGAAATCGAGGTTAACTGGAAGAAGGAAAATGCTTGCTGCGTTATTATGGCCTCTAATGGCTATCCGCAGGCATATGAAAAGGGATATGAAATAACTATTCCCGATGAGATTTGGAATAATGTATATGTTGCAGGTGCAGAAATCCGCGATGGCAAACTCCTAACAAACGGAGGCCGTGTTCTCGGTGCTACCGCAACCGCCGATACTCTTGAGGGTGCAATTGCCGATGCTTATGCACTCGTTAAAAAAATCGAGTTCGGAAATGCATATTATCGTAATGATATTGGCAAAAAGGCTCTTATGGCAACAATGGAGGAATAAAAGTGGTATATAGAGTATTTGTTGAAAAGAAAAAAGAACTTGCAAACGAAGCAAAGGCTCTTCTTTCGGATGCAAAATCCTTGCTCGGCATTGAGGCGCTAAGCGATATTCGTATTCTCAACCGCTATGATGCGGAAAATATTACCGAGGAGCTTTTTGATTATGCTATCAAAACTGTTTTCTCCGAGCCGCAGCTTGATATCGCAACTGCAGATGCCGATTTAGGCGATGCCGTTGTTTTCGCTGTTGAGTTTTTGCCCGGTCAGTTTGATCAGCGCGCAGACTCTGCTGCTCAGTGTATTCAGATCATTTCGCAGGGTGAGCGCCCGCTTATCCGCACCGCAAAGGTTTATGCTCTTTATGGTGCGCTTAGTGAGGAGCAGATAGCAGAAATCAAAAAATATGTTATCAACCCTGTTGAGGCTCGCGAGGCAACCCTTGAGAAGCCCGAAACCTTAAAGACCAATTATGAGGTTCCCACCTCGGTTAGAACTCTTGATGGTTTCATCGAGCTCGACCGCAAGGGACTTGAGGA
>JAZOXC010000037.1:0-1863 GCA_045659535.1 Acutalibacteraceae bacterium
CGCCTCCACCAAACAAGAAAAGAACTCACCGCAAGGTGGGTTCTTTTTTTGTTTCGATTAAGTAGTAAAGACGGGAATCGAAAAGGAGGGAGAAAGCCAAGGGCTTTCGGAAGAAAACGATTGATAATCGTTTTCGCCGACGTGGGCGTGTAGGCGCGAGAGCGCCGTAGCGATTCCCGTCGCCTCCACCAAACAAGAAAAGAACCTACCGTAAGGTGGGTTCTTTTTTTGTTTCGATTAAAATGGGAAAACAAAAAAATAACCGCGACAACAATACACTCTTAACTCGATTGATTATTGTTGAAGCGATTATTTCCATTGTCAACGGATTGATAACAATTATCAAAATGTTGATAGACTAACAAAAAGGGGCGGGTTACCGCTCGCCTCTTTTGGACTATTATAACATTATTTCCCCATTTTGTCAAATATGATTGCGTTAGATATTATTCAGATTGCGTTTTCCGCCGTATCGTTTGCCATTTCCTTATATTTGTTGGCGCCGCGTCATGTTGCCCCTCGCACGATTCTCAATATATTTCTCGGCGGATGGTATTTGCCCATACAATTATATATAAAGAGAAAACCCCTGCCCTCGGTTGAGGGTAGGGGTTTTTGTTTGATTATTAGTCGATCTTGCCATAGAGCTCTGCGAGCTTCTCGAGGTGAGCGCGAGCTTCCTTGGAAGCCTGTGCTGCCTGTTCGAAGAGAGCCTCTGCACGCTCGGGGAAGGAACGAGTAAGCGAGGAGTAACGAGCCTCGTTGAGGAGGAACTCCTTATAGTCTGCGGTTGCAGGCTTGCTATCAATGGTGAGCGGGTTCTTGCCTTCTGCCTTGAGAGCCGGGTTGAAGCGGAACATATTCCAGTAGCCGCAATCAACAGCCTTCTTCATTTCGTTCTGGCAGTTAACCATACCACCCTTAATAGAGTGCATTTCGCAGGGAGAGTAGCAGATGATGAGGGAAGGACCATTGTAAGCCTCTGCCTCCTTGATTGCCTTGAGGGTCTGGTTCTGGTCAGCACCCATAGCAACCTGTGCTACATATACATAGCCATAAGACATAGCGATTTCAGCGAGCGACTTCTTAGCGATTGCCTTACCTGCTGCAGCGAACTGAGCAACCTGGCCGATCTGAGAAGCCTTAGATGCCTGACCACCGGTATTGGAGTAAACCACGGTATCGAATACCATAACGTTTACATCGTTGCCGGAAGCAAGAACATGGTCAAGACCGCCGAAGCCGATATCATATGCCCAACCGTCACCACCGAAGATCCAAACGGACTTCTTGGAGAGGTATTCAGCGTTATCAAGAACATCCTGGCAGAGTTCGCACATCGGGCCAGCTTCCTTGATAGCGGCAACAAGAGCATCAGCAGCAGCGGGGTTCTTTGCACCATCGTTTACGGTTGCGAGGAACTCTTCACCGGCAGCCTTAACTGCGGGAGCACACTTATCAGAAGCTACGATACCCTCAACATCAGCGATGAGGCGATCGCGGAGAGCCTTCTGACCGAAGTACATACCAAGACCGTGCTCGGCGTTATCCTCGAAGAGGGAGTTTGCCCAAGCCGGACCCTGACCCTTATCATTGGTGGTATAGGGGCAGGTTGCAGCGGGACCGCCCCAAATGGAGGAGCATCCGGTTGCGTTGGAGATATACATTCTGTCGCCATAGAGCTGGGTTACGAGGCGAGCATATGCAGTTTCTGCACAGCCTGCGCAGGAGCCCGAGAACTCGAGAAGCGGCTTCTTATACTGAGAACTAATAACGTTAGCATCGGTTGCAACGCCTTCCTTCACGGTTACATTAGCAACACAGTAATCAAATACTGCCTGCTCTGCATCCTGAGATTCACGC
>JAZOXC010000038.1:0-4975 GCA_045659535.1 Acutalibacteraceae bacterium
GGTTATATTGCTAAAAACACGTTCTCTTTCGGGATTTTGGTTAATTGTTATTACGAGCCAAAACACAAAAGCAGCTATAAGCGAGAAGGCAGAAACAAACTTTTTATTATTGAATAAATCGCGAACTATATCCCTTTTAAAGGTCATTTTCCACCCTCCTATTCTTCGTCTTTCTTAGCTTTCTTGTCGCCAATTTTCTTGAATAAGCCCTTAATTCCGCCAACCTTAGGAGTATCATCAACAAGCATTAAGCGATTGAGTTCCTCACGAAGGGTTATCGGATTATAATTGCGGGTTATTTCGCCATTAACGGCTATGGAAATGATTCCGGTCTCTTCAGAAACGATAACAACTGCGGCATCACATGTTTCGCTGATACCGATGGCTGCTCTATGTCGGGTTCCAAGATCGGAGTTTAGACTATTGTTTGAAGTTAAAGGAAGTATGCATCCTGCAGCAAGAACTCGACCATCGCGAAGTATCATAGCGCCATCATGAAGCGGAGATTTTGGGAAGAAAACATTAGAAACCAACTGAGCAGATGCTTCCGCATCAATAACAGTACCGGTATCAACAATTTCGCCCAAAAGTGTTGAGCGCTCAAAAACTATTAGAGCACCAACCTTTTGCTCCTGCATAGTGGCACAAGACTTACAAACCGAATCGATGCACTTAAGCATGCTGTCGCGACCCGAATCATAGCTGCGACCGCCGCCTATTATCTGACCGCGGCCAACGCGTTCCAATGCACGGCGAAGTTCCGGTTGGAATATGATGGCGATGATAATAATAACCGAATTGATGAATATGTTAAGAACCCATTTAACACTAACAAGGTCAAGCCATTGAGCCAAAGCAGAAACCCCAAGCAAAATAATGATGCCCTTCATCAACTGACCTGCACGGGATTTTTGGAATAATTCGATTGCCTTATAAAGCACATATGCTATAAGCAAAATATCAATAATATCGGCAACTCTAATTTCCTTTAGCGCATAGAAAATCTGAACAAACATATTTCCTATCGAACCAAAAAACTCGCCCATACGCACACTTCCAATCTCAAACGATTATTTCTTAATATCTATTTTATCATAATATAAAATATTATCAATACTTTTTTGCAATGTTTTTTTGCTTTTTTATATCAAAAATCGCCCGCTGCAGCATTAAAATTTCGCGCTCATTGTTAAAATACGATGGACTTATTCTGACGGTTCCCGTATCAATAGTGCCGAGAGTTTGATGAGCGAGCGGCGAACAATGAAGTCCCGCTCTTGTTGCAAAGCCTTTTTTTGAGAGCATTTCTGCAACCTCCATGCTCTTTAAGCCATCAATATTGAAAGAAAAAACAGGAGCATTTTCTTCTGTATCAAATGATGAATAAATCCGCAAACCCGATAACTCTGAAAGCGCATTGTAAAGCCTTTTGCAAAGCGAAATCTCATGACTATAGATGGCTTTAATTCCAACCGAACCAACAAAATCTATACCCGCCGATATACCCATAATACCCGGCAAATTAACCGTTCCGCTCTCAAATCTATCAGGCATATCTTCGGGCTGCGACAACATATTCGAAAAGCTACCGGTACCGCCCTCAATTAGTGTATTTGGTATGCCTTTTCGAGCGATGAGCAAACCCGTTCCCATAGGAGCATAAAGCCCTTTATGCGGAGCAGCAGCCAAAAAATCAATACCGGTTTCGCCAACATCAATCGGCAATACTCCCGCCGTTTGGGCAGCATCAACCAAGAAAAAAATACCGCGGTCTCGGCACATTTTTGCAAGCTGTTTTATCGGCATCACTTCACCGGTAACATTTGATGCATGAATCGAAATAATCAGCTTTGTTTCGGGTCTTATAAGCCGCTCAAAAGAGTGAAATGTAGCCTCGCTATCGCCTATAATCACCTCAGCGATATCATAATCAATAATCCCGTCTGTTTTAAGTTTATGAATCGGTCGGGCAACTGCGTTATGCTCCATTGATGAAATAATAGCATGATCGCCATTTCTTAATACGCCTTTTATAACAAAATTTATCGCATGAGTGCAGTTATATGTGAAGGCAACATTCTCGGGTTCGGCGCCAAAAAATTGAGCGGCTTTGCTCCTTGATTTAAATACTAACTCCCCCGCTCGAACCGACTTTGCATGTCCACTCCTGCCGGGGTTGGCCGAAACTGATGAGAGCGCATATTCAACCGCATTTTTTACCGCTTTTGGCTTATTACCGGTTGTTGCCGCGTTATCAAAATATATCATTATTTCCCCTCTAACATCACAAGGCACAGGATTTTTCACCTGTGCCGAAAATCAAAGTTTAATTATTTCCAAAATCTTAATGGAAGCGCTAATTAAAATTCCTTTTATTTCTTCAATATTACCGCTAACCGAAATACTATATCCGCAGCCGTGGTTTAGGTTTGATTTTGTCTTCTCTATATTTGCATGATAACCATGTTTACGCAAAATGTCGCGTCCTCGGATTGCATAGGTGATTGTTCCGGTAACTATCATATACTTGCCCAAAGATATCACTCCGCTTTTATTTCCTATATGTTGCAACCAAAAGTTATTGCAACTTACTACATCCTATGCACCACAGTCTTTTTGGGCAACTAAACATATTTCGGATTTTTCGAGATTAAAATCAGTATTTTTATTGTGCAATACGACATTTTTCTGCCAAGTTTTATAGCAAATATGTAATTTTTAACAAATTTGATAATTCGCTTGCTTTTTCAAAAATATTGTGTTATTATTTTGTTTGCACGAACACAAATGTTTTTCTGTGGAGGACACTTCTATGTGCAACAATAAATTAGCTTTGGTTCGTATTTCGGCTCTTCCCGAAGTTTATGCAAAGGTTCTTAAAGCGAAGCAAATGTTGGCCTCGGGCGATGCCAAAACCGCATCCGAAGCCGCTCAGCTTTGTGATCTTTCACGAAGCGCTTTTTACAAGTATAAGGACTGTGTTTTCTCATATAATGAGCAACACGTTATAAACCTGAGAGCTGAACTGCGCGATGAAGCGGGTATTTTATCTGAGTTTTTATCGGTTATGCATCGTTTTGATGCCAATGTTTTAACCGTAAATCAAGGAATCCCAACCGATAATGTTGCCGCCGTAACGGTATCATTGCGAATCGATACAAAAGCTAACTCGGTTGATGAAATGATTGAATCGCTGCGCACTTTAAAGGGCGTTGTTTCAATAGAGCAAATTATCTAATCTGTAAGGAGAAATAAAATGGTTGATGTTGCAATAATCGGTCATGGCGTTGTTGGCTCGGGTGTTGCCGAGATAATTATAAACCACAACGAAATGATCAACAAAAAAGCTAAAAACGAAATAAACCTTAAATACATACTTGATATTAGAGAATTCGATGGGCTTCCCTACAGCGAAAAGTTTGTTAAAGACTTTGATACCATCTTAAACGATGACGATGTTAAGGTTGTTGTTGAAACCGCAGGAGGCGCAACCTTTGCTTATGATTATGTTAAGGCTGCTCTCTTAAAAGGAAAAAGTGTTGTTACTTCCAATAAAGAGCTTGTTGCTCTAAAGGGTGCAGAGCTTCTTAAAATTGCCCAAGATAACAATATTAACTTCCTCTTTGAAGCAAGCGTTGGCGGCGGAATACCCGTTCTTCGCCCGATTGCTCAATGCCTTGCAGCAAATGATTTAAGCGAAATCACAGGTATTCTTAACGGAACTACCAATTTCATATTAACCAAAATGATCAAGGAAAATATGCAGTTTGATGATGCTCTTTCGATGGCTCAGCGCCTTGGCTATGCCGAGCGCGATCCTTCTGCAGATATTGATGGTCATGATGCAGCAAGAAAAATCTGTATCCTCGCTTCTCTCGCCTTCGGAAAGCACATCTATCCCGAGCAGATTAAAACCGAAGGTATCCGCGGCATGAAGCTCTCGGATGTTGAGATCGCTTCCGATATGGGATATGTTACTAAGCTTATCGGTCATTCAAAGGTTTTGGGAGATAAAGTTTCGGCTTCTGTTTCCCCCGCTGTTATCCCGATGAGCAGTGTAATTTCCAATGTTGAGGATGTTTTCAATATTATAAAGGTTCGCGGAGATGCTATTGGCGATGTTGCCTTCTATGGTCGCGGCGCAGGCAAGCTCCCCACCGCAAGCGCAGTTGTTGCCGATGTTATCGACTGTGTTAAGCACCTTGCAGCAAGAAAATATCTCTTCTGGGAAGATGGCGATAAAAACTATGTTGTCGATCCCGATGAGATTGCGTTTGATTACATGGTTATCGCCGATAATAATGCAGAAGCCGCAATCAAAGGCGCTTTCAATTGTGCTGATTGCAAAGCAAAAGATGAATCTTTCGCAGCTATTATCGAAAATCAGACCAAAAACTCTATCAAGGCAAAGCTTTCTGCTATCGGCCTAAACGATTATCGCATTTTCCGCGTTATCGATTAACATGATTTTTGTGTTTCTTGTATTATGTTTATAGAAACACCAAACAACAAACCATCGCGTAATAGCGCGATAGTAATATAACGGAGGATTTTTATGGCACTTATCGTAAAAAAATTCGGCGGCTCATCTGTTGCCAACAATGAAAGACTTTTCAATGTCGCCCGAATTATCGAAAAAGATTACAAAAAAGGCAACGATATTATCGTTGTTGTTTCGGCACAAGGCGATACAACCGATGATCTCATAGCCCAGGCTCTTTCGGTTAACCCGAACGGACCCTCTAAGCGCGAAATGGATATGCTTATCTCTGCAGGTGAGCAGATGTCTATATCCCTTCTCGCTATGGCTATTGAAACACTTGGTCTCCCCGTAATCTCCTTGCTTGGTTGGCAGGCAGGTTTTGTTACCGATTCGCATTATTCTATTGCTCGAATCAAGCGTGTTGAGGCAGAGCGTTTACGCGCCGAGCTCGCTAAAAAGAACATAGTTATCGTTGCAGGCTTCCAGGGCCTT
>JAZOXC010000039.1:0-4272 GCA_045659535.1 Acutalibacteraceae bacterium
CGTGGCGCATATCGATAAGCTGGAAGGTCATTCTTATATCTCTTCCGCTGCCAAAATAGGTTTCCATTAAATCGGCCCAGCGAAGCTTTTCCTTATCGTTTACCTTTGCATAGCCATAGCCCGGGAGGTCAACGAGGCGAATATCATCGAGCTTATAGAAATTGATGGTTACGGTTTTGCCCGGCTTGGTGCTGACGCGCGCCAAGCTCTTTTTGCCCAAAACACGGTTAATAAGCGAGCTTTTTCCAACATTTGAGCGACCGGCAAAGCAGATTTCGGCTCTATCGGAGGGCGACATTTGCGCCGCTGTTCCGAATGCCGCCTCAAAACAGGCTCCATTATAATTCATAATTTTCCTCCCCTATTAAAACATTCCGCTATATTCTTCGGACTGCGCCATGCTGACATAATCATGACCCGCTACAACGACATGATCGATAAGGTGAACCCCGACCTGACGCAGCGTTGCAACCAAACCGCGGGTTATCTCAACATCGATTGCCGACGGAAGCGCAAGCCCGCTCGGATGATTATGCGCCAAAACTACAAGTCCTGCATCATATTTTATTGCTATTTCTAAAATTCTTCGGGTGCTTATGCCAACCGATGCTATATCACCCGAGCCAATATCCTCGAACGCGATAATCTTTCCGTTTCCGCGAAGGCAGAGAACCGAAACGCGCTCTTCGCTGCAAAAGGCATACTGATTTAGGATATAATTTCCTATTTCTTCGCCGCCGTGCAACTCGTTTTTACCCGCTATGCGCTCTAAAATAATGCGGCGGGTTATGGGTTTATAAAGTTTTATGAGCGAGGCGGTTATCTCGCCTACTCCCTCAACCTTCAAAAGGTCTTCATAGCTTGCGGATAAAACGCCCTCAAGACTGCCGAAACGGTTTATAAGTTTATGGGCAAGTGGGTTTGTATCGCCTTGGGGTATCGAATGATAAAGCAACATCTCAAGCAGAACATGGGGCGGCGAACCCTCGCCAATCTTGCCCTCTGCAAGTTGCCTTCTCATACGGGCGCGATGACCCTTGTGCAGATTTGGTTCGGAATTATTCAGTTTTGCCATTCTGCACACCCTTTCTTTTTTTAAAATAATGTGGTATAATCTTTCCGAGGTGAAAAAATGAAGAGCTTCACTATTGGAAAAAACGATGCCGGACAGCGACTTGACAAGTTCATATCAAAGGCGATGCCTTCGCTTCCGAAATCGCTTATGTATAAATACATTCGCTTAAAACGAATAAAGGTTGACGGCAAGCGAGCCGAAATCGGCACCAAGCTGCTCGAGGGCAGCATTGTTGACGCCTATATTAATGATGAATTCTTTGCGCCTGCCGAGAAAAAGCTCGACTTTATGTCGGCTTCGAAGAATTTAACCATCGTTTATGAGGATGAAAACATCCTTCTTGCCGATAAAAAGCAGGGACTTTTATCACATCCCGACGAAAATGAATATGGCGATACCCTCATCGCTCGAATTCAGCGCTATCTATACGAAAAGGGCGAATACGACCCCGATGCCGAGCAGAGCTTTAAACCCGCGCTCGCCAATCGAATTGACCGCAATACGGGCGGAATAGTTATAGCCGCCAAAAATGCCGAGGCGCTCAGAATTTTATGCGATAAGATAAAATATCGCGAGCTGGATAAATTCTATCTTGCGGTTGTTCACGGGTCTCCCCGCGAAAAAGAGGCGGTTTTAGAGGCGTTTTTATCAAAAGATGAGGATAAAAACAAGGTTTTCATCAAAAGCCGCAAGACCGAGGACTCGAAAACCATTAAAACCCACTACAGAGTTTTAAAGGAGAAAAATGGGCTTAGCCTTTTAGAGGTTGAGCTTTTAACCGGCCGCACCCACCAAATCAGAGCCCATTTGGCTTCGATCGGTCATCCCCTTTTGGGAGATGGTAAATACGGCAAAAACGCCGATGACAAAAAGATAGGTTTTCGCCATCAAGCGCTTTACTCTTATAAACTTAGGTTTAATTTTACAACCGATGCGGGTATTCTCGAATACCTAAACGGCAAAACCTTTACCGCAAAGCAGGTTTGGTTTGCCGAGGAGCTTTTTTAAACCTCTATATTTATTGTTTTACCAAGATGTTCGTACTGACGGTATTTAACACCGGCAGCATCGAACATCTTTTTTGATGCCATAACGCTATCGGTTCCATCATATTTGTTCTCGGCATATATAATCTCTTTGATTCCGCTCTGAATTATAGCCTTTGCGCATTCATTGCACGGGAAGAGGGTTACATAAACGCGGCTTCCGCGCAGACCGGTTCCGCTATAGTTTAGGATTGCGTTAAGCTCGGCATGGCAAACAAACATATATTTTGTTTCTAAAGCTCCGCCCTCGCGCTGCCACGGAAATTCATCATCATGGCAATGGCAGGGCATTCCGTTATATCCAACCGAGAGAATCTTATTCTCATCGCTTACGATACAAGCGCCTACCTGCGTTGAAGGGTCTTTACTGCGCTTTGCCGAAAGCATTGCAACTCCCATAAAATATTGATCCCAGGATATGTAGTCTTCTCTTTTCATGAAACTATACCTCTTTTATATTATTTTTGCGGTAGAGTAGTAAAAACGCGATAGATATTATAGGGAAAATCGAGCAGACCAATAGCGCGGTTTTAAGGTCTTGAGCCGCTGCTATCAATCCCGCAAGCCAGGGACCCACGGAACAACCGAGGTCGCCAAACATGGCCAAAAATCCAAACATTGCATTGCCTCCGTGCGGAAAGGATTCGCTTGCCAGGGTATATGTTCCGGGCCACATTGTGCTGACTCCGAGTCCGCACAAGGCACAGGCCATAACCGCAACCATTTCATTGCTTGCAAGCGAAGTTACAAGATAACAACCGAGGGTTAACACACTGCAAACCAAAAGCACCGAGCGGATGGTAATGCGCCGCGGCAAAAGCGAATTTATTATTCTGCCCGTCCCCATAAAGAAGGCAAAAGCGCAGGGACCCAAGAGGTCGCCCGTGAATTTTGAGAGATTAAGACCCTGCTCCGCAAAGGTTGATGCCCACTGCGACATAGTGAGTTCGCTTGCTCCCGCAGTAACCATCAGCACGGCAATAAGTATAAAGCTTTTGTTTTTCAAAATTTGGGTTATGGGGGTACGCTGTTCTTCGGGTTCATCCTCAACTACCGGAACCTTTAAGAATAAAAATGCGTTTGCAAGCGGTATTGCCGCCCAACATAAAGCAAGCCAATCCCAGCACGATATATCAAACGCCAAAATTGCAGCGGTAGTAACCACAACAACCAATATTTGTCCCCAACAGTAGAAAGAATGCAAGAAGGACATATATGCTCTGCCGCGATCCCCCGATACGCGTTCCATAACCGGGGAAACAAGAACCTCGATAAGTCCGCCGCCGATGGATGAAAATATTACCGAAATCACTATGCCGAGAAACGCATTTCCAAGCAGCGATGGTAATATGCCGAGCAAAATCATTCCCGCAGCACACAAAAAATGTGCTAAAACAACGGCTCCCTTTGTTCCGATTTTAGAAACTATTTTTATCGATAAGATATCGGTTATAAGCTGAACCGAGAAATTAAGCAAAACCACCGCTCCGAGTTTGCTATATGAGATGCCATAGCTTGTATTGAACATTACAAACAGAAGCGGTAAATAGTTATTTATCGTTGCTTGTGAAACAGAGCCGATATAGCATGCGAAACGGGTTGCTTTATAACTCATTATTCAACTTACCTATTATATCAAGGAGCTCTGACGGATGATCGATAATATATTTTGCGCCAACCGATACTAAAAGCTTTCTATCACGGAAGCCCCAGGTTTCGCCAACGGCGGTAGCGCCGCTTGCAACACCGGTTTTGATATCAACATCGGAATCGCCCATAAAGATACATTCCTCGGGGGCAACGCCGAGCTCTTTCATTACCATTTTGGTGCTGGTCGGGTCGGGTTTTGCGGGAACACCATCGATTTTGCCGCAAACGATATCGAATACATTGCCGCAAAGATTATTAACGATGATACGCGAAACGCCCTGATCCTTATTAGTTACAACGGCGATTTTAAAGTTGCGAGCCTTTAACTCACCAATTAAATCGCAAACGCCATCATATGCATAGGTTTTATCGCAGAAATGAAGATCGTAATGCGCCTTGAAGGTTGCAAGGATTTCCTCAAACAGCTCGCCCTCGGGAGCCATTCCGCTCGAGCGCTCGATTAGGTTTCGCATTCCGTTTCCAACAAAGCTCTGTATCTCC
>JAZOXC010000040.1:0-1412 GCA_045659535.1 Acutalibacteraceae bacterium
TATGCCGATTTCATGACCATGGTTGATATTCAGGGTCTCGAAGATTTCTATGGCGATATGGACTTTAAGGTAGCCGGAACCCATAAGGGTATAACCGCTATCCAGATGGATCTCAAGGTTCATGGTCTTACCCCCGAAATCATCAAAGAGGCATTCGAGAAGACCAATAAGGCTCGTAAGTATATCCTTGATGAGATTATGCTTCCCGCAATCAGCGAGCCCCGCGCAGAGCTTTCTCCCTATGCTCCCAAGATGCTTACCACCAAGATCGATCCCTCTAAGATCGGTGATGTTATCGGTAAGCAGGGCAAGGTTATCCAGTCGATTCAGGAGCAGTGCGATTGCACCATCAATATCGAAGAGGACGGTCAGGTTTATGTTGCCGGTCTTGATATTGATAAGGCAAAGCAGGCTATCATGATCATCGAAACCATCGCAAACGATCCCGAGATCGGTGCTTTCTATAAGGGTAAGGTTACCCGCCTTATGACCTTCGGCGCATTCGTTGAGATTGCTCCCGGCAAGGAAGGCCTCGTTCATATCAGCAAGCTTGATGTTAAGCGCGTTGAGAAGGTAGAGGATGTTGTTAACGTTGGCGATGAAGTTATCGTTAAGGTAACCGAGATCGACGATCAGGGCAGACTTAACCTCTCCCGCCGTGATGCCCTCATCGAAAAGATGGGCATGACCCCCGAAAACGACATTGATGAAGATGCCGAGCGCAAGCCCCGTGGCGACCGCAAGGGCTTCAAAAACCGTCGCAAGTAATTAAAAAATCAGCAACCCTTGCAAAACTGCGAGGGTTGCTTTTTTGTTGCATAAATGTTTCGTATTGACAAAAAAATATTTTCCTATAGGGTAGAAAATAGCGGCAGAGTTTATCTGCCGTTTTTATTTTTAACCGCTCAAAAAAGGAGGAAAATATGAAACAAAAAATAATTAAATTTAGTGTTAAAGGCGAGCGCATAACCGCATCCGAAACATCGGTTGTTGCCGATAGCCGAAATTTTTTATCAGCCCTTTTTTGCTTTGATGGAGCATGGGAGGGAATAGAAAAAACCGCAGTTTTCAGTCATGGTAAAGAGGTATATAATGTTCTGCTCATCGATGATATGTGCCGCATTCCCGCCGAGGTTATAAAATCGCCGCAGTTTAGTGTTTCGGTCTTTGGAGGCGACCTTGTAACCGCAGATAAAATATTGCTCGAGGTTGTCCCCTCGGGACTATCAGAGGGAGCTGCACCGCCCGTGCCGACCCCCGATATATATAATCAGCTCGTTGATACCGTTGCGAGCGAGGCCGCGCTTGCGGCGGGATCGGCCGAGCGCTCCGAAATCGCCTCGCAGATGGCAAGCGATTTTATGAACGAGGCAAAAGCCTATGCCGAAACTGCATCGGGCAGCCTTTCGCAG
>JAZOXC010000041.1:0-3521 GCA_045659535.1 Acutalibacteraceae bacterium
AAAGACCTAATCCATGATAGTGTTTCTGCCCGCCGCGATGAGGCAAAAACCTTTGCGCCAAAGGCCGATAGCCTTGGTGCTAAAAGTTTTCCTATTCGCCCAAACCCCAAAATCAAACAGCGCGACCCTAAAAGCGCACATTTTCGGTTATTTATGGCGGTGGCAATCGCTCCCTCGGCGGTCAGCGCGGCATTCATAACCGTTAGCTCTTCTTTTGCAAAATAATCATATTCCTTTGCGGCTCCGATAGGTGTTAGAGCGGTTAAAAAAACCGTTTTCTTGCCTGCGGCTCTTATAAGATCGCATAGCAGAATTTCCTTGCTTCCGTATGGCGAAAAAACGGTTCTGCCATCCTTGGAGGTGGGGATAGGCAGAATGGCATAATCCGCGCCAAAAAGCGCATCTCCAACCGAAAGGCAGGAAATATGGGTTTCATATCCCTCAAACCCACACATTCGAACCGTATGCCCCGAAGCCGTAAGCCGATTTCGAAGAAAAACCTGCCGATCATCGCCGCCAATAATTGCAAAAACCATAATTCCACCACCAAAAAAGGTCATAGGATGTACCCAATACATCCTATGACCTTTTGGTTTATTTTGTGATTAGCTTTAAAAGTATTTCTCGATTATTTTTTTGGGGATTTTCGATAACAAACTCTTGGAGTCGAGCGAGAACCGTTCCAATCTCGCGACCCTCGTAGCCCGCACTCCTTATATCCTCGCCGCCGATTTCCAAATCAGCGATTTTATAGGGCTCGTTTCGCTTTATGATTCCATCGAGCCTTGCGATAATATCCTCGGTATTTTCCGATTTAAACAGCGAGTGAAGCGGGAGATATTTTCTCAAAGCCTCTTCGCCATATTCTGAAAGCACCCTCTTGATATCCGCATCGGTTTCGAATTTTGCCGAAGAGTAAATACCGAGCAGAGCCTTAACATCGCGCCGCAGAGCGGTATCAGATTTAAGCGCCGCTAAAACCTCATCGCTGTCGGCACCCGATATAATAAACAGAGCGGCAAAACGAGTTTCGCGGTCGAGCGGAAGGGAGGAAACTGCCGAAATATCGCAGCTCGGCAGTCCAAGGAAACCGAGCGCGCCAAACGAGAAAAATCCTTTCGCGTTTTCTATATTCTTGCCGCAAAGCATACCCGATAGCTCGGCAAAAATTCGCTCTCTGCTGATTTTTTCGAGCAAATGGAGAAGGGATATGGCAGCATCCGAAGTAGCCGCCTCTACCGAAAAATCGAGCTTTGAAGCAAAGCGGTAGAGCCTCATAATGCGAAGAGCATCCTCAAAAAAGCGCTTTTCGGGGTCGCCAACCGTTCTAAGCAATCTTCTCTTTATATCCTCGCAGCCGTTAAACGGGTCGAAAATACCGCGCTTTTGGTTATATGCTATGGCGTTAACCGTGAAATCGCGGCGGGATAAATCATCCTCAATATTGCCAACAAATAAAACCTTGTCGGGGTGGCGGCTGTCCGAATATCCGCCCTCGGTTCGGTAGGTGGTAACCTCAAGCGGCATATCATCGATAATAACGGTGATTGTTCCGTGCTCCATACCGGTCGGTATCGTTTTATCAAAAAGCGATATTGTCTTTTCGGGCGGGCAGTTGGTTGTTATGTCAAAATCCGAAGGACCATCCTTGCCCATTATCATATCACGCACAGCGCCACCAACGCAAAAAGCTTCGTAACCTGCGTTTTCAAGGGTAAAAATGCACTTTTTTACCGCACTCGGCAATAAAAACTCCAAAACACTCACCTCATTTTAATAAAAGTTAAAATTTTTGTTTATTTTTCTTCTAAAAAGCAATATAATAGAATGGTAAATAATTTCCTTTGGAGGAATAAGATGAAGAAACTAAGGGAAGAAGATAAAATAATCGAACGCGTAAAGCGTATTCATATGATAGGAATCGGCGGTTCGGGTATGTGCCCGCTTGCCGAGATTTTGCATGGAAAGGGCTATATCCTTTCGGGCTCGGATAACAACGAAAGCGATCCCCTAAAGCGAGTTCGCGCTTTGGGCGCTACCGTATATATGGGTCATCGCGCCGAAAACCTTGGCGAGAGCGAGCTTGTTGTTTATTCAGCCGCCATAAGTCAGGATAACCCCGAACTTGTCGAGGCTCGCCGCCGCGGTATTCCAACCATGGAGCGAAGCCATCTGCTCGGTGCCTTAACTCGCCATTTCGATAATGTTATCGGAGTTTGCGGAACCCATGGCAAAACTACCGTTACCTCTATGATAACACAAATTCTCTATTTAAACAACCTCGACCCTACAGCAGTTATCGGCGGACGCCTTCCGCTGCTCGGAACCAATGGTCGAAGCGGCAAAAGTGAGCACATGGTTTGCGAGTCCTGCGAGTTTGTTGATACCTTCTTGCAGATGTCGCCCGATGTTTCTGTTTTGCTAAATATCGATGATGATCATCTCGATTATTTCAAAACAATGGATAACCTTGTTTTATCCTTCCATAAATTCCTCTCCATGTCGCATACCGCATATGTAAACGGTGATGATGCGCTCGCCCTCCGTGCCGCAGAGGGGATAGATGCAAAGGTTATAACCTTTGGTCTTAATAAAACCAATGATTTCTATGCCGATAATATAACCGCAGGCGCATTCGGATATGAATTCGATGCCTATAAAGGCGGCGAAAAGCTCGGTCGTGTTCATATGCGAATCCCGGGCGAGCATAATGTCTATAACGGTCTTGCTGCCTTTGCCGTTGCCTATGATATGGGTGTCTCGGCCGAGGGCATCGATTCCGCCCTCTCAAAGTTTACCGGCGCGGGTCGCCGCTTCGAGTTTTTATATGAGGCCGATGGTGTAACCTTAGTCGATGACTATGCTCATCATCCAACCGAAATCGAGGCAACCCTTAAAGCCGCAAAAAGCCTTAATTTCAAGCGCGTTATCGCTATATTCCAGCCCTTTACCTTCTCGCGAACCGCTCTGCTAAAGGATGAATTCATCCGTGCCTTATCCCATGCCGATAAGGTGATTTTAACCCCCATTATGGGATCGCGCGAGGTTAATACCTATGGCATTATGAGCGAGCATATCGCCGAGGGACTCGGCGACTCTATCGTTCTGCCAACCTTCGAGGATATAAGAGCGCATATTAAAGAAGAAAAATGCGAGGGCGACCTTGTTATAACCATGGGCGGCGGCGATATTTATAAGGCTGCCTACCTCATTCGCGAAGATATGAAAAAAAGTTAATTGTATATTAACAAATAATGTTGTATTATGTAATAAGATAACATAGATAACCTGTAAACGGAAGTGCAAAAATGAAAGAAAAGATATCATTAGCAACAAAATGTATCATATCGATATTGATACTAAACTTTTTATGCTTCTTTATCCAAGCATCCTTTAATATCGTAGCAATCGGTGTTGCAACCCAGCCCGAATACTATGAGATTTATATTGATGATGAAAATGGCGAACCCCAACTGCAGTACACCCATTATTATGCCGATGGCGAGGATAAGCGCCTTGCC
>JAZOXC010000042.1:0-37167 GCA_045659535.1 Acutalibacteraceae bacterium
AAATCTCCTTGTTTTACAGATACTAACAGTTGGGCTTTGTAAAGCAAGGAGATTTTTGTATTATGTTAAATTTCAAAAGTAATTTCTTGCAGTATAAATTCCCACAAATCACAGATACTAACATCACAATTTGAAAATTTGTTGTAGGGCAGGGGTTTACTCCTGCCGCCAAATCCTGCGAAAACTAACGGCGGGAGCAAGCCCCCGCCCTACGATGTATTTGTATTTTGAAACGGTATAAAAACACAGCGAGGTGAATTTCACCTCGCTTGTTTATTTTTTATTTAATTTCAAATTCGGTATCGCAATTAGGGCACACGCCTTTGGTTTCGTTTTTTAAGAAAGATAGCATTTCTCCACACGCAGGGCAAGCAATGTCTACATATTTATCTTCGCTGTCATCGGTCTCTTCGCTTTGACTTTCAAAAGGATTATAACTACATTGAGCGCAAGACGAAAAGTTTGTATTAGAAAAGCCACATAAAGGACAAATGTAACCTTTTCCATTGGGAAATATTTTTAATTCGTTTTGTTCTTCTGAATGGTTTGCGATTATTTGTATAGATTGCAGACCTCTTTTCTTCAGTTCCAAATAACAATGATATCTATATGCCTCAGACCAGTCCTCTTCATCAATATATCTTATGTAGATTTCATTATTGGACAATATTGCAATGTCGTTTTGCCAGTCTGGATTATTTTGGAAGTTGTTTGGTTTGTTCATCGGTAGAATTGTTTTGGTAACTGGGGTTTTATTAGAAAGCAACTTTTTCCTCATTTCCGATTCATATTTTTTGATTTCTTCTGCTTTACGTCTTTCTTTTTCAGTTGCTTCTCGTTGTGCTTTTAGTTCGGCTTCGTGCCTTGCTTTTGCCTCAGCCTCACGTTTTGCTCTTTCCTCAGCCTCACGTTTTGCTCTTTCCTCTGCAGACCATTTGTAAGCCGTTCCAGTAATTAAAAACGACAATCCGTCAATTTGGCAACGAACATCCATAACACCATCTGCCCCGATTGACTTTATGGTTGTCTCTAATTCTTGCGTAGCGAGCGTTTCTGCCTTTTTGATTTTCTTGCTGTACATATTGTTTGGGATTCCAAACAAAGCACAAAATCCACCCACAAAAGAAGTTAAAAAGCCAATGCCATAAGAAGCTTTTGCGGTAACAAGTTTTACGGGTATTACATTATCAAGTAAAATAGTATAAATTTCCATAGTTATATACCCCATTTCTTTTCAATAATCATATCACAGCAAAATTAAAAAGTAAAGTTGTGCAGTATAAATTCCCTTTATTCACAAATAATAGTATCACGATTTGAAATTAAAGGAGATTTATATATGAAAGCAACAGGTATTGTTAGAAGAATAGACGACCTTGGTCGTGTCGTTATCCCCAAAGAAATTCGCCGCACTATGCGCATACGTGAAGGCGATCCGCTTGAGATTTATACCGATGCGGGTGGGGAGGTTATTTTTAAGAAATATTCGCCTATCGGTGAGCTTTCGGCTTTTGCCGCGCAATATGCCGAGTCGCTCATTAAGGGCACACGATTATCGGTTATAATCTGCGACCGCGACCATTGCGTTGCCGCTGCGGGTATGCCTAAAAAAGAAGTGCTCGAGCGCCGAGTGTCATCAGCGCTCGAGGATATTATGAACTCGCGCCGCCTCTATTCGGCGGGCGAGGAAAATCATCCCGCGCTCGATGGTATCGACCGAAAAATTCTGCTCGCGGCACCGATTCTTTCGGCGGGCGATGTAACCGGTGCGGTTGTTATGCTCGCAAACGATAGTGCCGAAAAGCCTTGCGAGAGCGATGAGAAGCTTATATCGGTTGCGGCGGGTTTCCTCGGCAAGCAGATGGAAGAATAAAAAATGCTTGATTTTATATAATATGTGTGGTATAATCCTTGGGAAGTAATAAACGAAAGAAAGTGAGTGGGGCAACCCGCTCACTTTTCGTTGTGTGGACTTTTAGTTTTTAAAGTAGGTGAAATAATGGCAGGAAATACTGCTCTGCGAGTTGAAAAACTCATTGCCCCAACCGTTGAGGGTTTGGGCTACGACCTTTGGGATGTTCGCTTTTTAAAAGAGGGTGCATCCTGGTATCTCCGCGTTTTTATCGATAAGGAGGAGGGTATTTGGATCAACGATTGCACCGATGTTTCCCATGCAATCGACCCGATTCTTGATGAAGCGGATATCATTGATAAGTCTTATTACCTCGAGGTTTGCTCTCCGGGTCTTGAGCGCGAGCTTTTAAAACCCGAGCATTTCGAAAAGTGCAAGGGCAAAGAGGTTTTGGTTCATCTCTATCGCGCCGTTGATGGCGAGAAGGAATTTTGCGGTTTGCTGTCGGGTTTCGATGGCGGCGTTAAAATTACCGTAAACGGAGAAGACCGCTATTTTGAAAAAGGTTTATATTCATCGGTTAAACTAAACGATTTGAAAATATAATTTCGGGAGGAAAACAAGAAAAATGAATAACAAAGAATTTTTTGAAGCACTAAAGGTAATGGAAACCGAGCGCGGCATTCCCGCCGAGTTCATAGCCGAGAAGATTTCGGCCGCCATCATTACCGCAGTTAAAAAGGAATATGGCTCGCGCGAGATCGTTTTCTGCGAGATCGATTGCGAAAAGCAGAAGTTCAGCGCCTATGTTAAGAAGAATGTTGTTGATGAGATCGAGGATGAATATGCAGATATGCTCCTTGAGGATGCACTTAAGATCAACAAGCGTTCCAAGGTTGGCGGAACCGTTACCATTAAGCTCGATACCCGCAAGCTCGGCCGTATCGTTGCTCAAACCGCAAAGCATGTTATCCGCCAGGGTATCCGCGATGTTGAGCGCGACCAGACCTTAGCCGAGTTCCAGAGCCGCAACCGTGAGCTCGTTACCGCCGTTGTTCAGCGCATCGACCCCAAGACCGGCAACGCATCCTTAACCATCGGACATAGCGAAGCAATGCTTCCCAAACTCGAGCAGGTTCCGGGCGAGGAGCTTCGCGAGGGCGACCATATCAAGGTTTACATTGTTGATGTTAAGAGCACCGAAAAGGGACCGAAGGTTATGCTTTCCCGTACCCATCCCGGTCTTGTTAAGCGCCTGTTTGAAAACGAAGTTCCCGAAATCTTCGATGGCACCATCGAGATTAAGGCTATTTCCCGCCAGGCAGGTTCTCGAACCAAGATGGCAGTTTGGTCGGCAAACAGCGAGATCGATGCTGTTGGCGCTTGTATCGGACCGCGCGGCGCTCGTGTAAACAACATTGTTGAAGAGCTCGCAGGCGAGAAGATTGATATAGTTAAGTATTCCGATGACCCCGTAGCCTTCGTTAGCGAGGCACTTTCTCCCTCGAAGGTCGTAGGAGTTGAGATAATCAGCGAGGATCCCCGCAGCTGCCGTGCAACCGTTCCGGATTCGCAGCTTTCCCTCGCAATCGGCAATGGCGGTCAGAATGTTCGCCTTGCTGTTAAGCTAACGGGCTGGAACATTGATATCCGTCCCGAAAGCGGATTCTATGGCGAGGATATCGCCGAATAATTAAGGGTGATTTTTATGAAAAGCGGAAAAATTCCTATGCGCATGTGCGTTGGCTGCGGCGAAATGAAGCCGAAATCCGAGCTTGTGCGCGTTGTTAAAACAACCGAAGGCGAGATAAAGCTCGATAAAACGGGTAAGCTAAATGGCCGCGGAGCATATATTTGCAAGGAGGAAAAATGCCTCCTCGCTGCCGCAAAGGCAAAGCGATTTGAACGCGCTTTTTCCTCGGCCATTCCCGAAGAGGTTATTTTAGCCATCGCGGAGGAGCTTAGATGAGCAAAGCATTAGCGCTCCTCGGTTTTGCAAGAAAAGCGGGTCGCTTGGCAGTTGGAACTGCAGCAACCGAAGAGGCTCTATCGCGCCGCAAAGCTTATCTTGCGATAACCGCATCCGATATCTCGGAAAAAAGCAGCAAAGAGATTCGCTTTTTATCCGAAAAGAATAACATCCCTTTCATAAAAGCCCAACTTGACACCTACGAAATAACAAATGCAATAGGAACCCGCGCGGGAATATTAGCCGTTTTAGATGAAGGCTTCGCAAAGGCTATTGCAGAAAACTTATAATTGGAGGAAATGCCCATGATGGTTAAATATAAGGTTAGCGACCTTGCTAAAGATTTCTCTATGCAGTCGAAGGATATTGTTTCGATTTTGGCAGATGAAATCGGAAGCACCAAGAAAACCGGATCAACCCTTGATGAGCAGGAGCTTGATTTAGTATTCGATATTTTAACAAAAAAGAACTCGGTTAAGAGTTTTGATGAATATTTTGCAACCGGAGCAAAGGCACGCGAGGCCGCCGCAAAAGAGCGCAAGGCCGAAAAGGATAGAAAGCTTGCCGAGCAGATGGCAATTCTCGAGCAGATGAAGGCCGCAGCAGCTGCTGCCGAGGCAGCAAAGAATCCTGCCCCCGCAAAGGCCGAGAAGCCCGCTCCGAAGCCCGCTCCCGCACCCGAGAAGAAGCCTGCTCCCGCAGCAGAGAAAAAACCTGCTCCCGCAGCAGAAAAGAAGCCTGCTCCCGCCAAGGCAGCAGAGCCGAAGCAGGAGAAGCCGGCAGAGAAGAAGGCAGAGCCCGAGATTTTGGTTGCTCCGCCCAAAAAGCAGAAGGTTCATGGCGAGGCTCCCAACCGCGGACCCGCTCAGATTCTTCATGTTGATACTCGTACCTCGAATGTTGATATCGAGCGTTACAACGAAAAATACGAGAATATTGCTCCCGCAAATACCATGCGCGACAATATGCAGCGCAAGCAGAAAATCAAGCAGAAATCGCAGGATTATCATCGCCCGAAGAACGCAAAGCGCGAAACCGAGGCAGATAAGCTCCGCAGACTTCAGCTTGAGCGCATAAAGAAGACCCCGATAACCGTAACCGTTGGCGAAGAGATAACAGTAGGCGAGCTTGCCGCTGCTATGAAGAAGACCGCCGCAGAGGTTATCAAAGAGCTTATGAAGCTTGGCATGATGGCAACCGTAAACCAGGTTATCGATTATGATACCGCCGAAATCGTTGTTACCGAAATGGGCGCAAAGATTAAAAAGGCCGTTGTTGTTACCATCGAAGAAAGAATTATGGATGATACCGAGGATACAGCCGAAACCCTGCGCCCGCGCGATCCCGTTGTTGTTGTTATGGGACACGTTGACCATGGTAAAACCTCTCTCCTTGATGCCATCCGCCATACCGCTGTTACCTCTACCGAGGCAGGCGGTATTACCCAGCATATCGGTGCTTACAGAGTTAATGCACAGGGCAGCGATATAACCTTCCTCGATACCCCGGGACACGCAGCATTTACCGCTATGCGTCAGCGCGGTGCCCAGGCTACCGATATTGCAATCCTTGTTGTAGCCGCCGATGACGGTATCATGCCGCAGACCATCGAGGCTATCAACCATGCAAAGGCTGCAGGCGTTTCTATCATTGTTGCTATCAACAAGATGGATAAGCCCGAAGCCAACCCCGACCGCGTTCTTCAGCAGTTAACCGAGCATTCGGTTGTTCCCGAAGAGTGGGGCGGTGATGTTATCTGTGTTCCTGTTTCGGCAAAAACCGGTATGGGCATCGATAAACTTCTTGAAAACGTTCTTCTCGTTGCAGAAATGCTCGAGCTTAAGGCAAACCCCGATCGCCGTGCAAAGGGTGTTATCATCGAGGCTCGCCTTGATAAGGGTCGCGGTCCTGTTGCATCGCTTCTTGTTCAAACAGGAACCCTCCGCACCGGTGATATCATCGTTGCGGGAACCGCTGTTGGTCGTGTTCGCGTTATGTGTAATGAAAACGGCGTTGAGCTAAATGAGGCAGGTCCCTCTGTTCCGGTTGAGATAACCGGTCTTGCCGAAACACCCGAAGCAGGTGATGGCTTCGATGCAGTTTCGGATGAGCGCCTTGCTCGCCAGCTTGTTGAACAGCGCAAGCAGAAGATTAAGGACGAAGAGTTCAGCCGCATGCAGAAGGTTACTCTTGATAACCTCTTCAGCCAGCTCTCCGAGGGCGACCTCAAGGATCTTAACATCATTGTTAAGGCCGATGTTCAGGGCTCGGTTGAGGCTGTTAAGCAGAGCCTTGAAAAGATCTCCAACGAGGAGGTTCGCGTTCGCGTTATCCATGGTGGCGTTGGTGCCATCAACGAGTCGGATGTTATGCTCGCAGGAACCTCGGGCGCTATCATCGTTGGCTTTAATGTTCGTCCCGACCCCGTTGCAAAGGCCAATGCAGAGCGCGACGGCGTTGATATTCGAACCTACCGCATAATCTACGACTGCATCGAGGAAATCGAGGCAGCTATGAAGGGTATGCTCGCTCCCAAATACCGCGAGGTTGAAATGGGTAGCATCGAGGTTCGTGATACCTATAAGATTTCTAATGTTGGAACTATCGCAGGTTGCTATGTAACAAATGGTAAGGTAACCCGTAATTGCCTTATCCGTGTTGTTCGCGATGGTATCGTTCTTGCCGAGGATAAGATTGATTCTCTCCGCCGCTTCAAGGATGATGTTAAGGAAGTTGCAACCGGCTATGAATGCGGTATCGGACTCGAGAAGTTTGCCGATATCAAGACAGGCGATGTATTCGAAGCCTACATTATGGAGGAGTATAGAGACTAATGGCGGGATATAAAATCGATAGAATAACCTCCGATATGCAGCTTGCATTGTCGGAAATGTTCAGAGAGCTTAAAGACCCCCGTATAAGTCAGCTTTTAAGTATCGTTAAGGTAAATGTTTCGGGCGATTTATCATATGCAACCGTATATGTTAGCGCCATCGAAGGTCGCGAGGCAACTCTTGAGTCGGTTAAAGGACTTAAGAGTGCCGCCGGCTACCTCCGCCGCGAGTGTGGTCGCCGCCTTTCGCTCCGCAAGGTGCCCGAGCTCCGCTTTATTGCCGATGATTCGATAGAGCGCAGCGCAAACATTTCCAAGATACTAAATTCTTTACCCGAAGTGCCGAATGGAGGGGAAGAATAAGATGTCTAAAAGACTGGATCTTTTGGGTGTTTGCTCTTTTTTAGAGAAAAACGATAACTATTTGATATTAACCCATAGTATGCCCGATGGCGATACCTTGGGTTCGGCCTATGCGCTTTGTGCGGGTCTCCAAAAACTCGGCAAAAAGGCAACCGTTGCCTGCGCCGATCCGATTCCCCCGCGCTATGGCTATTTCACAGAAGAGATAAAACTATCCGAATGCGAACCCGAAACCATTATTTCGGTAGATGTTGCCGATATAAAGCTCATGGGTGCGCTCGGCGAGAAGTATAAAGATCGTATCGTTCTCGCAATCGACCATCATGCATCCCACCGCGAATTTGCAGAAAATCTTTTCCTTGATTCAACTGCAGCGGCTTGCGCTGAATGTATTTATGATATTTTAAATACTCTGCATGTTATGCTCGATGAGGCAATGGTTAAGGCGATTTATACCGGAATCTCGACCGATACCGGATGCTTTAAATTTTCGAACACAACCCCCAAAACCCATGTTTTGGCGGCCGAGCTTATGGCTTTCGGTGCGGATTTTTCGGATATCAACCGAGTTATGTTTGATACTAAATCCAAAAGCCGCATGGAAATCGAAAAGCGCGCGCTCAGACAGGTTGAACTTTTATATGGCGACCGTGTTGCCATCATCGCGGTAACAACCAAGATGATGGAGGATAGCGGCTGCACCGATTCCGACCTTGACGGAATAACCGCAATTCCCCGCTCGATAGAGGGAATTTTAATCGGAATCACCATGCGCCAAAAGGCTAAAAAGCTTTGGAAGGTTTCGATGCGTTCCTATCCGCCCTATGATGTTTCGAGCATATGCGCCGAGCTCGGCGGAGGCGGACATAAATATGCCGCAGGCTGTGAAGTTTCGGGAAGTCGCCGCCAGGCGAGGGCCGAAATACTAAAGGTTGTTCGCAAAGCATTGGAGGATTAATTTGCAGGGCATAATTCTTCTAAGAAAACCAAAAGGCATAACCTCCTTTTCGGCTGTTGCAAAGGTTAGATACCTCTGCCATGTCAAAAGGGTAGGTCATACAGGCACTCTCGACCCGTTAGCCGAGGGTGTTTTGCCTATTTTAGTGGGAAGAGCCACCGCGCTTTCTTCCTATATACTTGATGGCGATAAAAGCTATGTTGCCCGCGTGCGCCTTGGTATCACTACCGATACCGAGGATATAACCGGCGCCGTTTTAAAGGAATTCCCCGTTTCGGTAACGGAGGAGGAATTAAAAAAATCGGTTTCGGAGTTTTTGGGCAAAATAATGCAGGTGCCTCCTATGTATTCGGCAATCAGCCGCGATGGAGTGCGCCTTTATAAGCTTGCCCGCGAGGGCAAAATCGTTGAGCGCGAGGCAAGGGAAATCGAGATAAAGGATATTTCGGTTTCCGATTTTGATGGAACCGAGTTTTCGCTCGCTGTTCGCTGCAGCAAGGGAACCTATATCCGCTCACTTTGCCGCGATATAGGCGAGAAGCTCGGCTGCGGCGCGGTTATGACCGAACTGCTTCGAACCGAAACAGCAGGTTTTTCGATTGCCGATACCATAAGCCTTGATGACCTAACCGAAGAAAACATTAAGGAATTTATAAAGCCTGCCGATAAGGCTCTGCCCGCGATGAATTCTACTTTTGTAACCGAAAAGCAGGCAATCCGCTTTTCAAACGGCGGCGAGCTCGACCTTATCCGCCTAAAGGGCGAATTCTCGGATAACGAGATAGTTAAGGTCAAGTTTGGGAACATTTTCTTGGGACTTGGCCGAGTTATGAAGGAAAAGGGCTTTTTAAAGGTTGAATGTGTTATAAACGATGCAAAGGGGAGTGATACCAATGCGTAGAGGCTCGGTTGTTCTCGGAACCTTTGATGGACTCCATATGGGGCATAATGCGGTGCTTTCCTCGGCGGTATCGCCTGCAACGGTTATAACCTTTGATGTTCCTCCCGCAATGCGCGGAAAACTCGAAATGTTATTTACCCCGAGCGATAAAAAGGAATGCATGACCGAGAGAGGCTTCTCGGTTGATACCCTTCGGTTTTCCGAGGTTTGCTCGATAGAGGCAGAGGACTTTTTAGCGCAGATTGATGAAAAATATAAACCCGCATACATCTGCTGCGGCGAAAATTATCGCTTTGGCAGAGGCGCTGCGGGGGATATAAACCTTATAAAGGCTTATTGCGATAAAAACGGAATAACTGCCTGCATCTCGCCCCTTGTTGAGCTCGATGGTGTTAAGATTTCCTCGAGCTATATTCGCGGGCTCATAAAGGAAGGCGATATTGCCCGCGCAAACCGATTGCTCTATAAACCCTTTTCGATTTTTGGAAGGGTTGAGCATGGCGACAGCCGAGGCAGAACTATAGGACTGCCAACCATAAACTTTTTCTATCCCGAAAATTTGGTTGAGCCGCGCCATGGCGTATATGGAGCTCGACTTTTTATAAAGGGAAAGGAATATAGCGCCATAACCTATATTGGAAAACGCCCAACCTATCAGCTTGATCGCTGCATATGCGAAACCAATATACTTGATTTCACAGGCGATATTTATGGCGAGGATATTAAGGTTGAACTATTATCCTTTATCCGCGAGGATAAAAAATTCGATTCGATTGAGGAGCTGAAGGCTCAGATCGAAAACGATATAAAGGCATTAAAAAAGACCAACTGATTCAAAATCAGTTGGTCTTTTATTATAGCTTTTATTCGAAAGCTTCAAGATCGTTTCCAATTACCGAATAGGTATTGATATAAACCTCGATTTTGCTGAAGCGCGAAATGCTGGTATTTGCCTCGGGCTTGGTTCCGATAACGGTATCGGGATTTCCCGAAGGCTCATATTTATCAACAAACTCGATATTGTCCTTTAATATTCCTGCCTCGAGAAGTGCGATATATGCATCGATCTCGGACATACCCGAAACATCAGGAAGGATAAGATGGGTAGCACCAAGGCTTACGGCTATCTCGATTTCGGTTCCTTTTTTAACCTGCTCATCGGCGGGAATCGACTGGGAGAGGATGCAACCCTCTGCTGCCGAGCCGAATTCAACCTCTTTGAGTGTTATCTTGAAAACTCGGTTCCATTCCTCGTTTTCCAAAACCTCGGCATAGTTCATACCAACAAAATTGGGGATGGTATAGAGGTTTTCAAGGATAACGGGCGAGGATTCGGTGCTTGCGGTTTGCGAGGAGCTCGGGGGAAGAATCGAAGAGGTATCGGCTCCGCTGCCGCCTTTGCCACCCGAAGTGAAGATAAGAACAATTCCGCCAATAAGAAGCAGAGCACCCGCTGTTATTGCGGCGGCAATAATGGCATAGAGCTGATTCTTCTTGGTTTTGGATTTTGCGCCCGGCTTCGAGGCGACTGCTGCCTTTTCGGTTTTCTTGGCGGCAACCACCGCGGGAACAGGAGCAGAGGTTCTAGAAATATCTGCCTTAAAGGCTGCCATGGTGGCAGTTCTGTTTGCGGGGTCTATCTGCAGCGCATTTGCAAGCGCGGTTAAAACATAAGGGGGAATGGTTTCGGCTGCCTTTGCGGGGATCGACATATTATCGTGAACCGCACGCTCATTAGCTGCCATGGGAGGGTTGCCGATAAGAACGCGGAAAAGGGTTGCGGCAAGTCCGTAAACATCGGTATAGGCGCCGAGCTCGAGTGAAGTATCATACTGCTCGAGGGCTGCAAAACCGGGGAAAACCTGAGCCGAAAGCTCGCTTCCTGCCTTGCGAAGGGCGGGAATCGAAACGCTCATTATATGAAGTCTGCCATCGCGACCAACGATAACCGTTTCGGGCGAGATAGCGCCATGATAAATTCCTGCGTTTCCGAGTGTTTCAAGGGTATTGATAAGCGGAAGGAAAAGAGATTTTGCCTGTTCCCATTTAAGGGTTCCGCCATTGCGGAGCAAAAATTCGCGAAGGGGAATTCCTGCGGCAGATTTAATAATGCTATATGCGGTTCCGCCAATCTCGAGGGTTTCAACAACCGGCATAAGAGAGGGAACATCAAGCTCGGCGGTTTTTTTCGAGAGCTCGATAAACTGCATTATACCATTGTTGAATTCGTATTCTTTGCCTACGGTTATCTTAACCGATTTGTTGGGCTGCCTTTCGCAAAGGCCCTGGGGGAAATACTCCTTGATATAAACAACATTATCGTTTCTGTTATCCCAACCGATGTAGGTTATGCCCTCGCCGGTGGTTTCGATAACCCTGCCGAGAAGGTAGCGCTCCATAATCCAGGTTCCGGCATCCAAAACCTTATCATCGCCGGCAGCAGCCTTATTATATCCGCAGATGGGACAAACGGCAGCACCGCCATTATCGTTCATACAGCCTAAACAAAGTCTATCGGTATTATTCATAATTGCCTCCGAACTTTTCTTTTGGTCAACACTAATTATATCATACTTGTCAACAACAGAGTTGTAACCGTTATTTCTTAATGGTCATATTATCGAGGGATTGCGAGAAGGAGGGAAGAAATTCCGAGAGGAAAACATCGGCCTCGGGGAGTTTCATGGCCTTTATGGATTTTATGGTAGCCTTTTCGGCCGCCGCAAATTCGCGGTTGCCGAGAGAAAGCTCGTTTTGACATTTAATAAGAGCCGAAATCTTATCGGCCGCCTTAACGATTTTTAAAATCTCCTTATCATCGCAGGAATAAATATCTGCGAAATCTCCTCTCATATCCTCGGGCAAAAGGTCGATTAGCTGTTCTCCCGCAACCGATTCGATTTTTTTATAAGCCTCGCTGATTTCGGGGTTATAATACTTAATAGGTGTTGGTAAATCGCCTGTTAATATCTCGGTTGTATCGTGAAACATACCGATAACAGCTGCGCGATCGGGGTTTATATTTTTGCCGAAACGGCGGTTGCCGATAACCGCGAGCGCATGGGCAATAAGGGCAACCTCGAGCGAATGCTCCGAAAGGTTTTCCTCGTGGGTATTGCGCATAAGGCCCCAACGCTTGATATATTTCATTCTCATTATCATTGAATAGAAGTGGCTCATGGGTTTTACCTCCTTGCTATGCTTCTATTGAATATTATACCATTTAATGTTATAATATCAACAAATCTTTTTATAAGGGGTGGGGAAATGAGTAAAAAGCTCTCGCTTAATAAAACGATTCTCGCGCTGCTTTGTATAATCGGAGCGGCATTATCTTTTCGCTTTGTTATAGGTATTCTCTACTATAACCCCTATGACACCCTCTGGTATCGCCAATGGGCGGTAGATCTGCCGAATGGCTTTTGGAGTGTTTATGCAAGAGCAGATGCAATCTCGCTCGATTATCCTCCGCTATATCTTTTCTGCCTTTATTTTACGGGGCTTGCGTATAATTTCCTCGGCTTTAGCGGAAGCGCAGAATATCATATGTTCTTGATGAAATTTTGGCCGATAGTTTTTGATACCCTTTGTATTTTAGTAATCTATGTAGCGCTTCGAAAGAAGGGCGAGATAGCCGCGCTTTTTGCCGCGGGATTTTGGGCGTTTAACCCATCTGCGATTTTTAACAGCTCCTTTTGGGGTCAAACCGATGGACTAATGGCAATGTTGCTGCTGCTCTCGTTTATGATGGCGGATGAAAAGCCCGAACTTTCATGCGCTTTATTCGCAATAGCGGGACTAACTAAATATCAGTCGCTCTATTTCACCCCTGTTTTGCTGCTTTATATCTTCCGCCGCCACGAAATAAAGAGGTTTCTTTTGGGCATTGCCTCGGCCGCGGCAACCGTTATTGTGGTATTTTTGCCCTTTATGATCGGCGCACGAAATCCGATGCTTTTCTTCGATGTTTACCTATCGGGTCTCGATACCTATCCCTATTGCACACTCAATGCCTATAATGTTTACGGAATGTTGGGGCTTAACTGGGTTGCCGATAGCGGCAAAGCCTTCTTTAGCTTCACCTATGCCGAGATAAGCACCATCCTAACCGTTTTGATTTTGGCGGTGGTTGCCTTTATGTTCTTCTTTGCGAAACGAATGAACATCTATGTTGGCGGATTTTTTATAATGCAATGTATCTTTATGCTAACAACAAGAATGCACGAGCGCTATCAGATGGTTGTAATTGTGTTTGTTTTGCTCGCGTATGTAACAACTCGAAACATCCATTTCGGCATTCAGTTCGCGCTGCTTTCGGCATTAACACTTATTAACCAAGCGGTTATTCTTTTTGATGTTAATGGATTTTTGCATTTCGAAAATTTAGATAGAATAATGCAGATTTATTCCTGTATCAATGTTTTGGTATTTATCTATTCGGCATATACCTGCATAACATATTTCTTAAAGGAGGAAAAGCATGACCTTCTCGAAACAGAGACTATATAGCCTGCGCCCCCAAAAAAGCAGGGCGGCGAGCACATTCTTCTTCGCGCTTATAGCCGCAACCCTCATTTTCCTGCCTTATATGTTAAAGGATAGCGGATACTTCCTGTTCTATGGAGATTTCAATGTTCAGCAGATACCCTTCTATCAGCGCTGTCATGAGCTTGTTCGCTCGGGCAATATCGGTTGGGATTTTGGAACCGATCTCGGCGCAAATTTTGTTGGTTCATATACCTTCTATCTCCTAGGAAGTCCCTTCTTTTGGCTAACTATTCCGTTTCCGAACAGTTTTGTGCCCTATTTGATGGGTCCGCTCCTAATTCTAAAATTTGCCCTTGCCGCATGGGCAGCATATCTCTATCTTGCCCGCTTTTTAAAGAATCGCGAAACCGCCCGACTCGGTGGACTTTTATATGCCTTCTCGGGTTTCTCGATTTATAATATCTTCTTTAATCATTTCCATGAAGCACTTATTGTTTTCCCGCTGCTGCTTCTATCGCTCGAGCTGCTCATAACCGAAAACCGCCGCGGCGTTTTTGCGCTCATGGTTTGCGTTTGCGCCGTTACCAACTATTTCTTCTTCTTCGGAATGGTTGTTTTCGCGGTTATCTATTGGTTCGTTCGCGTGGGAATCGGTGCTATTAAGATGACGGTTGGTCGCTTCTTTACCCTCGCTTTTGAGGCGGTGCTCGGCTTTATAATGTCGGCATTTATCCTGCTTCCTACCATTATGGCGCTTGCGGGTAATACAAGACTTGATGATGTTATGACCGGTTGGGGCGCTCTGCTTTATGGAAAAGAGCAGATATATGCCAATGTTCTTCAGTGCTTCTTGTTCCCGCCCGATCTTCCTGCCCGCCCGATTTTCTTCCCCGGCGCTGATGTTAAATGGTCGTCGCTCGGCGGATGGCTGCCGATTTTCAGCATGGTCGGTGTGTTCGCCTTTATGGGCAACCGAAAGGGTCATTGGCTAAAGAGGGTTATCGGAATAATGATATTCATGTCGTTGGTTCCCATCCTCAACAGCGCGTTTTATATGTTCAACAGCGCATATTATGCCCGATGGTATTATATGCCGATACTTCTTATGTGCCTTGCAACGGGTGTTGCGATAGAGGACCGCGAGATAGATTGGAGCAGCTCTTTCCGCTGGGTAGCGGGAATAACTGTTGCGGTATCGCTCATAATCGGATTTATGCCCGCTAAGCTCGATGAAAACGGCAAAATAACCGAGTGGGGAATCTATGTTAAGGATACCCAAAATGTCTTCCGCGATCGTTTTATTCTCTCTTGTGCGCTCGCGATAATCGGCCTCTTGGTTCTAAAGGTTCTGCTATCGGTTAAAAAGAAGAACCTCGCCCAATTCTATAAGCTGGCAACCGCTTGTGTTCTTATCATGTCGGTCATCTATTCCTCGGTATTCGTTTATGGAGGAAAGACCCATTCCTATGATGAGAAGACCGTTATGATCCCCCTAATCGAGGAGGAAATAACCCTTGACCCGGATAGGGGAGATTACCGAATCGATGTTTGGGATGGCGTTGATAATACCGCGATGTATTTCGGGTATAACAGCATAAATGCCTTCCATTCCATAGTTCCAACCTCGGTAACCGAATTTTATTCTTTTATCGGCGAGGAGCGAGGCGTTGCAAGTCGCCCAACCGAGGTTTCTTATGCAATCCGCCCGCTTTTATCGGTTAAGTATCTCTTTAACATGACCGATTCAAAATCCTTCCAAGGCGATATCAAAAATGATATGCCGGGCTATGAATTAATCGAAACCCAAAACGGATATGATATTTATGAAAATAAAAATTATATCCCCTATGGTTTCACTTATGATTACTATATGACCCGCGAGGAGGCGCTTTGGTTTGGAGCCGATAATGCCGCTAATATGATGCTCAAGGGTCTCCTGCTCGAATATGATCAGATCGAAAAATATAAGGATATCCTTCCGAGCATTAAGGAAGTCTATACCTTTGATTATTCCGATAAGAGCAAAAAGGGATTCTATTTTGATGATCAAACCTTTAGCGATGATTGCGCCGCGCTTCGCGAAAATGCCGCATATGAATTTACACAGGGCGAGAGCTCCTTTAGCGCAAAGATAAATTTAGATAGCGCAAACCTCGTTTTCTTCTCCATCCCCTATGAGGATGGCTGGACCGCCTATGTTAACGGAGAAGAGGCAGAAATCGAAAAGGTTAATATCGGATTTATGGCTGTGCTTTGCCCCGCGGGCGAGTGTGAGATCGAGTTTAGATATAAAACCCCCGGTCTTGCCCTTGGAATTATGATAACCGGCGGCTGCATCATAGTATTTATCCTTTATTTGATTTTTGCGGGAATATATAAGAGCCGCAGAGCGGCAAACTGCTGCTATCCCGAGGGCGATGAGCTGATTGCCCGCTGGAGCGAGGATGAGGCTCGCGAGGCCGCCCTTATGGTAGAGGATGGCGATATTGATGAATGGTTCGATTCCCCGCAGGAATCGTTCGAGGGCGGATTCTCGATATCGATTTCGCCCATAGAAGAAAAAAGTATTGACAAAACAGACTCGGATGAGTAAAATGCTTTTGGGGAGCTGAATGAAGTTCGGCTGAGAGGAAACCGTATGTTTCGACCCATAATACCTGATGCGGGTAATGCCGACGTAGGAAGTATAAGCTACTATTATGCATTATGGGACACCGCATGTATTTTTGCGGTGTCCTTTTTTGTTTTGTAGCCGAAACTCTACACCGCCTTTCCGCCGGAAAAGAGGAAAAAATATGGAAACAAAAAAACATTCAACAGCACAAAAAATTGCAGTAAGCGCGATTTTTATCGCACTTGCAACCGTTCTAAGCGAAATTAAGATTCTAACCCTGCCTATGGGCGGCGGAATCACGGCGCTTTCAATGTTGCCGATAATTTTAGTTCCCGTTATCTTTGGTGCGGGTTGGGGCTTCTTCGCTTGTGGCACCTATGCAGTAATCCAGCTGCTTTTCGGTCTTGATTCTGCCCTTGCAGCACCCACCCAAATCGGTGTTGTAGGAAGCATTCTTTTCGATTATCTGCTTGCATATGCAGCGCTCGGAATAGCGGGATTTTTCTCGCGAAAGAGCCGTGGCATGGTTGCATTCGGTGTTGCATTAGCGGTTATCGCAAGATACATTATGAACATCATAGCAACCTGCGTTGTTTGGGGCGTTTATGTTCCTGCCGAGTATGGTCTCGTTGAATACGGTATACTCTATAATTCGTATGTTGTTATCGAGGGTGCCGCAGTTTGCGTTTTGGTATTTCTGCTTTGCGGCAATAAAGCCTTTAGAAAAAGCATAAAATAATTGATTTTTTGCGCGGCTGATAGTATAATATTTTAGTGATACTTTTTCAGAAAGAGGTATATAGATGAAATATATCGATATGTCGGCCGATGAGAGAAAGGCTTTATTAGCCGAACTCAAAGCAAAATATAACGAGTTTAAGGCTCGCGATATAACCCTTAACATGGCTCGCGGAAAGCCCTCGGGCGCTCAGCTTGATATCTCTATGGAGATGATGGATGTGCTTGCAAGCGATTCCGACCTCACCTGTGAGGATGGAACCGACTGCCGCAACTATGGTGTTTTAGATGGTCTGCCGGAGGCTAAAAAGCTTCTTGGTGATATGATGGAGGTTTCTCCCGATAATATCATCATCTATGGCAACTCGAGCCTTAATGTTATGTATGATACCATCTCCCGCTGCATGACTCATGGTGTTATGGGTCATACTCCTTGGGCAAAGCTTCCGAAGGTTAAGTTCTTATGTCCTGTTCCGGGATATGATCGCCATTTTGCCATTACCGAGCATTTCGGTATTGAAATGATAAATGTTCCGATGTCGCCTACCGGTCCCGATATGGATATGGTAGAAGAGTTGGTTGAAAGCGATCCCGCAGTTAAGGGTATTTGGTGTGTTCCCAAATATTCAAACCCGCAGGGCTATTCCTATTCGGATGAAACCGTTCGCCGCTTTGCGCGACTTCGCCCCGCAGCCGAAGATTTCCGTATCTTCTGGGATAATGCATATTGCGGTCATCATCTCTATCCCGATGATCCCGATGTTGTTCTTGAGATTTTGGATGAATGCCAAAAAGCGGGCAACGCCGATATGGTTTATAAATTCTCTTCAACCTCAAAGATCAGTTTCCCCGGTTCGGGCATTTCGGCTATCGCCGCATCGCTCAATAACCTAAAGGAAATTCGCCATCAGATGGGAATTCAGACCATTGGTCACGATAAGGTAAACCAGCTTCGCCATGTTCGTTTCTTCGGCGATATCGAGGGTATGCGCCTTCATATGATAAAGCATGCCGATATCCTTCGCCCGAAGTTTAAGGCGGTTCTCGAGATTTTAGAGCGCGAGCTCGGTGGTCTTGGAATCGGAGAATGGACCAATCCGAAGGGTGGATATTTCATCTCCTTTGATGGTTTAGAAGGAACCGCAAAGGATATAGTAGCCCTCGCTAAAAAAGCAGGCGTTATTATGACCGATGCAGGCGCAACCTATCCTTATCATAAGGACCCGAAGGATAGCAACATTCGTATTGCTCCTTCTTATCCAACCGTTGATGATCTCATGCTCGCAACCGAGCTTTTTGCCCTTTGCGTTAAGATCGTTAGCCTTAAAAAGCTTATAAATGAATAAAAGAAAAGCCTCCTTTTCAGGAGGCTTTTTTATTTTATAAATTTTCAATAACATCGGCAGCCTTATCGAGGAAATCTCCCGAGAAGCGCTCGATTTTTCCCGCATCGCAAAGAGCTGCAAACTGCGGGTCGATCGGAATTTCGGCAAGAAGCGGAACCGAGAGCTCATCGGCAACGGTTTCGGATTTTCCTTCGCCGAAAATGCGGAAATGCTTATCGCAATCGGGGCAAACAACATAGCTTAAATTTTCAACAATTCCGAGAACCGGAACATTCATAAGCTTTGCCATGTTATATGCCTTTTTAACAATGAGCGAAACAAGATCCTGCGGCGTGGTAACGATAACGATACCATCGAGCGGGAGCGACTGATAAACGGTTAGCGGAACATCGCCTGTTCCGGGAGGCATATCGATAAACATATAATCGCAGTCGCCCCAAACAACATCGTTCCAAAACTGTTTAACAACTCCGCCGATAACGGGACCGCGCCAAACAACCGGCGAATCATCGCTCTCGAGCAGCAGGTTTATCGACATAATGCGGATATCGGTTCCGGTGGTTGCAGGGAGGAGACCAAGCTCATTTTGATATGCGCGGCTCGCAATACCAAACATTTTAGGAATCGAAGGTCCTGTAATATCGGCATCCATAATACCAACGGTATGACCGCGGCGGTTCATCAGTGTTGCGAGCATTCCGCAAACAAGACTTTTACCAACGCCGCCCTTTCCGCTAACAACACCGATAACCTTTTTAACGGTGCTATACTGGTTGCCGGGCTCTTTCGGAATGCCGCCATCAGCATGACTACAAGAGGAGCAGTTTCCGCTGCAGCCCTCTTTATTGCATTTTCTTTCTTCTGCCATTTTGCATCACCTTGAGTTTTAAAAATCTTCGCTTTTAAGTATATCATATTTTTATGGATTTTCAAGAAAATCGGTAATAATTCTTTTTCCCGAATCCTCGGGCGAATAAATCCAGCGGTCGAGCCTGCCTTCATCGATAAAATATTTTTTATCGCGTGAATATTCCCCATCGAAATTGTCAATAATAATTAGTTTAACCTTCATCTTATCGCGGATAATACTTTTAATATAAACGCTTGTGGTTTGCCCGATATAAACATTGCTTTTGGGCTCGGCAAGTCCCGCAAGGTTGGGGGTTAGTTCAACAAAAACACCATAGGATTCAATCGAGCGAATAATGCCCGATACTGTTTCGCCCTGCGAAAACATGGCGGCATTCTGCTCCCATGTTCCGAGCAGCTCTTTATGTGTTAGTGTAACTCTGCCGTTTTCTATCTGCCTTATCGCAACCATTATATCCTCGCCCGGCAGAAATCGGTCGCGCGGATGGGATATGCGGGAAACCGAAATCGAGTTTATCGGCAAAAGGGCAACTATGCCGCAACCGATATCGCAAAAAGCGCCAAAATTTTCAAGATGGGTTATGCGTGCGGGAACAATATCGCCCGGGCGGAGCCGGTTTATATATTCATGTTGCGCGTTCTCCTGCGCTATGCGGCGGGATAATATTGCGAGCCGCCTACCGAGTCGATCGGTTTTTATATCGGTTATAACAAACGAAACAGGCTTCCCAACCCGCGAGAGCAGAGCAATATCCCGAGTTTCGCCGCTTTTTATTCCGATTGCTCCCTCATCATGGGGAATAATTCCGCGCATTGGCCCTAAATTAACCAAAAGGTTATGCTCCGAATCGCAAACCTCGGCAACCGCCTCGAGAATTCTCCGCTCCGAGAAAGCGCGCTCGATTTCGGCTATCGAGGATAAGTTTTTTCGATTTTCGCCGGTCTCCCGCAGCATCCCTTCGGGTAAATATCTATTCATATAATCAAGCCTTTCTTTTCGAAATCTAAACCGCAGAGAAATCTGCGGTTTTTATATTTTATAGATATGTAGGCGGGCGAAAAATAATGCAAAAATAAAAATTTTTAATAAAATTGCATGGTTGTTGCGTTCTTTAGTGCAACTTTTCCCTAAAAAAGAGGGTATAGGTGGAGGTGGTTATAAATCATGAAACCCATAAGCGCAAAGGAAGAATTATTTTGCGAATACCTAAAAATACTGCATTCCCCGCGAGAAGCGGCGGCGCGGGCGGGCTATCCTTTTCCCGAGCGCAACGCAGTAAGACTCCTTAAAAAGGAGGGCATACGCCAAAGAATCTCGGAAGAAACCAAGGGTGGCGAGGCGATAAGCGGACTGCGGAGAATCGCTTTTGGCGGAATTTCGGATGTTGTTTGGCTCTGCGAGCGCGGCGAAATCCCATCGCGCGAGGAGTTAGAAAAACTCGACCTTTTTATGGTTTCGGAGCTTAAATTCAATAAAAGCGGCGGCATCGAGGTCAAGTTTTTCGATCGCCTAAAGGCGCTCGATCTGCTTTCGGAGCAGCAGATGGGTGAGGGCGGAAGAGCGGAGCCGTTTTTTAGGGCGCTCGGCTGTTCGGCCGCGAGAATAACCGCCCCCGAGGAGGAACGAGATGGAGTTTAAAACCTTTTCAAAAAAACAGCAAACCGCGCTCTGCTTTTGGCATCCCGAAAGTCCATATTGCGATTGCGATGCCCTTATCTGCGATGGCGCGGTTCGAAGCGGAAAATCGGTTTGTATGTTTCTATCCTTCATTTTTTGGTCGTTTTATCGTTTTTGCGGCGCCGATTTCGCGTTATGCGGCAAAACCGTTACCTCTCTTCGCCGAAACCTCATCGTTCCAATGACCGAGGTCCTGCGAGGGCTTGGTTTTCAGTGTCGCGAAATCGCGAGCAAGGGGATTTTAAAAATCTCGATGGATGGCAGGGAAAACACCTATTATCTTTTCGGCGGGCGCGATGAATCGAGCGCTGCGCTGATTCAGGGAATGACCCTTTCGGGGGTTCTGTTCGATGAAGCGGTGCTCATGCCTCGCTCCTTTGTTGAGCAGGCATTGGCGCGCTGCTCTGTCGAGGGATCAAAGTTTTTCTTTAACTGCAATCCGGGGAGTCCATCGCATTGGTTTTATCGCGAATGGATAAAAAAGGCTAAGGAAAAGGGCGCCCTTTACCTTCATTTCACCATGGCCGAGAATCCATCGCTATCAAAAAAGATGCTTCGCCGCTATGCCGCGCTCTATTCGGGAACCTTTTATGAGCGGTTTGTTCTCGGCAGATGGGTGGCAGCGGAGGGGCTTGTTTACCCGTTCTTTCGCGAGGAGGACATGTGTTCGCCGCCCGAGCGCTGCGATAAGTTTTATATCTCCTGCGATTACGGAACCATCAACCCCGCATCCTTCGGACTTTGGGGCAGAAAAGGTGAACGATGGTATCGCCTTTCGGAATATTATTATGATTCAAAAAGGGAAGGCGAGCAAAAAACCGATGAGGAATATTATAGCGCCCTCCTAAACCTTGCGGGTGAGCGGAATATAACTGCGGTCATCTGCGATCCCTCGGCCGCCTCGTTCATAACCTGCATACGCCGCCACGGCAGGTTTACGGTCATACCCGCTAAAAACGATGTCCTCGATGGAATACGAAGGGTATCCGACTGTTTGAGAAGCGAGCGAATAAAGCTTTGCCGCGGCTGCAACGATTCGGCGCGCGAGTTTTCGCTTTATCGGTGGGATGAATCGGCGATCAAGGACTCGCCAAAAAAGGAAAACGACCATGCGATGGATGATATACGCTATTTCGTTTCAACCGTTTTATATGGCGGCGGAGGTTCTTCCTTTATCGCCGCCAAAAGATAACCTTTTAAAAGGGAGTGAATTTTTTGAAACTTTTTAAAAAGCAAAGAAGGCAGATAGGGAAGGAAAAAGAGCTTTTTTCTTCGGCTTCGCGCTCGTATCAAAATATTGATTTCGAGGGCAGAATGTTTGCCGCTTTGCGAGAATCTTTGCCCATAGTTGATGCGGCTATTGAAAAAATAGTTCGCCTTTGCGGTGGGTTCGAGGTTAGCTGCGCCGATAAAACCGCCGAGCGGCTTCTTCGCCGCTTTTTGCGCGAGGTTCCTTTTTCGGCGGCGGGCAGAGGAATTGATACCTTCGTTGCCTCAACCATCGACCGAATGTTAACCTACGGCACTGCCGTTAACGAGCTGCTTATCGATAGCGAGGGTAAACTGGCGGCAATTTATGGGGCCGATCTATCGGCTCTCGAACTGCGCGAGGGCGAACCGGGAAAACCCGAAATATTTATAAAGATTTCGGGCGAGAGCAAAAAGGTTCCCCATCCCGAGCGGGTTATTGTAACCGCGCGCAACCCCGATCCGCATAGCCCTTATGGCGTATCTCTGCTTAGAGGACTTCCGTTTTTGAGTGGGGTTTTAATGAAAATTTATGAGAGCATCGGCATTAATTTTGAGCGAATGGGAAATCTGCGCTTTGCCGTAACCTATAAGCCAAACGGGGGCGAATATGCGCCCTCCTGCGCCGATGAGATAGCCAAGGCTTGGAGCGATGCCATGAGCGATAACGGCAGCGTTCGCGATTTTGTTGCTGTTGGCGATGTTGATATCAAGGTTATAGGCGGCGAATGCGTTATGCCCGAGGTATCGGTTCCGGTTAGAACCATTCTCGAGCAGATAACCGCAAAAACCGGAATACCACCCTTTTTGCTCGGCCTTTCCTGGTCATCGACCGAGCGAATGTCATCCCAGCAGGCCGATATATTAACAGGCGAGCTCGAATATTATCGCGGGCTTATAACCCCCGCGCTATATGAGATTTGCCGAACCTATCTTAGGGGCGAGGGATATTTCTGCGATGTTGATATCGAATGGAATAACATAAGCCTCCAGGATGAAACCGAGCTTGCGCGAGCAAGACTTTATAACGCGCAGGCCGATAAAATTTATAGCGAAATGCGAGGAAAAAACATTGACAGGAGAGCAAAATAACATATCGCCCGAGGAACTCGAAAAGATAAATGCTCATTCCCGCCGAAGTCTTTCGGCCGATGAGGTTTATGTCTTTCCCGTAACCCTTTGCGATAATGATATCGACCGCGATTTCGAGCGCTTTTCCGATGAGGCGCTCGATGGTCTTGCCCCGCTTTTCATTGGAAAAACAGGCATATGCGACCATGATATGAAAAGCGATAATCAGCGCGCGCGAATTTTCGATTGCCGCGCCGAATATACAGGCGAGAAAACCTCCGACGGTCGAGATTATAAAAGACTTTATGCAAGAGCATATATGATAAGAAGCCCCAAAAACGAGGAGCTTATACGCGAGATTGATGCCGGCATAAAGAAGGAGGTTAGCGTTGGTTGCAATATGCAAACAAGGGTTTGCTCGATATGCGGCGAAAGCCGAAATGCGGGCTGCCTCCACCGCCCGGGAAAATATTATAAAACCGATGGCGGCAAAAAACTCTGCCATACTATTCTCTCTGATCCGCAGGATGCATATGAATGGTCATTTGTTGCGGTTCCTGCGCAGCGAAAGGCAGGGGTAGTTAAATCTTATAAGGAGCAAAAAAATATGACAGCAACCGAAATTTTAAAATCGCTCGAGGCGGTAGGCGAGGTATCCTTATCGGGTGCCGAAAAGGATGACCTTAGAAGCTACTTAGCCGAGCAAAATGGTCTATGCGAGCTCGGTCGTGCTTATCTTGCCGAAAAGCGAGCCGCGATCATAAAGAGCGGATTTTTCGGCGAAATAAATGCCGAAACAGTAAAATCGGTGGTTGAAAGGATGAGCGCAGCAGAGCTAAACGAGTTCTATCGCGCCGCCGAAAAAAAGACCGCCACATTAAGGCCGCAGCTTGCAGCCAACGAAAACGAAGAATCTGCAAACGGCGGATTCATGATTAGATAGAAAGGAAAATTTTTATGTTTGATTTTACAGGCTATGGTGAGAATGTTCTCACCTTTAAAACAGAGGATGAAAACCTAAAGGGCATGCCCGTTTGCGTTGTTGCGAATGATACCATCGCAGCAGCAGGCGATGGAGCCGATTTTTGCGGAATGGCTATTGCAGTTCGCGGCGGTGCCGCAACCGTTTTAATGAGCGGCTATGTTGAGATGCCCTATAGCGGCGAGGCTCCCAATCACGGAGCAGCATATATTGTTGCAAATGGCGAAGGCGGAGTTAAAACTGCCGAGAGCGGCAACAAGGTAACCATTATTAAGATTGATACCGATTCTTCTACCATCGGTTTCATTTTTTAAGGAGGAAAAGATATGAACTATAAAGAAATTAAACTCGAAAAGGGCATGTATGCGGTTCCGGGCAAGAGCTTTTCTCAGGTGCTCGAATCCCTCGATCCCTCTTCGGAATATGAATCCTGCGAAACCAAGGGTCTCGATGCTTTTGGTCGTCAGTTAAAGCGCTTTGATATTAAGGTTTCGGGCGCAGGCAGCGATGCAGTTAGCAAGTTCTTTGCAACCAGCCAGTCGGCAGCGCTCTTCCCCGAATATGTTTCTCGCGCCGTTCGTCAGGGTATCGAGGAGGCAAATCTGCTCGATGGCATCGTTGCAACCAAGACCCGCATCGAGGGTCTCGACTACCGAACCATCTGCTCCAATCCTTCGGATAAGGATAAGGAATTAAAGCAGGTTGGCGAGGGTGCATATATTCCCCAAACCGTTATTAAAACCCAGGAGAACTTGGTTGAGCTTCATAAGCGCGGCAGAATGCTTGTTGCTTCCTATGAGGCACTTAAGTTCCAGCGCCTTGATTTGTTCACAGTAACCCTCAAGCAGATCGGCGCATATATTGCTCGTCAGCAGTTTTCTGATGCTGTTCGCGTTCTTTGCGAGGGTGATGGAAACGGCAATGCCGCCAATGTTATCACCGCCGCCGAGCCGGGCAAGCTTTGCTATTCCGATCTTATAAAGCTTCTTAATTCTCTCGATCCCCATGCAATGACAACCCTCATCGCATCTCCCAATATGATGACCAAGCTTTTAGAACTCCCCGAGTTCAAAAATCCGCATACCGGCATCAATTTCCAGGGCACAGGCAAGGTTGGTCATCCGCTCGGTGCCGAGTTTATTAAGTCTTCGGCAGTTCCCGAGAATTGCATTATTGCGCTCGATAAGAACTGCGCTCTTGAGATGGTTATTGCAGGCGATGTTTCGGTTGATTACGACCGCCTCATCGACCGCCAGCTTGAGCGTGCCGCCGTTACCTCTACCGTAGGCTTCGCAAAGATTTTCCCCGAGGCCTGCAAGGTGCTTTCCATCGCTTAATAGGAGGCGATAGCATGAATATAACACTCTCATCCGAGCGTGTAGCAGCGGTGTTTTGCTCCCTTTCAGGCGAGCAAAATGCCGCCGACTTCGGTCCTCTTTGCCTTTCGGCAACCAAAAGCATCTGCGCTATGTTAAGGCGCGGAAAGAATATAAAAAGTCGCGAAACCGAGCTAATCCATGCCGCAGCCTGCCTTGCTTTTTATCGCTATATTTTAGCAAAACAGAGCGAAGGCGTTTCGGCATATAAGGCGGGAGATATAACCATAAACAGCAGCCTTTCCGATGCCCTTTCGGCGGCGAAGGCGCTGCTTGATGATGCTCTGCTTTCGCTTTCGGATTGCCTTCTCTCGCGCGGATTTTGTTTCAAAACCGTATAGGAGGGCTCGCTATGGATTATAAAAAGGGAATAAACAGGCTGCTCGACCGCTATGGCCGCGAGGCAACCATCAGAATAGAGGGCAAGGATTATACCGATACCGCACTTATTCAGCTTATGCGATATAAGAATAAAATCTATGTCGACCTCCCGATAGGACCCACCGGTCTGCGCGATAATGCATCCTATCTTTATATCGGCAAGCCGCAATATGATTTTTCGGATCGCTGGCGCCATACCCGAGTTTTTGCCGATGGGTATGAGTTTGTTGTTAAACGCGCCGATATGGTTTATTGCGGGAAAAAACCTCTATATCTTTGGGCGGTTTTATACCCCTCGATAAGGGATGGTGGCTATGCGCGAGCTTAGAGATATAGTATTAAAAATAATATCCGCTATCGAGGATATCGAGGTGCCGATAAAGGCCATCCATGAGTTTCCGAACGATATGATGGACCTGCCCCTCAGTCAAGCTCTTGTGAGCGTTGGAATAGAGAATATAAATATTGATTCTCTACCCGCCTCGGCTTATGGCGGCAAACGCGGGAATATAGAAGAATTTTCGCTCCCCGCCGAGGTTGTAGCTAAAATCTCGGTGCATATTCCAACCAACTATAACGGCTATATCGCCTATGATGCGGCATCGCTTATTATGGATGCCGTTGCCAAAAGCGATATCGGAGTATATAAGATAAAAACCGAAAAGATGTATTACGACAGCACCTTTTTGTGCGTTGTGTTTCCGATTTTTATATATTTTAGAACCCGAATATGCGGCAACTCGGTTTAAAGGCGGTGGAATATGGATAAATCAACCTATGTAACCATAAACGGTATTCGCGTTGCGAATTTGATTAGCGTTTCGAGCTCGCTCGAGCGCGAACATAAAACCGAGAACGGAAAAATACACGCCTCGATTTCGAGCATTTCCGTGAATCTCAAGCGGGCTTTATATTCCGGCGCGCCGACCGATGGTGTGAACATTAGAACACTCTCAAACTTTGTTCTAAAACTTCATACACCTTTACATGTTTCAACCTTTAGCGGGTGTGAATGGATAAGCTTTAATGAAAAAATTGAGGAAAACCGAATAATAGAGGATATGCAAATTGCCGCGCCATCCTATAGCGTGGCAAACTAAAAAAGGCGTTGGCTTCGAGCCAACGCCTTTTAATTTATGCAGTTTTATTACAAATTTGACTAAAGAATGATGAAAGTGTATGAAAGGGGATGCCGCTTTCTTCAGATAGCCGCTCAATATCCGATGTATAGTCCTCCTCGCCGCTTATAAGGAGTGCCGCGGCAAAAAGGTCGGCCTCGCGCTCATAGCGACCGAGCGAGAGATTGGTGTGTTCAAGCAGAAAATAATTGTTAAGCCCCTTGTGCATCAGCGCGTGTCCAAGTTCATGGGCAACCGCGAAGGTTCTTCTGATATCGCCGAGCGATGAGCGAATAACAATTGCCCTGCGCCCCAGGTTTTCCATAAAAAAGCCATCAACCGATTCGGGTAGCTCTGCATCGAGAAGGGAAATGCCTAAAATTTTGCAAAGCTCTTCGGGATTGCGGGTTCCGTATTTATCTGTTAAATGTTTTGCAAGCTGTAAAACATTTTTGGTCATTGCCGGTAAAAACTCTCCTATTCTTCCTTGGGGTCGCGAAGCATCAACTTGGCTGCCAAGAGCATGGCATCAAAGAGCTTCTCTGTATCCTCTTCGTTCAGCGGGGTGCCTTTGAACATAAGACCGCCCGATTCCTTTAGTCTGCCGCGCATATCCGAAAGCGCTTTTTCAACCTCGCGCGGACCCTCATCGTGTCCCAAAAGGTAGTCGGTCGAAACCTCAAAAACCTCACAAATGCGCTTGAGTAGGGTGCTGTCGGGTTCGCGGCGGCCCTGCTCATACATACCAACGGCACTCTGCGAAATACCGAGAATTTCGGCGAGAGCCGCTTGGGTATAGCCATGTTTTGTTCGAAGGCTTTTAAGTCTATTAGCGAAGTTTGTCATAAAATATCACTCCTTGTCGTTATTGTAACACGAAATGTGTGAAAAGTCAAATAGTATTATTTCTTGAAAATCAACATATATTGCGTGCAATATTTATGCAATAACACGAATTGTGTGCAAGCGACAAAATTCCCCTTGATACATAACACGAATTGTGTTAGGGTGAAATTACCGATAGACAATCCCCGTTTGTTTATCGGTCTTTTAAACGAAAATAAAAACACATTATGTGTAGAAAAGGTGAAAACATGAGTTTATACGAGTTAGGAATCGAATATTTAAACCAATACCGCGTGATGCGAGAGCGTATAAAATCGCTTCGCCTACAAATGAGCGGGCTATCGAAAAAGCAGCAGTATTTATATAATTGCCGCATAATGTCGCTTTGCGAGGTTGCAACCTCGCTTAGAATAACCGGCGAGCATCTTATAGATTATTATGGTGATAAAAATGAACAGAGCGGCATTTAGTCTTGAAATATTCGGCGAAAAAATATCCGATAGGGTATATAACCTTCGCGGGGATAACAGCCGCTATATAGAGCATCTGAAAAAGCTGCTGCATAGCGCAATAAACGAGGAACTGACCGAATGTCAGCGCTCGGCGGTTATGTCCTTTTATTTTCATGGAAAAAACATAACAACCATTGCAAAGGAGCAGGGGGTTAACAAATCAACCGTTTCCCGAAATCTGAGCCGCGCGCGAAAAAAACTCTCGGTTTCGCTTCGCTATGGCTTATCGCCCCTTTATCTTGAGCACGAATAGATAGTAACAAAAGCAGAGTCCAAAAATAGGGACTCTGCTCTTTTATTTTTTCATATAGGCTTCCAAGCGATAGATGGGCATTCCCATCGAAGAAAAAAGCTGTTCGTATTCGGTTTCGATGTTTCCTTCAAAATCGCTTTTATGGAGGTCGAGCGAAATGTTTTTAAGGGCAAATCCGTTTTCCGAAAACTGCTCGATCGAGAACTCGAAGAAATGCATATTATCGGTCTTTTGATGGATTTCGGCATCCGGTTTTAAAAAGGCTTTATATATGCGCAAAAATCTACCTGCTGTCAGTCGGTGGGCTGCATATTTCTTTTTCGGGAAAGGGCAGGAGAAATTAAGATAAAGTCGCGAGATGCTGTCGGGCTTTAAAAATTTCGGCAGATATTCGGCGCCGCCCAAAATGAAATGCAGATTCGAAATACCCTCGCCCTGCTCACAGGCCGAAACCATAACATTGGCGGTTCGCTCAACCGCAACAAAGTTGATATCGGGGTTCTCTCGAGCTGCGGTGGTGCAAAATTTGCCTTTGCCGCATCCGATTTCCAAATAGATGGGATTATTGTTGCCAAATATTTTTTCGAAATCGATATATTCCTTTTGCAGGGTCGAGGTCTGCTCGTTGCGGTCCTCGATATTCATAACGGTTAGATTGCGGCATAAATCAAGTCGCTCACCGAGATGCTTCTTCTTTCTCATTCGCATGAATCCATCGCCTCCAAACTGCTTAAAATTATACCACCGCCCGTCGCCGCAGTCAAGGAACTTAAAAGGTTGCAAAAGAGGACTTGCGGTGGTAAAATGTAAAAAAACCGAAAAAGGAAAAGCAGATGCAGATAAGTATTAAGCATGGTCAGGTCGACCTATCGGGCGAACCGATATTAAAAGAAGTGAATATCGATATTTTCCCCGATTCGCGAATTGGCGTTGTTGGTCGAAACGGATGCGGAAAAACTACCCTGCTTCGGCTTTTGTCGGGCGAGCTTCGGCTTGCCTCGCGCGAGGATGGCGAGAGCGTTTTTGCCGTTTCGGGCAGTCCCGTTATCGGAACGCTGAACCAAATGACCTTTAGCGATGATAACAAAACCCTTGTCGAGGAGCTTCGTTCGGCATATGGCGAGCTGCTTTCGATGCAGGAGCGCCTTTCGTTTTTATCCCGCGAGATGGAGCGGGTCGAGAGCGCCGAGGTTATCTCCGAATATACCGATTTATTGGATAGATTCACCCTGCTGGGCGGATTTTATTTCGAAAAAGAATATGAAGCCGCAATAAAGCATTTCGGCTTTACCGCCGAGGAGAAAAACCGCCGCCTTTCGGAATTCTCGGGCGGTCAGCGAACTAAAATCGCGTTTTTAAAGCTTCTGCTTTCAAAGCCCGATTTGTTGCTCTTGGATGAACCAACCAACCACCTTGATATCGAGGCGGTCGCTTGGCTCGAGGAGTATCTTCGAAACTATAAAAAGGCCTTTGTTGTTGTATCCCATGACCGAATGTTTTTGGATAGAACGGTTAAAACCGTTTATGAAATTGAGCATGGCAGATTGAACCGCTATGTTGGAAACTATAGCGAGTTTATAGAGCAAAAGCGAAAGAATCGCGAGCTCGGAGCTAAAAATTATGCCGCGCAGCAAAAAGAGATCGCCCATTTAGAGGGTCTTGTTGATCGCTTCCGCTATAAGGCAACCAAGGCGGCAATGGCGCAATCAAAACTAAAGCAATTAGACCGAATGGAGCGCATCGATGCTCCCGAGCATGAAGATAAGAGAACCTTCCATGCAAGCCTCGAACCCGCCGTTCGTTCGGCAAAGGATGTTCTGTCGGTCAAGGATTTGTGCGTTGGTTTTGATACCCCGCTTTCAACCGTTAGCTTCGAGGTTAAAAGAGGGGATAGGGTTGCGGTGCTCGGCGGAAACGGGCTCGGAAAATCAACCCTGCTTAAAACCCTTATGGGTCAGATACCCAAAATCTCGGGCGAATATCATTTTGGCGCGCTAACCAAATGCGGCTATTTCGATCAGCAGATGGCTCGCTATAGGGGTAGCGAAACGGTGCTCGATAATTTCCGCCGCGCCTTCCCGAACAAAAACGATTTCGAAGCGCGCAGCGCCCTCGGCGCATTTATGTTCAGCGGCGAGGAGGTATTCAAAACCCTCGATATGCTCTCGGGCGGCGAGCGAGTTCGCCTCGCCCTTTGCAAGCTCTTTGCTGAAAACCCGAATGTTTTGCTCCTCGATGAGCCTACCAACCATATGGACATTATCGGAAAAGAAACCCTCGAGGATATCCTTCTATCCTTTGATGGAACTCTGATATTCGTATCGCATGATCGCTATTTTATAAAAAAGCTTGCCGAAAAGGTCTTGGCCTTCGAGGGCGGCAGGGCGGATTGGTATGAATATGGCTACGAGCAATATGAAAACGCAAAAAAATCGGCCCCCGTTATAGAGGAGCCGAAAGCTAAAGAGGAAAAACCCGAGAAGAAAAAGGGATATACAACCCCGCTTAAGGAAAAGGGAAAACTCGAGCGCGAGCAGAAAAAATGCGAAGAAAAAATCGCATTGCTCGAGGAGAAAATCGCAAAAACCGAGAGCGAGCTTTCGCTCGAGGAAAATTTAAGCGATTATCTAAAACTCGAAGAACTCCAAAAAACCCTCGAGGAACAAAATAGCGAGCTCGAAGAAACCTATACCAGGTGGGAAGAGATTTCGGAAAGGCTTATAGAAATATGAAAAATCGAGATTTGAACGATAAGTTCAAATCTCGATTTTTGTTTACTTCATTACAACAATACCGGTATCCCACTCCGCCGAATATGGCGATAGTTTTTTTGCAACATTTTCGTATGCGTAAACGGTGAGCTGCCAAAGCCATTCTATATATCCCGGAACCATAGCAACAGAGCCGTAAGAAAAGGCGTCTTCGTGGAAGGTAAGGTCGGTTGAATAAATATAAACCGATTTAACAAGTTCGCTATTGGAAAAAGCATAAGCGCCAATATATCGAACACTGGCCGGCAACTTCCAGACCGCAACATCCATACCTGCAAAAGCATAGTCCTCAATATATAACAAAGTATTGGGTAAAGTAACGCTGGTAAGGCTATAGGAGGACGGACGCAGACTCTCGATGCCAACAACGGTTTTTCCGTCTATGCTTGAGGGGACGGTTATGCTTGATTGCGTTCCGGTATAAGCTGTTATCGAAATTCCCCCGTCAACCTCTTTGTATTTGTAGTCCGGGTGGGTTGTGCCGCTCGAAGTTGAGGACGAAGATGTCGGTTTGGTTGAAGATGTCGATGCGGTTGAAGATGTTGAGCTAGTTGTGGGGGTCGAGGACGTGGGTATAGTGCTCGAGGGCTTGGATGGTTCCGAACTTGAAGCGCTACTGCCCGAAGAAACCTGCGGAATAGGATTCCATATCGGTCCCGATGAGGGCGAATCGCTCGAGGTGCCTGCGGCGGTTTGAGAGGAGGAACCTGACTCCGCCGAAGAACCCGATTCGGTTGATGAGTTATCTATCGTAGATGAACTTTCCGACGAGCTGCCGCTTTCCTGCTGTGAGGTTGTGGTACCTGCGATGCTCTGTTCAGATGCTAGGGGATTACTGCCTGACAAAATGTTCGAGGCGGCGGTCGAAATTTTCTTATCGTTTGCAGGATTCAGAAGAATACCGAGCAAAATGCCGCATAGCAGCAAAACAGCAATAAGGCAGACCGCAATACGGCTGCCTTTTTTTCTGCTATTTGGTAATATTTCTTTTTTGGTGCGGAGACTTTTCATGCAAAAAAAGCAAAAAGCCGCATCGTCATCAATTTGTTTTCCGCAATAAGGACATTTCTTCATATATTTTACCCAAGTGTTTCAAGACCGTGGTCATAAAGGATATCGTTTATTTCTGCAACAGTCAGATTTTTGCAAATTCCGAAAATAACGATGCAATCAAACTCGTTTTTAACATAAAGCGGGGCATAACCTCCGAACTTTAGCAGGTTTCCAACCTCATCGAGCGAAAGCTCCATTCCAACAGCGAGCGCCAAAAGCTTGGGTCGCTCGGGTATTCGCCTGCCCGAGAATATTTGATATGCATACGAATCATTTAGCTGGGCGCGGCGAATGGCATCGCTGCGCTTGATGCTATGAATCTCGCAGAGCTCAGAAAGATAATCTGCGAGCTCGCGGTTTATTAGATTTTGGCTGTTTTCATTATAAAACGCCGTAAAGCTCTCGCATGAAGCGAGTTCCTTTAGCATTTCTGCGGTTTCCTTCTTCATTCCCAAAACACCTACCGACTTTTTTATAAATTTTAATCGAAATAATGCTTATAGTCAAGATATTGCTCGAAAAAAGCCAAAAAGTGTGCTGTCAGCACGATATTTGCCAAATCTCGCGAGTTATAATGACAAGCGAAGGTTAAAGTTCATCGATTTTATCTGCAAGAGCCTTAATGGTTGATAAAAATATTTTAACCTTCTCTCCGTCCTTGCCCGCCAGCTGGGCGGAGATACTTTTTAAAATATTTTCGTGTCCGGTTTGGGAATCAAAAAAGATGTAATCAAGGCTGATTTCAAGCTCGGATGCGATGATAAAAAGCGTTTCGGCCGAGGGGATTCGGGTTCCGCGCTCGATATGACCTATATGCGCGGTAGATATTCCGCAGCATTCGCCAAGCTTATCTTGGGTATAGCCTTTTTGCTTTCGGGCGGCGCGTATTCGCGCTCCCATAGCCTTATAATCGATTTCTTTCGGCATAAATAAACACCTCACAATACTACTTATGGATATATTTTAATTCAATAAGCATTATTTATAAACCCACTATTAGCATTAAAAGTTGACAATAAGCATTAAAAATGCTATATTATACTTGATTTAGGTCAAAAGGCGCCAAGCTGAGGTTTGGTGTCGAAAAAATATTTTAAACCCCGAAAAGGGAATATTAAGGAGGATTTTTTATGAAAAAACTATTGGCGGTTCTCATGGTGCTTGTTTTATGCTTTTCGTTTGCTGCTTGCGGCGGCGATGATGGTGTAACGGTCGATGAGATCAAAAACTTTGTTTCGGATTATTTAGCGGATTATTTCGAGGATGACAGTGCCGGCGAGATAACCGAATATGAGGAGAAGAATACTGCCGTTACCTTTAATTATTGCGATGATCTCGCATGGGTAGTTATCGGAACCGAGGACGGCAAGGCTATTAATATTTCGGCAAATGTATATTTCTATCGCCTTGGCGAGTATGGCTTCTCAAAGGATGAATATTATACTATGGCTATTGCATTGGCTCCTGTTCCCGCCGCTACTGCCTATTCGGGTCAGGATCCCACCGCACTTATCGAAGCCTTAATAAACGATGATGACTTTACTGTAGAGAACAATGGTTGGGAATTCAGCCTAACCGTAACCGATTCTTATTTAGGTGTTTCTGCCAAAAAGAAATAAATAAAATAACGGAGGTTATATTATGAAAAAATTATTATCGGTTGTTTTAGCCTTGGTGCTCTGCCTTTCTTTTGCCGCTTGCGGAGAAGAGGGTGGAATCAATGAAGCCAGCGGAAAATATATTATCGGCGGTGTAAAGCTCGGCATGACCGCTGAGCAAATCGAAGAGCACAGAAAAGAAAATGATTCAGCAGATGTCTATATAAATGAGTTTTCTGCCGATAAAGCTGTCTATGGCCATACTGTTTTGAGAGAGTCTGTTTCGTGGGCGGTTTTTGCTGAATATTTAGGCGAGGATTTTGGAGAAGATAGGTATTCTGTTCTTTATCACATGGATGAAAATCTTTATTCAGTTCAGATTTCTTTGTTCCCTCCGAGCCAGAGCGAATTAGAAGATTGGTTTTATGCAATTGTTGCAAAATATGTAGATCTCATGGGCGAAGAATATGAGATTGAAGAGTATGCAGACTCCGGAATAAGGGTAACATTTAAAAATGATGATGTTAAGGTTATGATTGATGCTTGGCAGGGTTCAACAAAAGCAGTATATGTTTATGTAACCTCGCCTAACCGTGATCATCCCACCACCTAAAAGAAAAGCACCGATGGATTCCATCGGTGCTTTTTTTATAATGCTTCGATTAGTTTATTTATCGTAAGAAAACGCTTTTCGGGATTTATCCTTGTGCATCGCAAAACGATTCTGCCTGCCTTGCCCTTTGCAAGCCGCTCGCTGGGGTGAACCCCTGTTAGCATAACATTAAGCAAAATTCCAATGGCATAAATATCGGATTTTGGATCGCTTTGGGAAATTCCAAACTGCTCGGGAGGAGCATAGCCTATGGTTCCGAGTATAACCGTATCGGTCCTTTTCTCCGAACTGAATTTGCGCGATGCATTAAAATCGAGCAAAATAGCGCGGCCGCCCTCCGAAATAATAACATTCTCGGGTTTTATATCCCGGTGAACTATTCCCATGCCGTGTAGTGTATCAAGCGCGAATGCAACACCCTCGATAACCTTTTTAGCGCCGCGGTAGGAAAACTGTCCTGAACTCAGCACCTCGGCAACGGTTGAGCCTTCGATGAATTCTTCGATAATAATCTGCCCATCCGATAGCTCCTTTATCTCTAAAACCTCGGGTATGTGAGGGTTCTTGATTTCAAAAAGCTTATGGTAGGCATCAATCGGCGAGGGATAGCTGCGAAGAACTATCGCCTTGCCGAGTTTTTTGTGTAATAGTTTTAAAACCTTGCTGTCGCCATTTTCGGATAAAACCTTGGCAACAGAATAATATTCGCGCAGACTATTTATAAATTCTTCGCGGGTCATTATTTTTCTTCGGTAGCAGAAGCTTCTTCAGCGGCTTCTGCGGCTGCTTTTTTCTTTGCCTTCTTATCAAGAACAACCAAAGCGATAACACCGCCAAGGATAACAACAACAACGGCAATAATACCGCCGATGATGATAGTCATCATCGAGTTGTCGCTCTTCTTATTAGAGGAAGAGGAGGGCTTGGTTGCGGAGCTTGTAGTTCCGATGGTATCATCTGTAGAATCCTCGATTTCCGAAGAGGGAGTCTCGGCCTCGGAAGAGGGGGTCTCGGTCTCCGAAGAAGGAGTTTCAACATTCGAAGAGGGGGTGGTGGTAGAAGAGGTAACGCCCTCGATGTTTACGAGCGGGCAACCCTCAAAAGCCTTGTCGCCGATTTTGGGCATATCCTCGCCTGCGAAATTAACATTCTCAAGTGTTGCAACACCGTAGAACAAGAATTTCGGCATGCTCTCTACTTTCTCACCAACATTAACAGTCTTAAGGCTGGTGCAGCCTGCGAAAACAGGGCTATCAACCGAACCTGCCGAATGTTTTTGGGAATAATATTTTGCATTGTAGTTAACGGTTACAAGGTTGGTGCATCCTGCAAAAGCATTGGTGCCGATAGAACCGATAAACTCACCGATGGTAACCGAAGTTATGCCTGTGCAATCCTTGAAAGCATCATTATCGATGCCGACGATTGTGAAGCTGCCGAGCTCATCGGGGATAACAAGCTCGCCCTGGAAATCAACGCCGTTTGCAAAACCGGTAACGATTGCGTTTCCGCCGGACATTTCATATGTGAAATCGCCCGATACTGCTGCCGAAGCAGTGCTTGCCATCCCGAAGGTAAATACCGAGAAAACAAGCATAATGCTAACTAAAAGTGCCAATAATTTTTTCATAAATAATCACCTCATAGACCCTATTCTATAACATTTTATTATAAAAGTAAAGAAAATATTGTGCCGCCTTGTTGAATCGTGGAGTAAAATGTGGTAAAATCGGGATATCAAGAAAAAAGGAGAAAAAAATGGCGGAAATTAAGTTTTATAGCGGTCATATCCGCAACCATAAAGAACTTTGCCAAACCTTAAAAATCAGCGAAAACCTTCCGCGAAAGAGCCGCGAGGAGGAGATAATCCTTGCCGCTTATCAAAAGTGGGGAGGGGAGATGGCAAACCATATCCACGGAATGTTCTCGTTCGCTATTGAAGAGGATGATGGTTCGCTTTTCTTATGCCGTGATCATTTTGGAACCAAGCCCCTTTATTATTACGAAACCGCCGACCGCCGCCTCCTTTCGGCAACAACCATTCGCGAGATAATGGCTATGGATGGGTTTGAGAAGGTTTTAAACCAAAAAATGCTTCAAATATATCTAACCATGACCTATACAACAGGAGAGGAAACCTTTTTCTCGGGTCTTTTAAAGCTTCTGCCCGGTAGATATATGACCTATAAAAACGGCGAGAAAAAAATCGTTCGCTATTGGCAGCCAACCTTTAACCCCGATGAGAGCCGCTCGCTCGAATCCTGGGCCGATGAAATTCATGAAACCTTAAATACCATCATGGGCGATGTTAAGGAACAGGGTGAATATGTTGAGAGCTTCCTTTCGGGCGGTGTTGATTCCTCCTATGTTTTGGCGGTATCCGATGCCCCCGCGGCAAACAGCTGCGGCTATGATGATAGCCGACTCGATGAATCGGGTCTTGCGAGCGAAACCGCAAAAATCCTAAACCGAAAATTCAACCGCTGCCTCATAACCCCCGAGGACTATTTTGCCGCAATCCCCTATGTTATGTATAACATGGAGCAGCCGCTCGGCGATGCCTCGGCGGTCGCCTTTGCTCTTGGCTGTATCGCAACTGCAAAAACAACCAAAATTTGTTATTCGGGCGAGGGTGCCGATGAATTTTTCGGCGGCTATAATATGTATCGCAATGCCGAGCGCTATGGCGAAAACCTTAAAGACTTTTATGTTGGAAATACCAACATTATGAAGGA